>NZ_JANINH010000004.1:23190-351725 GCF_024580155.1 Methyloversatilis sp. XJ19-13 | reverse complement strand
CACCCCCTCGACCCACGGTTCGCCGCATGCTGCGGCTCCCGGCTCGGGGTTCGCGAAGCAGTGCTTCGCGTTTCACCGCTGGACTGCGTCCAGCGGTGAAACCACCCCTCGCCCACCCCGGTTGAGGACGTGGGTGTAGATCATCGTGGTGCTGACGTCGGCGTGGCCAAGCAGTTCCTGTACGGTACGGATGTCGTAGCCCGATTCGAGCAGATGGGTCGCAAAACAATGGCGCAGCGTATGCGGCGACACGACCTTGTGCAGGGCTGCCTTGAGCGCAGCCGCACGGATGGCGCGCTGGATGCGCTTTTCATCGATGTGGTGACGACGCACCACACCGGAGCGCGGATCACGCGAAAACGAAGGCGCCGCGAACACGTACTGCCAGCCGGACGCCTTGGCCGCGTTCGGGTATTTCACGGCCAGCGCGTCCGGCAGCCAGACCTCACCGTAACCATTGGCCAGATCGAGCTTGTGTTGCACGATGGCGCTGGCGACTTTCGCCCGCAATCCTTCCTGCAGCGAAACCGGCAGCATGGTTACCCGATCCTTGCCGCCCTTGCCGTCACGCACCACAATTTCGCGCCGCGCGAAATCGACATCCTTGACGCGCAGCCTCAGGCATTCAAGTACGCGCATGCCCGTGCCGTACAGGAGACGCGCGATGAAGGCGCACTGAGCGTCGTCAACGGCATTGATCAAGCTCGCCGTTTCCTCCCGGGTGAGAACGACCGGCAGGCGGCGCGGTTTCTTCGCGCGCACGACGTCATCCAGCCACGGCAGCTCCTGACCCATGACCTCCTGGTACAGAAAGAGCAACGCCGACAAGGCCTGGTTCTGCGTCGAAGCACTGACGTTTCGATCCACCGCGAGCGACGTCAGAAAGGCTTCGAGCTCGTCCTTTCTCATCTCGGCCGGGTGGCGCTTGTCATGAAAAAATATGTACCGTCTTATCCAGCCGACGTAAGCTTGCTCGGTCCGCAAGCTGTAATGCTTCACCCGCAACCGGTTGACAACCTGATCAAGCAGCTTCGGCGGCTTCGCCGCGAGATCATCCGGCGCGCTGAATGTCTTATCGGACACTTTGGTGTATAAGTCGTTTCGATTTATGCTTTATAGATCATGCATGAAGGGATGAAAATGCGACTTTTCATCAGTCGTCCGATAAACTTTTCGCTGTCGTTTATGACGGCTACTTCACGTTAGCCCCAGAAGGCACCAATGATCGAGCTTGCAACAATTGCACAAATGGTCGCTGTAATTTCCGCCTGCTGGGCAATCATTTCTGGTGTTGGCGCATGGAAACGTGAATTTATCGGCAAGAGGCAAATTGAACTTGCAGAGCAAGTGTTGGAAAAATTCTTTGAAGTCAAAGATGCAATTGCATATATTCGAAACCCATTTGCTAGTTCTGACGAAGGAAAAACCAGACAAAGACGCGATGGCGAAACAACCGCAGAGTCGGATCTGCTCGATCGCGGGTACATCGTAGTTGAGCGGTATTCAAAAAAAGAAAATGTCTTCGCCGATTTCAACACACTGAAATACAAATTCATGGCCTCCTTTGGTCCGGAAACAGAGCAAATTTTCATCGACACAAATAAGGCTCTCAATTCAATCTTCGTTTCAGCACGTATGTTGGCCACGCATTACTGGCAGCGCCAAGGGCGTGTACAAATGGAGAAAGACGAATTCCAAAAACACCTTGACGAAATGCACCGACACGAGGGGATTTTCTGGGACATCGGTAGCGACACAGACGAAATTCGGATTCAACTCAAGGCAATTCAAGAGCGCCTAGAGCAAGCAACGGCATCATGCTTCCAAGAGCCTATGAGCACATTTAAGATACTCACTAAAAAATGGTTATAAGGGCTAACAAATTATTCCAGCGGACCGTCAAAAAGCTGCGCTTTTTGCCGTCCGCTGAATTCAAACGCTAGGCGTCATAGGCAACAACTTCGTCGCACCATCAAGGAAGGCCAGCGTCAGAGATGAATTCAGACCTTTGGGCAAAGCTACAACAGATCGACATCGCTCGCTTCTGGGATGCGACAACCAATCAGCCGACTTGGTACTGGTCCATGATACTGGGTGCGCTGTCAGGTTTAGTACTAACAATAGCGTGGAGTCACGCCCCCAAGCTACTTCTGTTCCCCGTCTTTCTCTACAAGTTCTTCTTCAAGAAGTCTGCATTGGTTGGCGATTGGAACGCGTATCACTGGACATATGTCAGATCGAAACCTGGGATTGTCAAATCCTTCGTTCAAATACGCCGCGGCCTTCTTCATCCGTACGTTGTGCAGTTAAAGGAGAACATTGATAGTCAGTTGCATTACAAGGGCCGGGTCCAGATAGAAAAGGATCAGATTCTGGTCTACTTTGATTCAACCGATCATCAGGAGAGCTTGGTTGTTCGCCTCCGGAACCCGCTAGGTAAAGTGTCAAACGAACTCTGCGCCATTTGGCTTGGTTACGATCACGATGGCGACATCACCGCCGGGGCACTCCTTCTGACAAAATCCGATCTGTCTGAAGATGCCGCCAAGCGAGCAATTTCCAAGTGCATCGAGAACCCCTCCACAGCTGCACTAATGTGCCTAAGAAGGACTTGAATATGCCTCAAAGCGGCACCGAGATCTACTACGACACTTTGGCCCAGAAGTATGATGAGGTTACTGCTCCAGCAGGCGTATGGAACGCACCGGCGCAACTGGCAAACGCCATTTCCAGGTTTAGCCCTGGCAAGTCAACCTTGGTGGTTGGCATTGGAACTGGTCAGGATGTGCCACCACTCATGACGGCAGGCATCAAACACATCGAGGGAGTAGACGTGTCCCAACTGATGCTGGATCGTTGTAGGACAAAGTATCCAGCACTTCGCCTTCACCACGCCGACTTTCTCGACGACTTCACCCCGGAAGTCTCGTCGTTCGACTCACTTGTGTGCTCAGGCACTTCTGAATTCATCTCAGATATTGGCGCATTCTTTGAAAAATGTGCCTTGATGATGAATCCGGGCGCGCATCTATTCTTTACCTTTGAACCACTCATCGAGTGTCACCAGATCCAGAGTAGCCGCCAATCAACCCCGTCATTGACAGCGACTGGTACGCCAGCACCTACGGATTTCGTGACCTACAGGCGCAACCTTCTCGATATTCTTGATCTATGCTGCGCGAATGGACTCAATCCAATCTCGCACTGCGAGTATGTTTCGTACAAAAAGGGGGCCACCGATATCATCTACCACCTATTGGTGCTCAAGCGCGGAGCGAATGACGCCTGACGTTAGGTTGCTTCCCACTCATGGATGAGTCACTACTTGATTATGTAATCGTAGCCACGTATCTGACAGTGTTGCCTTTGTACATTTGGCTGGCTTTCAAGATTCGCGGCAGAAGCCAACTCCGGCGCGCCGAACGACGCTTTTATCAGGGTGTCATGGCTGTAATCGACAACTCATCTGCACCGGATGAATACACTGCTCAAATAGGCATGCTTTACCGCCGCTTAAGCGAAAAGCAACCCTATCTCGCCCGCAGTTTTCGTTCGCCAATCGAGCTGATCGAAGAGCTAATCGTCAAAGTGGACACGCTTTCAGAGCCAGAATTCAAGGAACTGTATAAAGCGGAAAAGCCAACTGCATATCGGGCGAAACTCATCTCTTGCCTTGCGGAACTGAAGCGCGTTAATCCCTTCTCCCTCATATCAAGCAAAGAAGCCAACCTTCTGCAAACTGTCTTAGGGACTTTGGAGTCCGGCAACAAGGAATTGGGTGAGCGCTCGATTATGCAATTGGCAGAGGAGCTCGAAGTTCTTGAGAGCAAGTTAAGAACAGAGGGAAAGAAAAACACCACGTCATTTATCGTAACTGTCGTTAGCGCAATTCTTACTGTATTTTTTGGCGTCCTTAGTCTCGTTCCTCTCCTTCAACAGAAACCGCAGCAACCTAACATTGCGGTTGAGAGGGACGCTCCGCAAGCGGCGTTGCCGCCTGCTACGCGCCCCTCACCTTGAACGTTGAGGCTGTAGAAAAACCCGTTTAATCGTCCGTTTACATGCCGTTGTTATGATCGGGCATCGCTTCAACGGAGCCCTGCGATGCCGCGCTTCAAGACGCCCGACTACGACCTGAAGATGATCCCGGTCGATTTCGCGCAGCAGGTGCTGCCCGGCACCTTCGAGTTCGCGCTCTGCCATCTGGTCGACAACGAACTCAAGCTCTCCACCCTCCGTTCCCGCTACACCAACGACGCCGGCGGCGCGCCGGCCTTTGATCCGGCGGTGCTGCTCAAGATCGTGCTGCTCGCCTACTCTCGCGGGCTCATCAGTTCGCGTTCGATTGCCGGCGCGTGCCGCAACAACGTGCTGTTCATGGCCGTCTCCGGCGACAGCGCCCCGCACTTCACGACGATTGCAGGCTTCGTGGCCGAGCTGGGCGACGAAGCCGCAGCCCTCTTCACCCAGGTGCTGCTGGTGTGCGATCGCCAAGGCCTGATCGGGCGCGAGCTCTTTGCCATCGACGGTGTGAAGTTGCCGTCGAATGCATCGAAGGCGAAGAGCGGCACGCGCGCTGACTTCGAGCGCGAGGCGGCGAAGATGGAGGCGGCCGTGCAGCGCATGATGGGCGAGCAGAAGGCGCGTGACGTCTCCGGCTGTGACGACGACGAGGCGCGCGCAGCGCGCACCCGTGAGCGGCTCACCGACGAGTCGGCCAAGATGGCCACCGGCAAGGGCGTGATCCAGGGCTATACCGGCGTGGCGGCGGTCGATGCCGCGCACCAGATCGTCGTCGACGCACAAGCGCACGGCACCGGTTCCGAGCAGGAACTGCTGCTGCCGCTGGTCGATGCCTGCGCACCACAGCGCCACACCGACACGGCGATCTGCGCCGATGCCGGCTATCACTCCGAGAAGAACCTGGCCGAACTGGACACGCGCGGCATCCCCGCCTGGATCTGCGACAACTGCTACCGGATACAAGCGCCCCGATCGGCCCACGCAGAAGTCGCCCTGTGAGGGCGTCAGGAGACGAGGATGAAACCGCTGAAACGGGATTGATGCGATGAAGAATGAATTCAAGCCGGCAATGGCCGGACGCAGCAACTTGCCCCGGGATGGGTTTTTCTACAGCGTCGTTAGAGCGCAGAAAGTGAGAGCGCGCGATTCGGAAAAGCCCGCAAGAGCTTTTTGTCCATCGTGAACAGCTTCGTGTCCAGTTTCGCCGCCAATGCAATGAACTCACAGTCGTATGCAGAGCAGTCGCTGTCACGCACAAGTTCAAGTACAGCCCGTGATTCAACTTCGTACTCGCCGCCTGCCAGCAAGCTCTCCGCCTCGGCCTGCAGACTCACGGCGTGCTCGAACAAAATCATGTTTCTTCGAACATACCCGGCCAAGATGTTTCGGAACTCGCTGCGCCACAGAATCGGTGCAATCCATTCCGGATCACGTTCCAACAGTGCCTCGGCGGCAGCGGTTTGCTCTCCTGGCAAGTACAGGTATGCCAACACGTTGGTGTCAACAACGATCATGGCCGTCCATCCCGCTTGGCGGCATCAATGTCTTCAGTCGTAAATCGTTGTGTCGGCAACGCAGCACGCAGTTCCCTTGCCCTGGCAAGCCGCTCGCCGGGCGCCAGCCTCGTTGGCAGAAGCACGGCCTCGAGGCAAACGATCGCCTCACTGTTCAGGCTACGCCTGTGCATCTCCGCGGCGTTCTTCAGCCGCTCATACACCGCATCGGGTATGTTCTTCAGGGTCAGGGTAGTTGGCATGTTCGTGCACCAAAATGCAACCAAAGTGGTTCCATTGTGGCATACACGAGTGCGTACCGCCACCCGAGCGCTGCGGGCTGACGAGGCTGTAGAAACACCCGGTTTGGGCGGATTTATCGCGCTGTAAGCACTTGATTCGCCATGGTCCAATTATCAGGAGAACAGGTTTTTCTACAGCCTCAACACTTCGCTTGACCGGACGCTGCGCCGTGCCAATCGTCGAGAGGTGAAGCACTCTGCCGAAAGCCCTTGAGCGTCCTGCCGTTGTCATGCCTGCGGTCGAGGAAGACAAGGCCATTGCCGCTGCAGCCAGGGGCGATCCCGATGCGCAGCCACTGACTCCGGAACAACTGAAGTCCATGGTTCCCATGCCGGCCCTGCGCGGGCGGCCGAAGTCCGAGAACAAGAAGTTGCTCGTGTCTGTGAGGTATGGCCCGGAGGTGGTGGCGTACTTCAAGTCTACGGGCGAGGGGTGGCAGTCGCGACGGGTCGCACATCGGCCTCGTGACCCTCGACCCCGAACGTGACGCCATCGTCAATGCGGCGACGAATCCCGAAAGCATGCGCGGCCGGGTTGCATGAACCAGGCGACAACCATCTTGACTTGCTCTGTCCGTCTCACCACTCTCTGCAACGTCGCCGTGATCACATGCGCTCCGGAGCCTGTCTGAAACTTGTCCGGCATGCGGTACGGTCAGGCTGACAGGACAGGTGTCCGGCCGCGGTGGCGGCGATGCCACCGATTGCGTGAGGAGACTGAGTGATGGATGTGCGCAAGATTCTGGTGCCGGTCGGGGTGGCGTTGGCTGCGGGAGCGCTGATGTCGATCGCGGGCACGATACAGACCGGCAATGTGGGCATACGGACCACGCTGGGCGTCATTTCGACCGACGAGATCGGGCCGGGTGTGTATTTCAAGTGGCCGTTCATTTCCACGGTGCATGAGTTTTCCGGCAAGGACATCGTGATCGACCTGTCCGATCTGACACCGAAGGCGAAGGACAATCTGTCGCTGCGCGACATGGACGTTTCGATCTATTACCGGGCCAACGCGAGCAGCATCGCCGAATTGTCGGCGCGCTACGCGTCGCAGTCCGCGCGCCACGATGACGGCTACCTCATGCCGGCCTACGAACTGGTGTGGCGCATCGCGCGCAATGCCTGTTACGAGGAGATCGCGAAGCTCGACTCGCTGGTCATCCACACGCAACGGGAACAGCTGGGGCAGGCGATCGAGAAGAAGCTGCAGGAGGAACTCGACAAGAATGATCCGGGCGTGTTCGTGGTGTCGCGCGCGGTGATCCGTTCGGTGCAGACCGACCCGTCGATCGAGCAATCCATACAGCAGGCGGTCGCCAACCAGAAGAAGCTGGAGGCGATGCAGGTGCAGACCGAGATCGCGAAGAAGGAAGCGGACATCAAGGTGACCGAGGCCCGCGGCATCGCCGAGTCGAACCAGATCATCGCGGGCTCGCTCACGCGCGAGTATCTGCAGCACGAGGCGAACATGGCGCTGCTCAAGTTCGCCGAGAAGGGCAATTCGAACACCATCGTCGTGCCCTCGGGCATGACGGTGACGCCGCTGATCAACACCGGCAAGTAGGCAGGCGGGAATCAAGGAATTGATGGGGTCAAACCCCATTGATTCCACGGCACCCTGCCCCGGAACGGCGTTTTTCTACAGCATCGTCAGATCGTGATCGCGGCGCGAGTGCATGTCCTTGCAGGGCGGCATCATGCCGCGTCCTGAGCGAACACCAACCTCGGAGCGAGTCGTGTACCTACCCCCTGGATTCAACACTGTCACGCCGTACTGCTTCGTCAAGGATGCTGAGTCCTTTGTGTCATTTCTTGTCCGTGGCCTCGGCGGTGAAGAGACCTGCCGCACCATGCGCGGCAACGGGCGCATCCAGAATGTTCAGGTAAGACTCGGAACATCCACCGTGATGGTGAGCGAAGCCACGGAACACTATCCCGCAATGGCGGCGGCCTTCTACCTGTACGTGTCAGATGCCGAAGCCGCCATGAGGCGCGCACTCGAAAACGGAGCGAGCCTGGAAATGGAAATCGGAGACATGCCGTACGGCGACAGACAAGGCGGCGTTCGAGATACCCACGGCAATATCTGGTGGATTTCACAACGCACTGTTGAAGCACCCTACACCCCGTGAGCCAAGCCACCCACCGTGAGGCCCAACCCCTCTGCGCGTTGAATGAGGATGCGGCCGATCGAACGGCGGGCGGAATGCCCGGCGGGCGCGGCGCCCTCGCCGCGATCAGTACGGTGAGGGCCCGGTGCGGTGAGGGCCCAGTGCGGTAAGGGCCAATCGCCGGGTGAAGGTCGCAGCGGAGGCGCCGCCACCAAAGGAGGCGCCACGACCCGAATCCCTCATCCACTTCAGCCCTGCGCCGCGATGCTGCGCCGGAACATCAGCAGCGACGCAACGAAGAAGGCGGCGGCGATCGCGGCCATCGCCAGCAGGCTGGGCCACACCACGTCCAGACCGGCGCCGCGGTAGAGCACCGCCTGGGCGAGACTGACGAAATGCGTGGTGGGGGCGAACAGCATGATGTTCTGCACCACCTCCGGCATGCTTTCGCGCGGCGTCATGCCGCCGGACAGCAGTTGCAGCGGCAGCACGACGAGAATCATCATCAGGCCGAGCTGAGGCATGTTGCGCGACAGCGTGCCGATGAAGATGCCGAGCGAGGTGGTGGCCAGCAGCTGTACCAGCGTGCCGGCCATGAACAGCGGAATCGAACCGGCGATCGGCACGTCGAGCACGCGGCCGACGACGAAATACAGCGACAGTCCGACCGCGATCCACACCACCAGCGCCATCGACCACACCTTGGCCAGCATGATTTCGAAGGCGCCGAGCGGCATCACCAGCAGGTGTTCCAGCGTGCCGTGCTCGCGCTCGCGGATCAGCGCCGCGCCGGTCAGGATGACCGACAGCATGGTCACGTTGTTGATGATTTCCATCACGCTGCCGAACCACGAACTGGTCATGTTCGGATTGAACATGACGGTCGGTGCCAGCGTGATCGGCGATGCCGCCTCGCTGCGCCGGTGCTGCACGAATTCGCCCACTTCGCCGAGCACGATGTTCTGGATGTAGCCGGCGCCGATGAAGGCCTGGCTGACGCGCATCGCATCGATGTTCACCTGGATCACCGGCTGCTGCCCGGCCAGCACGTCGCGCTCGAAATCGGGCGGGATGTTCAGCACGAAGGTGTAGATGCCGGCATCCAGCCCGGCGTCGACCTGCGATTCCGTGATCATGTCCGGCGGCTTGAAGTACGGCCCGTAGAACGACCCCGCGATGCGCGAGGACAGCACCGACTGGTCTTCGTCGACGATGGCGATCGGCGCGTTGTGCAGTTCCTGCGAGGTCGCCGTCGACGCCGTGTAGATGCCGCCGCTGAACGCCCACACGATCATGATCAGCAGCACCTTGTCGTTCCACAGGCTGAGCAGTTCCTTCATGCCGAGCCGCCAGGCATTGAGCAGGCGCACCTTCATCACCGCTCCTGCTTCTTCAGCAACAGCACGCTGAGCAGCGTGAGCACCGGCACGAAGGCGAGCATCGCGAGAAAGTCCGTGTAGACGTCGCGCAGGCCGAGCGCCTTGGTGAACAGGCCGCGACTGATGTTCAGGAAGTAGGTCGCCGGAAAGAAGGTGCCTATCGTGCGCCCTGCCCCTTCGAGCGACGACACCGGATGGGTCAGGCCGGAGAAGGTGACGGTGGCGAGCATGGTGACCACGGCGGTGGCGGCCAGCGCGGCGATCTGCGTGCGCGCGAAGGACGACATCAGCAGGCCGATGCCGGTGGTCGTCGTCACGAAGATGAGCGCCGCCAGGCTCAGCGTGAACAGGCTGCCCTTGAGCGGCACCCCGAACACGTACACGGCCAGCGCGACCAGCCCGTAGAAGCTGATCATGCTGACGCCGATGTAGGGCAGTTGCTTGCCGAGCAGGAATTCGAGCCGGGTCACCGGCGTGGCGTACAGATTGGTGATCGACCCCAGCTCCTTCTCGCGCACCACGCCGACCGCCATCAGGATGGCCGGAATGAAGGTGAGCAGCAGCGGAATCACCGCCGGCACCATGGCATATACGCTCTTGAAGTCCTGGTTGTAGCGGTAGCGCATGTCGAGCCGCGCCGGCGCCTCCTGCACCGCGCCGACCTGCCGGCGGGCCGCCTGCTGCAGGAAGTCGGCATGCAGGCCCTGCACGTAGCCCAGCGTCGTTTCGGCACGGAAGGGCATGGCGCCATCGACCCAGACACCGATTTCCACCGCCTGTCCGCGGCGCAGGTCGCGTCCGAAATCGGGCGGGATTTCGAGCGCCACGCTCAGTTCGCCGGCCTTCATGCGCTGGTCGAGTTCGGCGCTGCCGGCCAGAGGCGGCTGTTCGAGGAAGTAGCGCGAGCCGGCCATGTTCTCCACATAGGCACGGCTTTCAGGCGACTGGTCGCGGTCGAGCACGGCGAATTTCAGGTCCTCGACATCCATCGAAATGCCGTAGCCGAGTATCAGTACGAGAATGACCGAACCGAGCAGCGCGAACGTGAGGCGCACCGGATCGCGCACCACTTCCAGCCACTCGCGGCGCGCGTAGGCAAACAGGCGCATCAGGCTGAAGGCGCGGCGTTCGGTGCTCACCGCGCGGGCGGCGACGGCCTCGCCCGCCGCTGCGGCAGGCCGGTCCGCCTCGCCGGTGGCTTCTTCGAGACAGGCGATGAAGGCGTCTTCGAGCGACGCCGCATGGCGCTCGGCGACCAGTGCCGCCGGGCTGCCGCTGGCCAGCACGCGGCCGGCATGCATCAGCGATATCCGGTCGCAGCGTTCGCCTTCGTTCATGAAGTGGGTCGACACGAAGATGGTCACGCCGTCCTTGCGCGACAGATCGATCAGCAAGCGCCAGAAACCGTCGCGGGCGACCGGATCGACCCCCGAAGTCGGTTCGTCGAGGATGAGCATTTCCGGCTTGTGGATGACCGCGACGGCCAGCGACAGGCGCTGGCGGATGCCCAGCGGCAGGCCGGCGGCCTGCGCGTCGACGTAGCCCGCCAGTCCGAAGCGATCAACCATTTCCTGCACGCGCGGCGCCACCTCCGCCGCCGGCAGGTGGAACAGCTGGGCGTGCAGCACCAGGTTCTGGCGCACGCTCAGTTCGCCGTACAGCGAAAAGCCCTGGGTCATGAAGCCGACGCGGCGGCGCGTATCGAGATCGCCGGCATCGACTTCATGGCCGAACAGCAGCGCCCTGCCCGAGGTGGGCGGCAACAGGCCGGTGAGCATTTTCATGGTCGTCGTCTTGCCGCAGCCATTCGACCCGAGGAAACCGAAGATTTCCCCGCGACCGATTTCGAAATCGACGTGATCGACCGCGGTGAAATCGCCGAACTGCATGGTCAGCCCTTCGGCGACGATGGCCGGGCCGTCGCCCTGCACGACGCGCGGCGGCACGACCAGCGCGGCGTGGCCGCGGCGCTTGTCCGGCGGCAGCAGTTCGATGAAGGCGGCGTCGAGATCCGTCGTGCCGGTGCGCGCCAGCAGGTCGGCCGGACTGCCGGTGGCCAGCACGCGGCCGTCGTCCATCGCCACCAGCCAGTCGAAGCGCTCCGCCTCGGCCATGTAGGCGCTGGACACCAGCACGCTCATGCCGGGGCGACGCGCGCGCATGCGGTCGATCAGCTGCCAGAACTGGCGGCGCGACAGCGGATCGACGCCGGTGGTCGGTTCGTCGAGTATCAGCAGGTCGGGGTCGTGGATCAGCGCGCAGCACAGGCCGAGCTTCTGTTTCATGCCGCCGGACAGCTTGCCCGCCGGCCGGTCGCGGAAGGGCGTGAGCCCGGTGCTGTCGAGCAGTTCGGCGATGCGTGTCCCGCGTTCGTCCGATGACTGGCCGAACAGGCGGCCGAAGAAGTCGACGTTTTCGAACACCGACAGCGTCATGTAGAGGTTCTTGCCCAGCCCCTGCGGCATGTAGGCGATGCGCGGGCACACGGCTTCCCGATGAGCGCGGCTGCCCATGTCGCCGCCCAGGGTTTCGACCGTGCCCTGCTGGATCACGCGCACGCCGGCGACCAGCGCCATCAGGCTGGACTTGCCGACGCCGTCCGGTCCGATCAGACCGACCATGCAGGCCGACGGAATGTCCAGATCGATCGCGTCGAGCGCCACCGTATCGCCATAGCGCAGGCCCACGCCGGCCAGCCGGGCGACGCCGGTGCCGGTCATGGCTGCGCGGGCACGGTCACCGGGGGCGGCACGGTCGCCGGCCACGGCGCATTGGCGTCCAGCCTCACCCAAGCCACGCCGGGCAGACCGGTCTTGACCTGCTTGGCGTACGCCCGAAGCAGTTCGGGCGGAATCTTCACGCGCACGCGGAACATCAGCTTTTCGCGCTCGGTGCGCGTCTCCACCGACTTCGGCGTGAATTGCGCCTGCGGCGACACAAAACTCACGCTGGCCGGAATCGAAATGTCGGGCCGCACGTCGAGCACGATGCGCGCCTCGCTGCCGATCGCCACGCGCCCGGCTTGCGAGGTCGGCAGGAACAGCGTCAGGTAGACGTCGGTGATGTCGAGCAGCGTCAGCACCTTGCCACCGGCGGGCAGCACTTCGCCCGGCTCGGCGAGCCGGTACAGCACGCGGCCATCGGCCGGCGCGACCAGCACCGCGTCCTGCAGGTCCACCCGCATGCGCTCGACCCGCGCCTGCGCGGCCTCGACCGCCGCCGCCGCCTGCGCCACCGCCGCACGGGCCACCTCGATCGACGACTGCGCGCCCTGCAACTGCGACACGGCGGCTCGGGTCACCTCTTGCGCCGTCTGTTTCGCGGTGCGGTCGACGTCGAGCTTCTGCGCTGAAATGAACCCCTTGTCGACCAGTTGCTGCGTGCGTTCGATGTCCTTTTCAGCCAGCGCCATCTGGCCCTGCCGCTGCGCCACCACCGCGCCGGCGGTGGCGACGTCGCTGCGCCGCTGGGCGACCGCCGCGATCGCCGCCACATGCGCCGCCTTCGCCTGCGCGACCTGGGCTTCGGCCATGTGCAGTTCGGCCTCGAGTGCGCGCACATCCATGCCGGCAAGGGTCTGCCCGGCGCTCACATCATCGCCTTCGCGCACCGTCACGCTGGCCAGGCGCCCGCCGGTCTTGCTGGCGACATCGATTTCGGTCGCTTCGATGCGACCGTTGCCCGAAGCGAAGGCGTCGATCGGCGGTGGCGACTGGAAGTGCTTCCACGCGAAGAAGGCTGCGATGGCCAGCAGCGCAATGGCGATCGGCACAAGCCAGGGGCGTGAACGGGGTTCTGACATTCGGGCGGTCCGGAAACAAGCGAGGGATCACTGCAGGCGGCCGGCATACGGCCTCGCCCCCATAGTGCGCGTCTCCGGCGCGCGTGTATTGACCTTCGGCAAGCCGCCGCGACGATTCAGGCTTCAGCCCGGCAGCGACAGCACGAACGACAGGATGATGAGCAGCGGGTAAGGGAAGGCCACCGTCGGCTTCAGCGCACTCTTCGCGTACTCCATCAGCAGCCCGACCGCGCCCGGACGCGTCGCCTGCCATTCGGTGTGCAACTGGCACGCCGCGTACTCCGACGCCCCGTCGGCGATCAGCGTTTCCACCTTCAGCAATCGCTGACCCAGGCGCCCCTGCACCGTGCGCAGCATCGCCTCGATCACCCAGACGATGGCGATCAGCGGCGCCGCCAGCTCTAACGGAAAACCGAAAAGCGCGGCACCCGCGGTCAGCGCCACCGCCGCAATCTTGATCCCGACCGCGCAACGCTCATGGCGCTCGTGGTCCTGCTGCAGCGTGGCCCATTCGGTGTGGAGGGGTGAGGGGTAGGACGTAGTCATGAGGGCGACGGCGATGCGGGGCGCGTGCGGAAAGGACCGCAATTTACTCCGTGGCGCAGTTGCCTGCCTGGGCATTCGTCGGGCTTCCGCTGCAATAAGCCGCGAAGCACGTGATTGCCGCTGGCCTAGTCACAGGCACACGAGATGTCCACAGCCGCACCGCCGTTGGAAGCCGTGGTCTGACCGACAGCGCGCTGCACCTGCTCGGCTCGCCACTCGGACTAAGTTGAATTCCTGCGTTGACCACGAACAACGCTTCCCAGCACGGATGCACCGAGGAGACCCAACGCCCAAAGCGGCAGAGGAACATCCCCGTCCTCTCCACCAGTAGCTGCGGTCACGGCCACGATGTCCCCTGCGACATTGTTTGCCGTTGCTGAGTCTGTCCCGTCTAACACCACGTTGGCGACAGCCGTATAACTGCCTGCCGCGCTGATCACGGCCGAGATATGCAAGTTCACGTTGTTACCTGGGTTTAGGCCAGTGATGGTGCAAGTGACCGCGCCCACATTCGCGTTGAAGATACATCCGGGGTCCGCTGACACGAAACTGGCCTCAGCAGGCAAGACGAGAGACGTTTGTACGTTGCTCGCGGCAGCCGTCCCCGCATTGACCACGCTCAAAGTATAGAAAATGACCTGTCCCGCCTGCACCGTCGCCGGAGCGCTGTCCACGCTGATCAACAGATCAGTCTTGGCTGACGTGGATTCCAGCGCTGAGTACACACCAGCACCACTGACACCAAGAATCACAGCGGGCGCGCTTTGTTGCGTGAAGTCCCCGTTACCAAGCTGGCCGCCAGCATTCGACCCCCACGCGAGGTAAGTCAGGTCGGAACGAAGGGCGAGCGTGTGGCTTCGGCCGATTGCAATATCGAGCACATCTGATGGCACGGCAGCCGAGGGAATGGGCGTAGCGGAATAATGGAGGTATTGTTGCCCTGGCTCGTTGCCGCTCAAGCCGTCCCCAAGCTGTCCGGAGCCGCCTTGCCCCCATGACCATTGCTGACCGTCATCGGTAAGCACAACGGAATGAGCCCCACTTGTAGCTATGGAAAGAATGGTTTTGCCAGAAAAAGCGGATACGAAGGTAGGAAGCACACTCGCACTGCCCGTCCCAGTCCCGTTGCTACTCCAGGACCACGAGTAGAGTGCTCCGTCCGCGTTCAGCGCAAGCCCCACATCGTCATCCTGCCCGGAAGCGGAAGTTCCCCCAGCGACGATCATGACAACATTGGCGAGCCCCGGCACCTGGAACGGACCGCTCGCACCGCCTGTAGCCGACCACTGAGCGTCGGATATGGCTTCGGCCTTCATGTTCAGCTTGAAACCGCCCCATACCCATACGGTGCCGTCCGATTTAAGTGCCATAGAACTCTTGCCGGCCGCTGCAATCGCCACGACATTGGATAGCCCCATGACCTGAACCGGTGCGCTTCGATCCGTGAAGTCGAATGAACCTGCCCCCAACTGCCCGTAGAAGTTGTACCCCCACGCCCAGACCGTGCCATCGCTTTTCAGCGCCAAGGTATGGGCGTCCCCGGCTACGACCTCGATTACATTGGTCAAACTGCTGATCTGCACCGGTGTCGTCCTTTGCGATGTCGTCCCATCCCCAAGCCGGCCGTTCCCGTTGTAGCCCCAGACCCAGACCGTACCGTCCTGCTTGGCCACGGCCGTGTGATAGCCGCCGGCGGTGGCACTGGTCATGTCCGAAAGACCCGGAATAGGCACAGGAGCGGATACGCTGGCGCCCACAGCGACGGCGTTTGACCCGATTTGCCCGTTGCCATTGAATCCCCAAACTAGGACAGACCCATCTGCTTTCACTGCAGCCGTGTGGTACAGCCCGCCATCTGCGCGCGAACGTGCTGCGGCAACAACAGCCGCCCCGTTGAGTATCCCGGCCCCGCAGATAGCGGTTGAGCAATCAGCACCGGTTCCGCTTGGGAACGGCCGGGCGGTTGCCTTGACGATCCGGGTAATCTGGTTTGGACTAAGCTGCGATCGAGCCCCTTTCATCAATGACACGATCCCGGTCACATGCGGCGCAGCGACGCTTGTCCCGTAGTAGGCGCGAATCGAATTGTCTCCGATGCGAGTCGTGCTACCTCCGTCACTGGTTGAAGGAATCTGATCCAAGGCTACGTTGCTGGCCGCCGCCCCAGGGGCAGCAATATCGATGCGCGATCCTGTCGTCGTCAAGCCCTTGCCGCCAAACCGGGTGACGCCACCCACTGTGAGAACGCCATTGCAGCTTGCAGGGGACCGCTGGCTGGTATCCACACCATCGTCGTTGCCCGCTGCGGCGACCACCGTCACACCTTTCTTGCGTACTTCATCGATGGCTGCCTGCAGTATGGGAAGTGTGCTGCACGGCGCGCTGATCGAAATGCTCACATTCAGTACATTCGCCGGATTTGTGTTTGTTGGCACGCCAGAGACCGTGAGCCCTGCCGCCCAGCGAATCCCGTCGATCAGGTCAGGTTGAGACCCGCCCTTGCACTTGCCTAAGACCTGTACAGGAAGAAGCTTGGCGGCCTGGTTGATGCCAGCAATGCCGAAACTGTTATCAGTGCTAGCGCCTATGATCCCTGTGACACCAACACCATGCCAAGAACTGGTCGGGCAGCCTCCTGCCACGCTAGCGTCTCCTAAATCGGTTGGGTCCGCGTCTCGTCCGGTGCCGTCCGGAGCATTGGCCGCATTGGAAACAAAGTCGTACCCAGACAGGACACGACCCGTGGCAAGGTCCGTGTGAGGAATGATGCCGCCGTCCAACACGGCGATGACGGTGCCGGCCGAGCCAGAGTGGCTTGCCCAAGCATCCACTGCGTTGATCCCCGCTGGAGATTGATTCCCCAGGTTCCACTGTAATCCGCTTTGGAAGATCGGGTCATTGGGTGCTGTGGCCGATTGCCCGACTGTCATGTAGTCCGGCGTGCACCACCTTACGCGACGGTCACTCTTGAGCGTTTCACACAGAGCTTGGGCTTCCGATTCGTATTTTTTCTTGGGAAGGTTCAGCTGGTGGTAAATCGTGCCATTACGGCCATAGACCAGGCGAACGCCGGCAAGTCTGGAAAGTTCGTTGAGGAACGTGGCCGAAAGGGGTTTATCGGCAGCAGGTTCGTGCCCAGGAGTCACACCAATCGATACGGACTCCACGTACGGCAGCTTGGAGGGTTCAACCGGTGGATTCGAGGGTCCGGGCCTGATCTCCAAGGGTTGGGCTTCAGCGACATTCGATGCCGTAAGTGCAACAACCAGCAAACTCAAAGGAAGCTTACGAGCAAGATTTTTCATGGCTTATCTCCCTGCCCCTGCAGGGGCTGCGCCCCGCACCAGATCCGCTTCAGGGTCGATGGGCTCGATCCGGCCTACGCCAGGGTTGGCTTTCTGCAGTTCTTCGGCGAACGCCCAAGCTTCAGCCCGCGTCATCGGACGAGAGGCGCGAACCTCAAGAGCACCGTCATCCAACGTGCGTTGGTGTGTAAGCGACGTCCCGGATACGGGTTGAAGCTCAGCGGCGCGTTGTACGCCGCGTAGGCGCTCATTTGCAGAAGCGGCGGTTCGTGCTCGATAGCTGATCCGAAACTCTTGGACCGAAGGCGCGGACGTAGTGGGCTCTTGTGCGAGCACAGAAGTGCTGAGCAGTAGCAAAGCAGCAAGACACTGACGGGGTAACATGGACACAACCTCCTGAACATGGCAATGCCATCACGCTAGCGTCGAGTGATGACAAATATGTGAGAGGCACCATGCCAAAGGGACGTAAGCGTCCGACCGCCCCCGTCTAGGTGTCGCTGGCAGCGCCGACGGGACGTCCTTGCCGCGGACCGAACCCGCCTTTCGGTGTCGTCAAGACGCTCACGAGAAGTGCAGCTCTCTCGCACTGCGCCGGTCGACTACAATCATCCCAATAGAAACACTTGTAAAACTTAAGCAATCCCGTTGGGACACTTAACATGGAATCCCCAGTTCCTCTGCCAGTCGAGCGGGCGATCCGGAAGCTTGGCGGCGACATCTCCCTTGCCCGCCGTCGGCGGCACATTTCACAGGCCTCGCTCGCCGAGCGCATGGGCGCGTCGCTGTCCACCGTGCGGCGCATGGAGAAAGGCGACCTGCGGGTTCCCATTCACTTCTTCGCCCGCGCGCTTCACGTCTTCGGCGAAATTCAGACGCTGGAAAACCTGCTGGACACGGCGAAGGACGACATCGGCCTGACCCTGATGGACGAGAACCTGCCCAAGCGCGTGCGCAGCAAGGCCGGTACGTCGGGGGCGCTCTGATGACGGCAACCGCGCCGACCCGCCGGCAGATTCAGGTATGCATCGGCAAAGCCGGTCTGCCTGTTGGCTCGCTGGTCTATGTGCGGCAGGGTCGGCGCGAGCACAGCACCTTTGCCTATGACCCATCCTGGCTGGATACGCCGGCGCGCTTCAACGTGTCGGCCGACCTGCAACTGATGCCGGGCTACCAGCCGCACAAGGCGCGCTCGCCGCACGATTCTGTCTTTCATGGCGCCATCGCCGATACCGCGCCCGACGCCTGGGGGCGGCGCGTCATCGCCCGCGCCCACGCCAAGCGCCGCAAGACCGATCCGCAACTGCCGGCCCTCACCGAACTGGATTACCTGCTGGCGGTGGACGACTTCAGCCGCGTGGGCGCGCTACGCCTGCGCGATCCGGATGGAGACTGGCACCGAACGACGCCCGAAGGACTGCGCAGCACCCCGCCCTTGATCGAACTGCAGCACATCTACCAGGCCAGCCGCGCCGTCGAGCGCGGACAGGAGACGGCCGAGGACCTGCGCTACCTGCAAGGCAAGGGCACCTCGCTCGGCGGCATGCGACCCAAGTGCACCCTGGTGGACGAAGACGGCCGGCTCGCCATCGGCAAGTTTCCCAGTGTCAGCGATACGCGCAGCGTCAGCCGCGGCGAGGTACTGGCGCTGAAGCTGGCAGCGCGCGCGGGCATCTATGCTGCGCCCGCTCGCATCGTTCTGCTGGGCGACGAGGGAAACGAAGTGCCTGTGGCCGTGATCGGCCGCTTCGATCGCGATGGCGCCGACGGCCGCATCCCCTACCAGTCGGCGGCATCCCTGCTGCAGGCCTCGCGCGAGGAGGATCGCAGTTACAGCGAGATCGCCGACGCCCTCCGCACCCACGGCCACGCACCCACGCAGGACGTGCAGCAGCTCTGGCGCCGCATGGCGTTCAATCTGCTGATCACCAACGTGGACGACCACCTGCAGAACCACGGCTTCCTGCACGTGGCTCACGGCCAATGGCGCCTCGCGCCCGCTTTCGACATCAACCCGTTTCCGGACAAGGACCGGGAATCAAAGACCTGGCTGTCGGAGCAGGACGGACCGATCACCGACGTGCAGATGCTGCTGGCCCGCGCGTCCTACTTCGCGCTGGACAAGGAAGAGGCCTTGTCGGTACTGAAAGAGGTGCACGCGGCAGTCTGTCGATGGAGGCACGTTGCGCTGGCCCCGGACGTCGGACTGCAGGCAGACGAGCTGGACGATTTCGCGCCGGCTTTCGAGCACGCCCAGATGGAGGCAAGCGCCGTGCTGCTCGGCCTGTAGGCCCCGGCGGTGGGTGAAAAGTGACGCGGAGAGGCACTGTCCGTGGACGTGGTGACAGGCCGCGCGTCGAAGGCGATCCTTTCCTCAACGCCTGCCCGATCCATCTGCCACCACTCCGGTTGACCCGCCACTGAACGACGAAACCCGGCCCGCTTCGCGGAACCGGGTTTCACGCAGCCTTACTTGCGCACGAAGTCCAGCAGGTCCTGATTGAGCCTGTCCTTGTGCGTATCCGTGATGCCGTGCGGCGCTCCCGGATAGACCATCAGTTCGGCGTTGCGGATCAGCGCCGCCGATGCCTTGCCGGACAGGTCGATCGGCACGATCTGGTCATCGTCGCCGTGGATCACCAGCGTGGGCACGTCGAACTTCTTCAGGTCGGCGCGGAAATCGGTGGCCGAGAACGCCGCGATCGAGTCGTAGGTGTTCTTGTGCCCCGCCTGCATGCCCTGCGCCCAGAAGGACTGGATCAGCCCCTGCGACGGCTTGGCACCCGGGCGGTTGTAGCCGTAGAACGGGCCCGATGCGATGTCCAGATAGAGTTGCGAGCGGTTTGCCTGCGAGCCCTTGCGGATGCCGTCGAACACCTCGATCGGCAGGCCGCCCGGGTTGTCGGCGGTCTTCAGCATCATCGGCGGCACCGAACTGACCAGCACCGCCTTCTTCACCCGCGACGTGCCGTGACGGCCGATGTAGCGCGCCACTTCGCCGCCACCGGTCGAGAAGCCGACCAGGGTCACGTCCTTCAGGTCGAGCGCCTTGATGACGGCGGCCAGATCGTCGGCGTAGTGGTCCATGTCGTTGCCGTCCCACGGCTGGCTGGAGCGGCCGTGGCCGCGCCGGTCGTGGGCGACCACCCGGTAGCCCTGCGACGCGAGGAACAGCATCTGCGATTCCCAGCTGTCGGAACTGAGCGGCCAGCCGTGGCTGAAGGTGACGACCGGGCCGTTCTTCGGTCCCCAGTCTTTGTAGTAAAGCTGCACGCCGTCGCGTGTGGTGACGTAGCTTTCGGTCTTCTTGACCACGGCAGCGGCGCGGGTCGCGGCCTTGACGGGCTCGGCGGCATGGGTCGGTGCTGCGAGGGCAGCGGCCAGCACGGTCAGTGCGAGGGCTTGGCGAATGGCTTTCATGATGGTTTCCTTTCTGTGTCGGGGACGATGTCGGTTCGGGAAGTTCAGTCGGCGATGACCAGGGTCACGTCGATGTTGCCGCGGGTGGCGTTCGAGTACGGGCACACGATGTGCGCCTTCTGGACCAGCGCTTCGACCTGTTCGCGCGGCAGGCCGGGCACGGCGATGGTCAGCTCGACCTCGATGCCGAAGCCGGTCGGGATGGCGCCGATGCCAACGCGGCCGGTGATCTGCGTGGCGGCCGGCAGCGCGACCTTGTTCTGGCCGGCGACGAACTTCAGCGCGCCGAGGAAGCAGGCCGAATAGCCGGCGGCGAACAGTTGTTCGGGATTGGTGCCGGCACCGCCGGCGCCGCCCAGTTCGCGCGGGGTCGACAACTGCAGGTCGAGCACGCCGTCGGACGATACGGCACGGCCTTCGCGGCCTCCGGTGGCAGTGGCCTGGGCGGTGTAGAGGACTTTTTCGATGGACATGATCAACTCCTGTGCATGGGGTGAATGAGGCAATGCCGGTTGGCAGGACGAACTTTGCGCCTGCACGAGATACCGAACGCAACGTATAGTCCTGAAAACTTCACCTGGAGTATCGAACACACCATGACCGACAGACTTGAAGCCTTGCTGGCGCATTTTTCGGTCAGCGCGCGCGTGTTCAACACCGGCGCGCTGTGCGGCCTCACCGAACTGGACGCCGGTGACAGCGGCCGCATGCACCTGATCCGCGCAGGCGAAGCCGATGTGCATCATCCGGGCGGCAGCGAGCGCGTGACCCGGCCCAGCCTGCTGCTGTTTCCGCGACCGGTCGCCTACCGTTTCGTCACCGAGCCGACACGCGGCGCCGACTTTGCGTGCGCGCGGATGCACTTCTCCGGCGGCGCCGCCAATCCGATCGCCGCGGCGCTGCCGGACTTCACCTGTCTGGCGCTGGACGACATCCTCGGTGCGGGACCGGTGCTGGATCTGCTGTTCAACGAGGCGTCAAATCAGTACTGCGGCCGTCAGGCGGTGCTGGATCGATTGTTCGAAGTGCTGCTGGTGCAGGTGCTCAGACACCTGATGGAAGCGGGCCGGACCGGCGCGGGCATGCTGGCCGGACTGTCGCACCCGCGCCTGCGCCTTGCGCTGGTGGCGATGCACGAGAACCCGGCGCAGGACTGGTCGCTGGAGGCGCTCGCTGCGCGTGCCGGCATGTCGCGCAGCGTTTTTGCGAATGCGTTTCGCGACACCGTGGGCTGCACGCCGGGTGCCTACCTGCAGCGCTGGCGCATCGGCCTGGCCGAGCAGGCACTGCGTCGGGGGCGAACGCTGGCGCTGATCGCCGATGAAGTCGGTTATGGAGGAGAAGCCGCGCTGTCGCGTGCCTTCAAGGCACAGACCGGGCTGTCACCGCGGCAGTGGCGCGAGGCGCACAAGCGGTGACGAAGGGGGCTGGACATGCGTCGGCGCATGTCTTGATGCGGCATTCGCGACGCACCAAAGAAAAAAGCGGGCAATGCCCGCTTTTTTCCTGTCGCAACGCCGAGTTCAGCGGTTGGCGATGTACATCGTGATTTCAAAGCCAAAACGCAGGTCGGTCGCCTTCGGGGTTTGCCAGTTCATGTGTGTCTCCTCGATGATTTCGCTTCGCTTCACAGCAACGCGCTGTGCATGGATCGAATACTGCGCCGACCGCCGGCGCGTCACCTCGGGCCGGTCACGAAAGAAGGCTCAGGATTTTCATGAGAGCAAGGCGCGGAAGTCGTCCGGCAGCACACAGGTCTGCAGGCTGCGCTGCGTGAACAGGAAACGCCCGTCGCACACGAAGCCCAGTTCTTCCCAGTCGACCGCATCGTTGAGCAGGCTTGCGGCCCGCGCGATGTCGAGCGCCGGCGAGCGCGCGAACAGCGCGAGCACGGCGCCGTCGTAATGCGGGCAGTCATGCAGGAAGAACGGCCGCGGCTTGCGCGTCTTGCCATTGACGTAGATGCGCGCAGCGTCCGAGCGGTGATGCACCCTGCCCCAGCGCCACCNTCATGCAGGAAGAACGGCCGCGGCTTGCGCGTCTTGCCATTGACGTAGATGCGCGCAGCGTCCGAGCGGTGATGCACCCTGCCCCAGCGCCACCAGTTGTGTTCGCCGAACGGCCGCACGCGGCGCGCCAGCAATCGGGCCTTGTGCTGTTCCAGCCAGTCGTTGCGCACATCGAAGAAGGCGCGCCGCGTGCGGCCGGTGTCGACGGTGCTGGAACAGACGAATTCCATATTGCCTTCCGGGTGCACGAACACGTCGTCCGCACCGGACACGGCGCCCACGCGCACGTCGAACAGTGCCGACAGCGGCACGCCGTAGTCGCCGCGCAGGAACATGAGCTGCCCCTGTTCGCAATGAAAGCGCCGGCCGTCGTGCATGCGGCGGTCCGCGCGTCCCTTCTCGAAGCGGAACACCGCGCAGTTCGGCACATAGGCGCCGAACACCCGCGCGTCGCCGGTTTCGATGAAGTCGGTGATGCTGCCCTGCTCGAACAGCCAGGCATTCAGCCGACGGGCGGCGGTCAGCTTGGTGAATTCGCGCGGCACGATGAAGATCAGTTCGCCGCCCGGGTTCAGGTGGCGCACGCACTTCTCGATGAAGAAGAGGTAGAGGTTGCTGCGCAGGTCGAACAGTTCGCTCGCCAGCCGGGCGCGCGTCGCCGGCAGGATGTCCTGGTGCCGCACATAGGGCGGATTGCCGATGATGGTGTCGAAGCGCTCAGTCAGCGGGTAGTCGAAGAAATCCATGACCTGCGCACCGGCCGGCGCCACCGACGGATCGAGTTCGATTGCGGTGCAGCCGGGCAGGCGCGACGAGAACGCGCCATCGCCCGCCGAAGGTTCGAGCACCCGCCCGGCGTTGCGACGCAGCGCGAGCATCTGCGCCACGACATCGTCGCGGGTGAACACCTGCCCGTACTGTTCCACCCGATGGTTGCGGTCGTCCATGGCGCGATTGTCACATGGCCGGTGTCGTGCAGGCATGCATGGGCTAACATCGACGCCCGACCGAATCGCCCGACCACGCGCCGCCCATGCTGCATCCTCCGATTGAACCGTACGACACCGGCTGGCTCGACGTCGGGCATGGACATCGCCTGTACTACGAACAATGCGGCAATCCGGACGGCCTGCCCGCACTGTATGTACACGGCGGTCCGGGTTCGGGCTGCTCGCCGCGCCAGCGCCGCTTCTTCCATCCGGAACGCGACCGCGTCGTGCTGTTCGACCAGCGTGGCTGCGGCCGCAGCACACCGGGCGGCGACATCGCCCACAACCACACCGATGCACTGGTGGCCGACATCGAGGCGCTGCGCGCCCATCTGGGCATAGCCCGCTGGCTGGTGTTCGGCGGTTCCTGGGGCTCGACGCTTACTGCCGTCTGGGCGGCACGCCACCGTGCGGCGTGCAGCGGGCTCATCCTGCGCGGTGTGTTTCTCGCCGGGCGCGCCGATCTCGAATGGTTTTTCCACGGCGCGGCGGCCCTCGCCCCGCAGGCGCACGGCGCGCTGATGCAGGCGGTGCCGGCGCGCTGGCGCGACCGCATCGTCGTGTGGCTCGACCGCGCGCTGTCGTCGGGCGATGCGGCCCGCGTCGATCACGCCGTGCTGGCCTGGCGCAACTGGGAACACGCCCTCGGCAGCTGGCCGCACACCGGAGTGCCGGCTGAGCCCACCGACGACGAATGGCCGGCGCTGCGCAACCGCTATCGCGTGCAGGCGCACTACCTCGCTCACCGCTGCTTTCTCGGCGAGGCGAAGGTGCTCGATGCCATCGCGCATCTGCACGGACTGCCGGTGGCCATCGTGCATGGCAGCCACGATCTGGTGTGCCGGCCGCAGAACGCCTGGCGCGCGCACCACACCGCGCACGGCAGCAAACTGGCCTGGGCGCAGGGGGCTGGGCACGACCCCTTCCATCCGGCCAGTGCGGCGCTGCTGGTGTCGGCGGTCGACGCCCATGCGCGCGCGGGCGACTTCGCGACCTGGCCGGGAGCGTCCGCATGAGCCTGCGCCTGAAGCTCAATCTGCTGATCGCGCTGGTCATCCTGACCTTCACCAGCACGATGCTGACGCTGGAACTGATGGGCACGCGACGCGCTGTCAGCGAAGAGATCGAGGCGGCGAACCGGGTCGCCACGCAACTGCTGTCGCGCGTCACGCTGGTCTATGCCAATACCGGCTCGCCCGCCCTGGTGGACTTCCTGCACCGGCTGGGACGCGTGCGCGCAACCGAAATCCGCCTGGTCGACGGCAGCGGCACCGAACTGTATGCGTCGCCGCCGTCGCCCTACAAGGCGGGACGCGAAGCGCCGGACTGGTATTCGAACGCCATCCTGCCGCGCAAGCCGAGACAGGAGATCACGCTCGTGGACGATGCGAAACTGGTGGTCGAGGCCGACGCGTCGCGCGCCATTCTCGACGGCTGGGACGAAGCCGTGCGCCTGCTGATCGCCGGCACGATCGCGCTGGTATTGGGCAATGCACTGGTGTTCTGGCTGGTCGGGCGCGCGACGCGGCCGTTCAACCGCATCGTGCGCGGGCTGGAACAGATGCGCGCCGGTGACTACCACACGCGGCTGGAAGAGCTGCCCGGGCGCGAGGCGGGCTCGATGGCGCAGGCGTTCAACCGCATGGCGCAGTCGATCGAAGACAACATGACGGCGCGGCAGGAAGCGCTCGAGGCGCGCAGCCATCTGGAAGAGAACCGCGAACTGACGCAGTTCATCCAGAGCCGCATCGAGGAGGAACGACGCGACATCGCGCGCGAGCTGCACGACGAAATGGGTCAGGCGGTCACGGCGATCAAGAGCATGGGCCTGTCGATCGCGCGGCGTGATGTGCAGAGCGACCCGCGCAGTGCCGAGGCGGCGCAACTCATCGTCGACACGGCGGATCATCTTTACGACGTCATGCACAGCATCATTCCGCGCCTGCGTCCGCTGGCGCTGGACAATCTCGGGCTGGAAGACGCGCTCGACGATCTGGTCGCCGAGTGGCGGCGTCACCACCCGCACATGCAGTTCGAACTGCAGATGTCCGATCTGCCGGAAGCGCCGGGCGACTCGTTCAAGCTGGCGGCCTACCGCATCGTGCAGGAAGCCGTGACCAATGCGCTGAAACACGCCAATGCAGGGAAAATCATGATTTCGCTGCGCGGTACTGAACAGTTCCTGCATCTGACAGTCGAGGATGACGGGAGCGGGCTGGCCGAAGGCTGGGCGCTCAAGCGCGGTCATCACGGCGTGCGCGGCATGCGCGAACGCGCGCAGGCGCTCGGCGGCGAACTGGACGTGACGGCGCGTGACGGCGGCGGCACGCAGGTCGTGGCCCGGCTGCCACTCGAATAAGACAGGGGAGACAACAGGATGGGTCCGATCAAGGTGATGCTGGTCGATGACCATGCCGTCGTGCGCATGGGCTTCAAATTGCTGCTGGCCGCGTGTGAGGACATCGAGGTGGTCGGCGAGGCGGACAGCGGCGAAACCGCCTATGTGCGCTACGCCGAACTGAAGCCGGATGTTGTGGTGATGGACCTGTCCATGCCCGGCATGGGCGGCATCGAGGCGGTGCGTCGGCTGACGGCGCGCGACAAGGGCGTTCGCATCCTGGCGCTGTCGGCGCACGAAGACACGGCGCATCCCAAGCGCGTGCTCAAGGCGGGCGCCACCGGCTACCTGTCGAAGCGCGGTGCGCCGGAAGCGCTGATCGACGCGGTGCGCACGGTGGCGTCCGGACGCATGTATCTGGACGCCGAAATCGCACAGAAGCTGGCGATGCAGGACGTGACCGGCGCGCAGAACCCGGTCGAGGCGCTGTCGGAACGCGAATTCGAAGTGTTCATTCACCTCGCGCGCGGCCAGTCGGTGAACCAGATCGCGGAAACCCTGCACCTGTCGACCTCGACCATCGGCACCCATCTGTACAACGTGAAGCAGAAGCTCGGCGCGTCCAACCAGGCCGAGCTGACGCTGATTGCGCTGCGCAACGGGCTGATCGAAGCCTGAATCCGGCCTGACGCGGCAACCGCACCACAACGGGGCACTCTGCCTCACGGTGCAGCGTCCGCTGCACCGTTTTCCCGCCTGTACCGAGTGGCAATCTGCAACGTCCGAGGGTTGAGCGTCGCAGACTTCAACGCTCCAGCGGGGCGATCGTCATCCTTTGTCCGACACGTCAATCATGCGGCAGCGCACAAAACCGGCTGCGCTGCGCCCTGTGACGTCGTTTCTGCCACAAAGACCGTGTTTACAGGACCCGTACGTGAGTGCCCTCGCGCACAGACACGAGGACTTGGCACGATTTACGCTTAGTGTTGTGCACCGCACCACGGCTAAAAAACCCACAAGGTTCCACCACATGTTCCGTTAGTCCATTCATCGCCGCCAGCCTTCATCCAGGGCCGGACGGCTGCAAGGAGAATCATCATGCGCATCCCCGGATTGCTGTTGATGCTGTTGTTTGCCACCGGCGCCCAGGCGAGCGCCGAGCGCTACATACAGCTTTCGATGCACATGGTGAAAATCCTTGCCGCGGCACCGGACGGCCGCATCAACAGCGGCACCGGCGTGCAGCTCGATGCGAAACATGTGATCACCAACTGCCACGTCGTCGGCCGCGCGCAGAACGTCATCGTCGCGCGCGGCAGTACCGGCGTGCCGGCGCAGGCGCGCTCGGTCGATACGCGGCACGACCTGTGTCTGCTGAGCATTGCCCAGCCGATGGCGCGTCCGGTCGAAGTGTCGTCGTCGCGCACACTGAAGATCGGCGACGAAGTCCATGCCATGGGATTTTCCGGCGGCAAGGCGCTGTCGATGAGCGTCGGGCAGGTGACCGCACTGCACGAGATGGACAACGCCGTGGTGATCGAAACCGACGCCCAGTTCCAGCAAGGCGCATCCGGTGGCGCACTGTTCGACGCCGAAGGCCGTCTGGTCGGCGTGCTGACCTTCTTCATCCCGGGCATGAAGCGCCATTTCGCGGTGCCGACCGAATGGATGCAGGCCGGGCTGGACAATGCCCAGGACGTCGAGTTGCCGGTCGCCGCCACGACGCCGCCCTTCTGGGCCGCAGCCGAAGCGGACAAGCCGTTCTTCCTGCGCGCCATCCAGCACGAAAACGATCAGGAATGGGACCGCCTGCAGGCCGTCACCCAGGAATGGGTCGAAGCCGAGCCGCGCAATGGTGCGGCGATCGAAGCCGCGGTGCGCGCCAGCCGTCTGCCGCCGCGCTGACTGCATCCGAAAAAATCATCACGCGAACGGGGAGAAACAGTGGTTGGCGATCCGGAGGCTGGCAGATTGGAAGCCGCCAAACAAACCAACCCCAACTTCTTCGCTGTCATGCGGGATGCGATGCCGGACGAGTTATCCGGGAAAGCCTCACCAAAGCTTTCGAGCGACGCGACGTCCTGGAAGACCTTTTGGGCCGATCCAGCTGTGCGGCGTCCAGGTGACATCAAGAATGCGCAAGCGCAAATGCCCGGTCAGTTGCGCATGAAGCGGCAACGGTGCATCGGGCCGCAAGCCTGCCCGACCTGAGCGGCCCCGCCTCCTGAATCCGGCTCGAACGGCGGGTACCGACGGTCAGCTCAACGCCGCCAGCGCCGCCTCTGGCGCCTTGTCCAGCACCTTCAGCAAGGCCTTCGCCGCTCCGGTGGGGCTGCGCTTGCCTTGCTCCCAGTTTCTTATCGTTTCGAGCGGCACATTGATGCTCGCGGAGAACTCGGCCTGGCTCAGCCCGAGACGTTTGCGCACGCGGCGGACGAACCTGCCGGCATCCTGCAGTGACAGCGCGTCGTCGACCGCAGCCTGCGCAGCGATGTCGTCCTCGGTTGTTGCATCCACCCGCTCGGCATCAATGCGCCCCTGCTTCAGCGACTCAGGCTGGGCAGGGTCAATCGTCACTCGTATTGTCTTCATAGCGTCGAACTTCCCTCTGATTGGCCTTGCGGGCGGAAATGATGCGACAAGAACACTCAAGCCATGTCCGTTTTCCGGAAGTCCGCCGGCTGCGAGACGAACGTACTCAGGTCGTCACGTGCAAGTCAGCCGACAAGTACTTCCGGTGAAAACGACTCGATCGTATGTGGATGCGCCCGGAATCAAGGCTGACCAATGACCGGAATGAACCAAAAGAAAAGGCCGTGCCGGAACTCCGGCACGGCCTTTTCAGCTCACTGAATGCTCAGCGCGCCTGTTCGACCTGCTGCGCAACCTGCTGTACCTGAGCCACCGCTACAGTCGGTTCGGCGGCACTGACCACCGAACCCGTCGCCGACGGCAGCAGCGGCACGATCAGCAGCGCGACGATGTTGATGATCTTGATCAGCGGATTGACCGCCGGACCGGCGGTGTCCTTGTACGGATCGCCGACCGTGTCGCCGGTCACCGCGGCCTTGTGCGCTTCGGAACCCTTGCCGCCGAAGTGACCGTCCTCGATGTACTTCTTCGCGTTGTCCCACGCGCCGCCACCGGTGGTCATGGAAATCGCGACGAACAGACCGGTCACGATGGTGCCCATCAGGAGGCCGCCGAGCGCCTGCACGCCGGCTTCCGGCCCCATCAGGAAAGCCATGCCGAAGGCCACGATGACCGGCACCAGCACCGGCAGCAGCGACGGGATCATCATTTCCTTGATCGCCGCCACGGTCAGCATGTCGACCGCCTTCGAGTAATCCGGCTTGGCCGTGCCTTCCATGATGCCGGGGATTTCCTTGAACTGGCGGCGCACTTCGACCACCACCGCACCGGCTGAACGACCCACCGCCTCCATCGCCATGGCGCCGAACAGATAGGGAATCAGGCCACCGATGAACAGGCCGATGATGACCGCCGGGTTGGCCAGATCGAAGGTGACGCTGTGACCGACCGCTTCGAGCGCGTGCGTGTAGTCGGCGAACAGCACCAGTGCGGCCAGACCGGCGGAGCCGATGGCATAGCCCTTGGTGACGGCCTTGGTCGTGTTGCCCACGGCATCCAGCGGATCGGTCACTGCACGCACGGAAGCGGGCAGATCGGACATTTCGGCGATGCCGCCGGCGTTGTCGGTGATCGGACCGTAGGCATCGAGTGCCACGATGATGCCGGACATGCTGAGCATGGACGTCGCCGCGATGGCAATGCCGTACAGACCGCCCAGCGTGTAGGCGGCCCAGATCGCGGCGCACACCGACAGCACCGGCCAGGCGCACGACTTCATCGACACGCCGAGGCCGGCGATGATGTTGGTGCCGTGACCGGTGGTCGACGCTTCGGCGATGTGGCGCACCGGCTTGAATTCGGTACTGGTGTAGTACTCGGTGATCACCACCATCAGGCCGGTCAGCGCCAGACCCACCAGTGCCGCGAGGTAGAGCCGCATCTGCGCGCCCCCGTCGATGCCCATGACGGCATTCAGCGCGTCGTCGGGAATCAGCGACGTGGTCAGCGGATAGAAGGCGATGGTCGCCAGCACGCCGGCCACGATCAGGCCGCGGTACAGCGCGCCCATGATCTTCTGGCCCGGTTTCGCCTTGACGAAGATGCAGCCGATGATGGACGCAATGATCGAAAAGCCGCCCAGCGCCAGCGGGTAGATGACCGCCGCTTCGGCATTGGACTTGAGCAGCAGCGAGCCGAGCAGCATGGTGGCCACGATGGTCACCGCATAGGTTTCGAACAGGTCGGCCGCCATGCCTGCGCAGTCGCCGACGTTGTCGCCCACGTTGTCGGCGATCACTGCCGGGTTGCGCGGGTCGTCTTCCGGGATGCCGGCTTCGACCTTGCCCACCAGGTCGGCGCCGACGTCTGCACCCTTGGTGAAGATGCCGCCGCCGAGGCGCGCGAAGATCGAAATGAGCGACGAACCGAAGCCCAGGCCGATCAGCGGATGGATGATCTGATCGATCGTCGCGTCATGCGCGGCCGAGCCTTTCAGGATCGCGTAATAGCCTGCCACCCCCAGCAGGCCCATGCCGACCACCAGCATGCCGGTGATGGCGCCGCCGCGGAAGGCGACGTCGAACGCTTCTGAAATGCCCTTGCGCGCGGCTTCCGCCGTACGCACATTCGCGCGCACCGACACGTTCATGCCGATGTAGCCGGCCGCCCCCGACAGCACCGCGCCGATGACGAAACCGGCGGCGGTCGACGTGCCGAGCGTGAGCCACAGGACCACGGTGAGGATGACGCCGACGATGGCAATCGTTCGGTACTGCCGGTTCAGATAGGCCTGGGCGCCCACCTGCACTGCATCGGCAATTTCGCGCATGCGCTCATTGCCGCTGGGTTGAGCAAGAATCCACTTGCTGGATACGGCGCCATACGCGATGGCGACCACCGAACACACGAGTGCGAATATCAGACCGGACGACAACATCACCCCTCCCCCCTTGTTTTACTGCGCCAGATGGACACCCCGCGTGAGCAGGACATCCGAAAGCTGCAGCGATCTTGTGGATCGCCGGGCGGCGCCATCCCGGCCGCTGCCCTGGTAAATCGGCAGCCCGCGGGAGAGCGGACTGCAACAAGCGGTTGCACGTGGTCTGTGTCAGCCTCCGAACGCAGGCAGTACCGCTGCCACGCTTTCGTTCTTCAGACTCACGTAGGCCGGCAGGCCGTCGACATAGGGCGGATAGTCTTCGCCCGCAATCAGCGGCTGCAGGTATCTCCGGCAGGCATCGGTAATGCTGAAGCCGTCGTCGGAAATGAAATCTCGCGGCATCATCTTTTCGTGGTTGACCACATCCGCCAGCTGCGCGACGCCGATTTCCCATTGGTAGGGACTGTCGGCGGTACGCACGATGGCCGGCATCACGGCATTGCGTCCTTCGAGCGCCAGCTCGACTGCACGGCGACCCAGCGCGTGCGCCTGGGCGGCATCGGTCGCCGACGCGATGTGGCGGCCGCTGCGCTGCAGGTAGTCGGGCAGCGCCCAGTGATACTTGTGACCGAGTTGCGCCTTGATCAATTCGGCCACCTGCTGGCCGACGCCACCCAGCTGGGCATGACCGAACGCGTCACGCGTGCCCGATTCGGCCAGCAGCTTGCCGTCGGGCCCACGCAGGCCTTCCGACACCGCGATGGCGCAGAACTGGTGTTCGCGCACGCAGGCATCGACGCGCGCCATGAAGGCGGCTTGATCAAAGGGAATTTCGGGGAACAGCAGCAGGTGCGGCGCGTCGCCCGCATTGCGCGCAGCCAGTCCGGCTGCCGCGGTGATCCAGCCGGCGTGCCGGCCCATCACTTCCATGACGAATATCTTCGTCGAGGTACGCGCCATCGACGCCACATCGAGACCGGCTTCCATCATCGACACGGCGACGTACTTCGCCACCGAACCGAAGCCGGGGCAGTTGTCGGTGCCGACCAGATCGTTGTCGACCGTCTTCGGTACACCGACGCACACCAGCGGGTAGTTCAGACGCTCGGCGATCTGCGACACCTTCCATGCGGTGTCCATCGAGTCGTTGCCGCCGTTGTACAGGAAGTAGCGGATGTCATGCGCGCGGAACACGTCGATCAGCCGCTCGTAATGGGCGCGGCTTTCGTCCAGCCCCTTCAGCTTGTAGCGGCACGAACCGAAGGCGCCGCCCGGCGTGTGACGCAAGGCGGCGATGGCCGAGTCGCTTTCGAACGACGTGTCGATCAGGTCTTCATGCAGTGCGCCGAGGATGCCGTTGCGTCCGGCAAACACCTTGCCGATGCGACCGCCCTGCTCGCGTGCCGCCTGGATGACACCGCAGGCGGTGGCGTTGATGACCGCGGTGACGCCACCGGACTGCGCGTAGAACAGGTTTGCGGCCATCAGTGTCAGCGCAGTGCCTCGAGTGCGCGCTTCATCACCTCGTCGACCGGACCGACGCCCGAGATGGCGCGGTACTGCGGTGCGCCCGGCTCGCCGCGCTGCGCCCAGCCGGAGTAGTAATCGACCAGCGGACGGGTCTGCGAGTGATACACCTCGAGACGCTTCTTCACCACTTCTTCGCGGTCGTCGTCGCGCTGAACCAGCGGCTCGCCGGTCACGTCATCGATGCCCTCCACCTTGGGCGGATTGAACACGACGTGATAGGTGCGGCCCGATGCCAGATGCGCACGGCGGCCGCTCATGCGGGTGATGATGTCCGAATCGGGTACCTGGATCTCCAGCACGAAGTCGATCGCCACCCTGGCCTGCTTCATCGCGTCGGCCTGCGGAATCGTGCGCGGGAAGCCGTCGAACATGTAGCCGGCCTTGCAGTCGTCGGCCAGCAGACGGTCCTTGACCAGTCCGATGATGAGGTCGTCCGACACCAGGCCGCCGGCATCCATCACCTTCTTGGCTTCGATGCCGAGCGGGGTGCCGGCCTTCACCGCGGCACGCAGCATGTCACCGGTCGAAATCTGCGGAATGCTGAAGCGTTCCTTGATGAAGGTGGCCTGAGTACCTTTGCCGGCGCCCGGCGGGCCCAGAAGAATGAGGCGCATGTCCGCTCCTGATGTGGTGTTGTTGTCGGGGTTGATGTGATGTCCGGATTCTTCTTCTGCAGGCCGCACCGGCTACGTTACCGTCCGGTGTCAGCGGGCGCGAACTTACCGCCAATGCGCGGCGCGGTCAAACCGCAGTGCGTCACGCAATGCCGTTCGCGAACAGCACACGCATGCGCGCCAGATCGTCTTCGGTGTCTACACCGGCGTGCGGCATGGCGACATTGCCGACAACGCGGATGCGGTGCCCGTGCCACAGCGCGCGCAGCTGTTCCAGCGCCTCGCACTGCTCGGCTGCCGCCGGCGAGAGACGGGCGTTCTTCTGCAGGAAGCGTACCCGGTAGGCGTAGATGCCGATGTGGCGCTGCGCATCCAGACCGGGCGGCAGCACGTCGCGCGTGACGGCAAAATCGTCGCGCGCCCACGGGATCGGTGCGCGCGAAAAGTACATCGCGCGGCCCTGGGCATCGCACACCACCTTCACCACGCCGGGACTGAAGAAATCAGCCGCCTCCGTGATGGCGCTGCTGGCGGTCGCGATCGAAGATTCCGGATCCTGATCGAGCGCCAGCGCGACGGCACGGATCAGGTCCGGATCGATCAGCGGTTCGTCGCCCTGCACATTGACCACCACGGTCGCGGGCGACCAGCCCATTTGCTCCGCGACTTCGGCGATGCGGTCGGTACCGGTCGGGTGGTCAGCGCGTGTCATCACCGCCTGGAAACCGTGGGCGCTGACCGCGGCGGCGATGCCTTCATGATCGGTCGCCACCACCAGCGCGTCGGCGCCGCTGCGCGCTGCCTGCTGCGCGACACGCACGACCATCGGCAGGCCACCGATGTCGAGCAGGGGCTTGCCGGGCAGGCGGGTCGAGGCGAAGCGGGCGGGAATCACCACCTTGAACATGATCGAAGCCTCAGATGGACGCCGTACCGCGACCCGGCGCCGTGTCGCGCAGGGCGGCCACTTCGTCCTCGGTCATTTCGCGCGCTTCGTCTTCCAGCATGACCGGAATGCCATCGCGTATCGGGTAGGCAAGGCGGCTCGCCTTGCACTGCAGCTCGTTGCGTGCACGGTCAAGCACCAGTGGTCCCTTGGTGAGCGGACAGACGAGAATCTCAAGTAGTCGGGGGTCCATGCTTCAGCTCCGCAAGGCGGTCGGATACCCGGCCCGCCAGATCAGGATCGAGGTGTGCCTCGACCGGCAATACCCACACAGGGGTGTCCGACAATCCGTGACATTTTACCGCGTCCTTCTCGGTCAGCAGCAAGGCATCGCAGTCCTGAAAAATCAGGTCCCGAGCCGAATACGCGTGATGATCCGGAAACGGATGCGCAACGAACACCAGTCCGAGCGTGCGCAGGTGGTCGAAGAAGCGCGCCGGCTCGCCGATGCCGGCCACGGCATGCAGGCGCAGACCCTGAAGGTCGGCGACACCTGCACTGTCTTCCGGATGACCAAGCCGGTGGAAGCGTTCGCCGCGCAGACGCATCGAAAAGCGCGGCGGGCCGGTCAGCGGTGTGTCCGGTGTGCCATTGAGCACCTGCGCAAACACCGCTGCCAGACGCGACGGTGGCTCGCGCAGCGGGCCGGCCGGCAGATGAAGTCCGTTCATGACACCGCGCCGGTCGAATACCGCGATCTCGATGTCGCGCGCCAGCGCGTAATGCTGCAGACCATCGTCGCACAGCACGACGTCGCACTGCGGATGGCGCGCGAGTGCCACGCGAGCGACCTCTGCACGGTGACGTCCGACCCATACCGGCACACCGCTGCGATGCGCCAGCAACAGCGCTTCGTCGCCGCACAGCGCCGGGTCATCCTCCGCCGCGACCTCGCGCACCCCTTGCACGGTCCCGCCGTAGCCGCGCGACACGATGACCGGACGGTGGCCGCGCGCGGTCAGGGCACGCGCCAGATAGAGGGTGAGCGGGGTCTTGCCGGCGCCGCCGGCGATGATGTTGCCGATGACCACTACCGGCACCGGCAGCCGGTCGGCGCGCAACACGCCCGCGCGGAAAGCGGCGCGGCGCAGCGCGGTGACCAGGCGGTACAGCAGCGACAGCGGCCACAGGAGCCAGGCCAGCCACCCACGCCGTTGCCACGCTTCGGGCAGCGCCCGCGCTGCGCTCATCGACCGGCCGGCGCGTCGGACTGGGTGGCGAAGGAAATGCCGGCGATGCCTGCTTTCTGTGCGGCCTGCATGACATCGATCGACGACTGCAGCCGTGCGTCGCGGTCGGACGAAATGATCACCACCGGATCTTCCTTGCCCGACGCAGCGCCCGCCAGCGCACTGCGCAGCCGCTCGATGTCACCTGCCGGCACCGGCTGACGATCGACAAGGATGTCGCCACGAGCCGTGATCATCACATTGATTTCGCGCGCCACCGGCTCGGCTTCCGGCGCCTGCGCGCTGGGCAGCGTGATTTCGAGGCCGGCCGTCTTCGAGTAGGTCGTGGTCACCATCAGGAAGATGAGGATGACCAGCAGCACGTCGATCAGCGGAATCAGGTTTATTTCCAGCTCTTCGCGTGCGCGTCCGCGTCGGAAATTCATCTGGGCGCCCTACTTTGCCGAACGCTCGCCGTGTACGACCTCGACCAGCTTGATCGCAAGCTGCTCCATCTCGACCACGAAGTCATCGACCAGACCGCGAAAGTAGCGGTGGAAGATCAGTGCAGGTATCGCCACCAGCAGACCGAAGCCGGTGTTGTAGAGCGCGATCGAAATGCCGCTCGCGAGCTGTTGCGGATTGCTGCCGGTCGCCGTCTGGGAACCGAAGATTTCGATCATGCCGACGACCGTCCCGAACAGCCCCATCAGCGGCGCGGCGGCGGCGATCGTGCCCAGGGTCGTCAGATAGCGCTCGAGGTGATGCACCACCGAACGCCCTTCTTCCTCGATTGCTTCCTTCATGATTTCGCGCGGGTTGCGCACGTTGCGCAGACCGGCCGCCAGCACGCGGCCGAGCGGCGAGTGGGCGGCAACGCGGCGTATCATGTCGGCGTTCGGCAGACCGCCCTTGAGATCGGCCAGCACGGAATCAAGTAGCGCCGGTGGCACCACCTTGCTGCGTCGCAGGCTCGCCAGACGTTCGAAAATCAGCGCCAGGGCAATGATGGACGCCGCGATCAGCGGCCAGATGGGCCAGCCGGCCGCCCGGATGATGTCAAACACGTGCGCTCCCCTCGTCAGCAAGCGGCGAACTGTAGCCTGCGACACCAGCCGGGGCAACCCTGACCCGATGTCGTTGCGCACCGCAGCATGCCGCCGGGCGGGGTTATCCACAGAACTTGTGGATAACCGTGTGGGTAGCGGCCGGACGACAGCGGGAAATCGCGGCCGGCACAGGCGTTTTTCTTGCAGCGATCAAAAATTAAGCTTCGATGACAGCGTGGTGAACGATGGTCACTGAATCACCGATGCCGGCCGGACCCGGCATGCCGGTATCCGAACTGGTGCGACGCGCCCGCCTGACGCTGGAGCGCAGCTTTCCGGTGCTGTGGGTCAGCGGCGAGCTGTCGGGCGTGACGCGCGCTGCGTCGGGGCACCTCTACTTTTCGCTGAAGGACGAACTGGCTCAGGTGCGCTGCGTCATGTTCCGCAACCGCAGCCAGCTGTTGCCGTTCGAAGTGCGCGCCGGCCTGCGCGTCGAGGTGCGCGCCCAGGTGTCGCTGTACGAGGCGCGCGGCGACTTTCAGCTGACCGTCGATGCAATGCGGCCGGCCGGCCAGGGTGCGCTGCACGACGCTTTTCTGCGGCTCAAGGCAAAGCTCGAACAGGAGGGCCTGTTCGACGCTGCGCGCAAGCGGCCGCTGCCGGCGTTGCCAGCCCGGCTGGCTGTGGTCACCTCATCGTCGGGTGCAGCACTGCGCGACGTGCTGATCACGCTGGCGCGGCGCGCCCGCCATATCGAGGTGACCGTGCTGCCCTGTCTCGTGCAGGGCGCAGAGGCGCCGCCGCAGATCGCCGCCGCCGTCACGCGGGCCGGGCGCCTTGGCTGCGACGCCCTGCTGCTGGTACGCGGCGGCGGATCGGCGGAAGACCTCGCCGCCTTCAATGACGAGGCGGTGGCACGCGCCATTGCAGCCAGCCCGGTTCCGGTAGTCACCGGCATCGGGCACGAAACGGATTTTTCGATTGCCGACTTCGTGGCGGACATCCGGGCCGCCACGCCGACCGCCGCCGCCGAACTGGTCAGCGCCGGCCATGTCGAGGCAGCTGCACGGCTGATCGGACTGGCGCAGCGGCTGGCCCGCGCCATGCGCGCCCGCGTCGAGCGGCGCGGCCAGCGGCTGGATGACCTGTCGTCGCGGCTGCACGCGCCGGCACGACAGCTGACGCGGGCAGGCGAACGGCTGCATGCGCTGCATGCGCGCATGCGCCGCGCCCGCGATGTCGGCCTGGCGCAGCAGCGCCGTCAAGCAGATGCCCTGGCCCAACGCCTGCACGACAGACGCCCCGATGTCGCGCGTCGTCAGGTCGCACTGCTGCGGCTGACCGAGCGACTTCGAACCTCGGCGCGCTGGCTGCTTGAAACCGCGCGCCACCGCAGCGGTCTCAACGCAGCCCAACTGGCGCAGCTCGACCCGGCGGCCGTGCTGGCGCGCGGCTTTTCCATCGTGCGCGACGGCGACGGCCGCATCGTTCGCGACGCGGCTGCGCTTTCAGCGGGACAAGGCCTTGAACTGCAGTTCGGACGCGGTGCGGCCGGCGTGACGGTCGATCGCGTCGACGTACAGGCTGCCGCCGATGAAACACCAGGACCCTGAGGGAGCCCTTCTGCCTGCAAGCTTTGCCTTGTGCTCGGACTTGGGCAACCCTAAACTCGCTTACCTGACTTTGAACCGACTCGACTGGGAGAGACCATGGAACACACGCTGCCCCCGCTGCCTTATGCACTCGACGCTCTGGCCCCGCACATTTCGCGCGAAACCCTCGAGTTTCATTACGGCAAGCATCACCAGACCTACGCCACCAACCTGAACAACCTGATCAAGGGCACCGAGTTCGAAAACCTCGATCTGGAAGCCATCGTCAAGAAGGCACCGGCCGGCGGCGTGTTCAACAACTCCGCACAGGTGTGGAACCACAGTTTCTTCTGGAGCAGCATGAAGCCTGCAGGCGGCGGTGCACCGACCGGCGCGCTGGCGGCAGCGATCGATGCCAAGTGGGGCAGCTTCGACGAATTCAAGAAGGCGTTCAAGGCATCTGCTGTCGGCAACTTCGGCTCCGGCTGGACCTGGCTGGTCAGAAAGCCGGACGGCTCGCTGGACATCGTCAACACCAGCGGCGCCGGCACGCCGCTCAATTCCGACGCCAAGCCGCTGTTGACGCTCGACGTGTGGGAACACGCCTACTACATCGACTACCGCAATCGCCGTCCGGACTTCGTCGATACCTTCCTCGCCAGCCTCGCCAACTGGGACTTCGCGGCGAAGAACTTCGCGGCCTGATCGCCCGCCGGAGTCCGCCTCCGGCATGCGACGCAGATGCGCGCTGCCTCATCCGGCCCTGGCCGGGCGGGACAGCGCGTTTTTCATGGTTTGACCGAACACTCCGAGGGGTAGCGACATGACGCAGTGGAGAACCGCCGGGCCGAACGAGGCCTTCACGCTGGAAGAGATCGACGCCCGCCTGAAGGGCGAACTGCCCAAGTGGTACTACGAGGACGGCTGGATACGCCGCAAGTACAAGACCAGCGGCTGGAAAGGCACGCTGATGGTCGTGAACACGGTCGGCCATCTGGCCGAAGCGGCCTTCCACCACCCGGATCTCGCGGTGTCCTACGCCTTCGTGATCGTCAAGCCGATGAACCACGAAGCCAAGGGCGTGACCGAGCGCGACTTCCAGCTGGCGAAGAAGATCGAAGAGGTCGTCATGTGGCAGCCGGCGCTGGCTGAAGGCTCGGCCCTGGCCGGCACGCCGGACGACCCGCGCTTCAAGTACATCAAGTACGACTGAGTGACCGGACCGGAACTGCGCGTCGAGCACCATGGTGCGATCGCCGATCTCGACGCGGCCCAGTGGGACGCGCTGACCGGCGGCCATGCCACGCTGTCGCACGCGCTGCTGGACGCCTTCGAAAGTTCGGGCTGCGTCACCGATGCATCCGGCTGGCAGCCGGACCACCTTTCGATCCACGAGGGCGGACGACTGATCGCCGCGCTGCCGGGTTACCGCAAGCTGCACAGCTATGGCGAGTACGTGTTCGACTGGTCATGGGCCGAGGCGCTTGAACGGACCGGCCGCCCCTACTACCCCAAGCTGCTGAGTGCCATTCCATTCACTCCGGTACCCGGCCCGCGGCTGCTGGCACGCGATGCGCCGGCGCGCACCGCGCTGCTCGACGCCTGGCTGGCCCATGCGCGTGACAGCGGCGTGTCGTCCGCCCACCTGCTGTTCCCGGATGCTGAATCATTGGCCGCGCTCGGGAACACGTCGCTGCTGCTGCGCCAGTCGGTGCAGTTCCACTGGACCAACGCGGGCTACGACAGCTACGAAACTTTCCTGTCATCGCTGGCGCGCGACAAGCGGAAGAAAATCCGCCAGGAGCGGCGCCGTGTGGCCGATGCAGGCATCATGCTGCGGCGCATCGACGGACCGGACATCCGCGACGCCGAGCTCGCGCTGTTCTTCAAGTGCTACTGCAACACCTATCGTGTGCGCGGCCAGCGCCCGTATCTGAACTTCCGCTTTTTCGAATTGCTGCGGGAACGTGTGCCGCACGCGCTGATGCTGGTCGTGGCCAGTGCAGGCGGGCACGACATCGCCTGCGCATTGAACCTGCGCGACGACAGGCGGCTGTACGGTCGTTACTGGGGCGAGCTCGAACATCTGCCCTGCCTGCACTTCGAGGCCTGCTACCACCAGGGGATCGAATACGCGATCGAGCGCAAGCTCGAGGTGTTCGAAGGCGGCGCCCAGGGCGAGCACAAGATGGCACGCGGCTTCGTGCCGGAAACGACCTGGTCGGCGCACTGGCTGCGCGACGCCGATTTTTCCGACGCTGTGGCGCGCTATCTGGAGCGGGAACGCGCCGGCATGGCGATGCACATTGACGAACTGGAAGAGCGCACGCCTTACCGGCAGACGGCTCAGGCGCTGACGACAGCAGATCGCGCACCGGGCGCGATCGATGTCGACAGTCCGTGAGCGAACGCCGAAAGGTCAGAACGCCGGCTTGTCGGCGGCTTTCTGGTAGGCCTCGACGCCCGACATGATTTCGCGCTTGGCATCTTCGATGTCGCCCCAGCCCTGAACCTTGACGAACTTGCCGGGTTCCAGATCCTTGTAGTGCTCGAAGAAGTGCGAAATCTGGTCCAGCAGGATCTGCGGCAGGTCGCGCGGGCTCTGCACCGAGCGGTACATCGGCGTGAGCTTGTCCACCGGCACGGCCAGCAGCTTGGCATCTTCGCCGGCTTCGTCGACCATTTTCAGCATGCCGATCGGACGGCAGCGAACCACCACGCCCGGCGGCAGCGCGAACTGCGCCAGCACGAGCACGTCGACCGGGTCGCCGTCACCAGCGATGGTATGCGGGATGTAGCCGTAATTGCACGGGTAGTGCATCGCAGTCGACATGAAGCGATCGACGAAGACGGCGCCGGAATCCTTGTCCACTTCGTACTTGACCGGGTCCGAATGCATCGGGATTTCGATGACCACGTTGAAATCGTTGGGCAGATCCTTGCCCGACGGAACTCGTTCCAGACCCATGTCTCGCTCCTTTTGAAAAGCCCGCGATTATAGCGATTGTTGCGGCGCAACAGAAGATGTATCCCGCGACACGATGTCCAGTGTCACATGGGCCAGCGTCGCCATGGCACCCAGTTCATGCCGCAGGCGGTCGACATCCAGCTCCGGCGACCCGGCGAGCGTCAGCAGCAACGCATGGCGACCGGGGGCAAGCAGCCACAGGTGCAGGTCGAGCGCGCGTACGCCGTGTCGTGCGAGGCAGGCGTGGATGTCGTGCAGCAGGTGACTGTCGATCTGACGGTCGAGCAGCACGCCGGCACTGTCGCCGGCCAGTCGCCAGGCCCAGCGCAGGATGAGCACGCCGCCGAGCGCCGCCATGACCGGGTCGAGCCAGGCAATGCCGGCCCACTTGCCGGCGATCAGCGCCACGATGGCGGCGACTGACGTGATCGCGTCAGCCAGCACGTGAACATAGGCGGCGCGCAGATTCTGGTCGGCGTGCCCGTTCGCATGTTCGTGCGCGTGCTCGTCTCCGTCATGGTCATGGTCATTGCCGTGCAACAGCCATGCGCTGAGCAGATTGACGATCAACCCCAGCACAGCGACCGCGAGCGCTTCGTCGTAATGGATGTCTTGCGGCGCCTGCAGCCGCGACGCCGCCTCGTACAGCATGGCCAGCGCGACGCCTGCGAGCAGCAGGCTGGACGAATAGGCCGCCAGATAGGACACCTTGCCCGGGCCGAAGCTGTAATGCGCCTGCCCGGCATGCCTGCGCATATACACGTACGCAAATGCGCTGATGCCCATTGCTGCCACGTGTGTCGCCATGTGCCAACCGTCGGCCAGCAGCGCCATCGATCCCGTCAGATGGCCGGCGACGATTTCCGTCAGCATGGCGATCGCACTCAGCCACAGCACATGGCCGACCGCCTTTTCAGCCTGACGTTGCGCCCGCAGGAAGTCGGGCTGATGTACAGGGCAGGACGGCGCTTGCGTGTCCTGTGCGTCGCGTGGAGGTATGTTCATCGGGCAATTGTAGGGTGCGACGCTTACGCTGTGACGTCACGCTGCCGCAAAGGCAGCCCGCGGAGACAAGCGTGCCGCACGAACCTGTCGGCCGCTGGTGTCGACAACCCGCGCAGCGAACACTTGACACCGGCTCGGGCTTCTGTATTAATACGAACCATTCTCATTATTATTTGTTTGTTGGCACATGAATACGCCTGCACTGCCGCTGCCGCAGACACCCGCCAACGCTCCCGCCGCGTCACCCACTCCGTCGCCAACACTTGATTCGGCGCAGTTGCTGGGTGGCCGCAAACAGGTCGCCATCAATCACGGTGGCGAACTTTACTCATTGCGCCTGACGCGCAATGGCAAATTGATACTCACCAAATAGAGTCGCCATGTACATCTGTCTGTGCGAACCGGTCACCGACCGGGATATCAAGGCTGCGGTCAGCACCGGTTGCCGCACTGTGCGTGACGTGGCCGGACAGCTCGGCTGCTGCCGGGATTGCGGCAAATGTGTGCGCGCCGCAAAGGAAGTGATCGACGAAGCCCGGGCTGATCTGCGGGCACTCGTCGCGCACGCGCAGCTGGCGTCGGGCTGCGCCGCCTGAAATTGATGCTGTGCAACACAAGCGTTCGTGTGGCCTAGAATACGGTCAGGCGTCACGCCAGTGACACCGCCTGAACAGGAGACGGCACATGAAGGGCGACAAGAAGGTTCTGCAGTATCTGAACAAGCAGCTGGTGAATGAACTGACGGCGATCAACCAGTATTTCCTGCACGCGAAGATGTACAAGAGCTGGGGCCTGAAGCAGCTTGGCGACCATGAGCACCACGAGTCGATCGAGGAAATGAAGCATGCAGATGCGTTGATCGAACGCATCCTGCTGCTCGAAGGCCTGCCCAACCTGCAGGATCTGCACAAGCTGCTGATCGGCGAGAACGTGCCGGAAATGCTCGGCTGTGACCTGAAAATCGAGCACATCTCGCACACGACGCTGAAGGAAGCAATCGCCTGCAGCGAAACCGCGGGCGACTATGTCTCACGTGACCTGTTCCGTTCGATCCTGGCGGACACCGAAGAACATATCGACTGGCTGGAAACCCAGATTGACCTGATCGACAAGATGGGACTGCAGAATTACACGCAGGCCGCGATGGGAGAAATCGGCAGCTGAGCTGCCGGTCGGGGCAGGACCGGCAGTCGGGTGCCGGCCGTCCCCTCACCGTCACGACCATGGCCCTCACCCGAAGTTGAAGTAGCACGGATGTTCCTTCCCACACTGCCTGCCGTGACGTTTCCCTCCTTCCCATCGACGCGCCGCGTCCACCTGTCGTCATCGGTATGGGCGCCATGAGCAGCGCGGCGCTGGCAGGCGGAGCCGGAACCCTGCCACCGCAGTTTCCACCCGTCTTCCGCCTTCCGGTCACTGCGGATACCCAACCGGGGCGTTGGTCAGGGCCGCCCGATGCCGGCGCGCTGGCGCGCATCTTTTCGCTCGGCACGGTACTGCTGCTGCATGGCCTTGCGCTGTTCTGGCTGATGCATGTCCAGCTGCCGCTGCCCAGCGCGCCCACCACGGTCATGCTGGCGACACTGATTGCGCCCGAACCGCTGCCGATGGCAGATATCGAGCCGGCGCGCGAGCAGCCGAAGGTGGAGCCCGAGCCACCGAAGCCGGTCACCAAACCGGTGCCCCGACGCAAGGAAGTCGTCTTGCCGAAGCTGACAGCGGCGGCCGATGCGCCCAGCGCGGAGAGTGCGCCGGTACAGGAGCCTGCACCGCCGGAACCGGTTGCGATCGACGCCATACCCGCAACCGCGCCAGCGCCTGCCGCGGTCACGGCAGCTCCTGTCGCCGCGCCGCCACCAACACTGGAACCGCCCCGCTTCGACGCTGCCTACCTGTCGAACCCGAAACCGGCCTACCCGATGCTGTCGCGCCGCGCCGGCGAAGAAGGTCGGGTGATGCTGCGGGTGATGGTCGAGGCAAACGGCATGCCGTCGAAGGTCGATATCGAAAAGTCGAGCGGATTCCCCCGACTCGACGAGGCCGCGCTGGACGCGGTGAAGAAATGGAAGTTCGTGCCGGCACGACGCGGTACCGAAGCCGTCGCCGAATCAGTCGTGGTCCCGCTCAGCTTCAGACTGCCGCGATGATTTGACCGGCACGACCGCTGGCGTACACTGCGCAGCGATCCTTTTTTGCACTATGGCTTTGATCTGGCTTCACATGGAGAGTCTTGATGAATGAATCACTGGGTTTTGCGCACTTCCTGTCGAATGCGGATGCTGTCGCAATCACCATCGTCGTGCTGATGGCGCTTGCGTCAATCGGGACCTGGTTCCTGATCGTGCTCAAGGGCATCGTTGCGCTGCGTCAGCGCAGTGCCAGCAGCCAGTTCATGGATCGCTTCTGGAACGCTTCGTCGCTGGAAGACGTGGCGCGCGACATGCGGTCCAACGGCGTCACCGATCCGTTCTCGCATCTTGTACATGAGGGGTTCAGCGCCGTCGAAACGCTGCGCAATGGCAAGGCGGGCGCGCGCGGCCTGATCGCCACCGGCAGTGCCGACGAATTCCTGACCCGTGCGCTGAAGCGTTCGATCGAGCGCGACCGCAGCCGCATGGAGTACGGCCAGACCTTCCTTGCATCGGTCGCATCGAGCGCGCCGTTCATCGGCCTGCTCGGCACCGTATGGGGCATCTACCACGCGCTGCTGGCGATCGGCATGTCCGGTCAGGGCACGCTGGACAAGGTGGCCGGGCCGGTCGGCGAGGCGCTGATCATGACTGCCATCGGTCTGGCCACCGCCATCCCGGCGGCGCTGGCATTCAACTTCTTTGCACGTTCGACGCGCAATGTGATGGCGGAGCTGAACAGCTTCGCGCACGACGTGTTCGTCATGTTGTCCACCGGCATCAAGGACGTCGGCACGAATGACCCGAAAGCCACCGGCGACCGCGTGCTGTCACTGGTCGAGCACGGCCGCGACGCTGCGCGTCCGGCGCACTGAGCGGGAGCAGACAGATGGCCTTCGCAAGCTTCGAACAGGACGACGACGGACCGATGGCGGAAATCAACATGATTCCGTTGATCGACGTGATGCTGGTGCTGCTGATCATCTTCATGGTGACCGCGCCGCTTTTGACCCATGCGGTGAAGGTCGATCTGCCGAAAGAATCGACCGCCGCGAACGAACTGCCGCCAGAGAACATCCAGATCGCGATCGGTGCCGACGAGCAGCTGTTCTGGTCGGGCGAGAAGATCGACAAGGAAACGCTGAAGGTGAAGCTGCAGGAAGCGGCCGCGCGCGACAAGACCGCGGAGATTCAGCTGCGCGCCGACCAGAACGTGCCCTACCGCTCGGTGGCACACGTCATGAGCGAGGCAGCACGGCTCGGGCTGACCCGCATTGGCTTCGTGACGGATCCTTCCACCGCGAAGTAAGGCGCCCCGGCTCCCCAAAAGACCGCCCTGACCGGCGGTTTTTTTTCGTCCTGACCGTCCGGCTGCCGACACATTCCTTCACCGGCTGCGCGCGCAGCGACGCTTGACACGCCACACCCTGCGTGTTTGAATGCGAATCATTCCTATTCATCACTGAACAGGACATGCGCCAGCCTGCTGCCCCGGCAGCCATCCGCCAGCCACCCCGTGCCCCGCACGCCCAGACCGCCGGAGGAAGCAGGTATGACGACCGAACACAGTGCCACTGGCGACGCCAGTCCGAACATGCTGGCGGCTGCCACGCTGTTCGTCATGACCCGGTTTGCGGAACGCCCGTGCCCGGAAGTTGCGCAGATGGTGATCCGCCATCTCGAAGTCGTGGCCGAGGACGAGCGCGCCGATCCGCTGATGCGTGAGGTGTGCGACGCGCTCATTGGCCGCTGGAGCCTGCATGCCGTCGGCGATGCAGGCCTGCGCGCCGCCCACTGATCCGGAGAACCCCGAAGATGTCCCGCTACACCGGCCCCCGCCTGCGCGTGCTGCGCGCACTCGGCACCGACCTGCCCGGTCTGACCCGGAAGAACATCGAAAACCGCACCTCGCCGCCCGGCCAGCATGGCGCGCGCCCGAACCGCCGCAAGTCGGAATTCGGCGCCCAGCTGATGGAAAAGCAGAAGCTGCGCTACAACTACGGTCTCAACGAAACCCAGTTGCGCAGCGTGTTCCGCGAAGCCGAACGTTCGAAGCTGCCGACCGGCGAAAAACTGGTCGAACTGCTGGAGCGGCGGATCGACAACATCGTGTTCCGCGGCGGTCTGGCGCCGACGATTCCGGCGGCACGCCAGCTGGTACGCCACAAGCACGTGCTGCTCAACGGACGGCGGGTGAACATTCCGTCGATCCGGCTGCGTGTCGGCGACACCATCACGCTGACCGACAAGGGCCGCACCGTCCAGAGCGTGGTCGATGCGCTGCAGACACCGCCGCTCGAACGGGCTGACTGGCTCGTCTTCGACGCGGCGACGCTGAGCCTGCGCCTCGCCCATCTTCCACCGGGCGATGCCACACCCTTTGCGTTCGAAGCACAGAAGGTGGTCGAGTTCTACGCCCTGCGCGTCTGATCACACACTGGTAAGCGGTCGATCGGGTGCCCTGCGCCGATCTGCCTGCCCCTTTTGCTTCGCTGCTGTTTTTCCACTTTCCCCCGCCCGCGCCGCGGCCGGGGCTGCCAGCCAGATCCGCTCACGCGATCCAGCCAGTCACGCTTCTTCAGGAGACGCTGACATGTCGCTGTTCGCATCATCGATCTGCATCGCCGGTTCGCTTCACTGCCCTGCCGCAACCAGGCGCGTCTCCTGTCAATGGCCGCGCAACCGCGCCGGCTCCACGTCTTCAACCCGCTTCGAGAGGTCAATCATGATCACGTCACTTCTGCCCCGTGCAGTAATCAGCGCCGCCGCGCTGCTGTCGTTTGCCGTCGCCGGTCAGGCAGTCGCCGCCACCGCGCATGAATCGTTCAGCTCACCGGCCGATTCGGTCGCCAGCGACGGTTTCAACAACCTGACTGCGGGCCGCATCACGGCCGCCCAACTGAGCGCGGGCCTGGCCGCCAATGTCGACGGCAGCGCCGGCGACACGATCTTCCGCAAGATGTCGGGTGGCGCCTACCCGGCATCGGCCGGCCTGTACCAGTTCAGCGGTGCCGGCTCGACCTTCGAAATGGCGGTTGCCGACGCCGCCGACGGCCTGACCAGCATCGTGTTCCAGAGCTACATCAACATCAGCCGCGGCGCCAATGGCGTCGACGGGCTGTTCGAAACCGGTTACGCGCCCCGCCTGAGCTACAACAACGGCACGCAGTTCCTGACCGCGTCGCTGGTCGAGACGGAAAACCTCAGCTACACCGACTTCTTCACCGGTCAGGTCGTGGCGTCCGACCCGAACAACCCGAACCACGCCACCTTCACGTGGAATCTCGCGGCGCTGGGCGTCACTGTGCCGGTCGACAGCTTCCGCATCACCTTCGGCACCGACACCCACTCGCAGACCGAAGCCTTCCAGCTGGACCAGCTGGTCGCGGCACCGGTGCCGGAACCGGAAACGTGGGCCCTGATGCTGGGCGGCCTCGGGCTGATCACGCTGAGCGCACATCGCCGCATCAACAAGGGCTGATTGCCGCCCACCGCCGGACGATCAGGTCCGGCGGTCCACCCTGCGGTGCGCGCGGCGCACCGCATCCGTTGCAGACTTCCCGTGACACCCCAGCCCTCCACAGCCGCAAGGCATCCTCTCCGCCGCTCCGCCTGCTGGCCTGCAGCCGGACTGTGCGCATTCGCCTGCCTCGCCGCCTCGGCGGCCGGAGCACAAGGCACGCACACGCCTGACCGCGTCGCGCCGGTGCAGGACACTCAAGCGCGTACACCACCAGAGCCACTGCCCGGCGCGCAGGACCTCGGCGAGGCGATCGACACCGACGCGACCGTGCTGCCCGAAGTCGAGGTGACCGACGAACGCGAGCTGCAGCGCCCGGTCGAGATCGAACTGCCGCCGGACCGCCCGGTCACGGTCATCAATGCCGCCGCGATCGAGCGGCGTCAGGCCAGCACCATTTTCGACATCCTGAAGGACATCCCGGGTGTGGCGGTCGATGGCGGACCGCGCGCCAGCGGCATGAAATTCAATCTGCGCGGCTTCTCCGACAACGAGGACGTGCTGTTCAAGGTCGACGGCGCGGTCAAGGGCTTCGAGAAGTACCGCTTCGGCAGCGGCGTGTTCATCGAGCCGGAACTGCTGAAGGCGCTGCAGGTCGAGCGCGGCCCGTCGGTCACCGCCGGGTCCGGCGCGCTCGGCGGCACCGTATCGGCCACCACCAAGTCGGCGTCCGATTTCCTGAAGCCGGGCCAGACCTTCGGCAGCGAAGTGAAGTACGGCTACAACTGGAACAGTCACGAACGGCTGCGCATGGTGACCATCTATGGCCGGCCGAACGCCCACCTCGACCTCATCGTGTCGGTCGCCCGGCGCGATTCCGATGACTTCCGCCTGCCCGACGGCGAGCGCCTCGACCTGACCGCCACGTCGTCGGAAAGCCGCTTCGTCAAGGCGAGCTTCTACGCCACCGACGATCTGGTGATCGAACTGAGCCAGACGCGCTACACCGGCGGGCCTGAGCGCGCACCGTACGACGCGACGGCGAGCGGCTCCGGCGGCTTCGGCATCGTCCAGCGCAGCATCGACGACACCACGACCAATCTGTCGCTGCGCTATCTGCCACCCGATTCCTGGATCGCACTGCGCGGCACGCTGGCCTACGAAACGACCGAACTGGCCGACCTGCACCTGATCGGCCAGAGCCGCATCTGCGTGTCACCGTCACCACTGCTGCCGGCCGCCTTCCGGGTCGACCGCTGCAACGACGACTGGCGCTATGCCATCTGGACCGGCGAACTGTTCAATGACCTGCGCTACACGCTGGCCGAGCTGCGCGGCGTGCTGACCGTGGGTTACCAGGGCATCCGCAACAGCCGCGACATCGTGCGCGTGACGTCGAACGCCAACACCAATGCGAACAACCATCCCGGCGGTTTCAACGAAGCACAGCCGCCCGGCGACAAGGTTTCCGACGCGCTGATCGTCGAGAACGCGATGACCTACGGCGCTTTCACGCTGACGCCGGGCGCGCGCATCGACCGCTACCACGTGAGCGCCGAAGGCCAGACGCGCACCAACATGATTGCCGCCGGCCAGTCGCCCGACCTGCGCTTCGTCAAGGTGTCGCCGGCACTGGCGCTGACCTGGCGCATTCCGGCCAGCGATGTGTCGCTGACCGCACGCTACAACGAAGCCTTCCGGCCGCCACTGGTCGATGAGTACTTTGCACGCGGCGGTTTCGCCAGCCGCTGCGCGAAGACCACCGGCAATCCGCTGGCGCCCGGCAATCTGGTCAACGACGCGAATCCGCTCTACGACCCATCGGGTATCGGTCTTCCGTACGACCCGTCGCTCGATCTGGCGCCGGGAAACGAAATCTGCGGTGGTCTCGATCGGCCGCAGGAATCGTCCAACCACGAACTGACGATCGCCTGGTCGCCGCAGCCGGCGAGCGCCGCCGACGGGCGCTGGCAGGCGCGCGCGACCTGGTACGACATCCACACCCGCCATCTGCTGCAATCGATCTCGAACGTGGGCGGCCGGGTCGCCCAGCCGGGTCGCGAACGGCGCACCGGCACCGAACTGGAAGTCTCCTACGACGGCCTGCGCAGCTTCGCCACGCTCGCCTGGTCGCAGATCGACGGCCGCATCACGAACCCGGTCGCCGGCACGGATTACGCGATCTACGGCGTGCCGGGCGACACGCTCAGCGCCAGTGCCGGCGTGCGCGGCTTCGAGGGACGCGTCGAAGCAGGTGTGCGCATGCGCGACATCGGCGAACGGCGCGCCAGTGCCGGCACCGAACCCACGGTGTGCTCGCGCCCCGGCACGCTGTTCATCGACGGCGTCGGGCGCATCGGCACCCAGTTCGGTGCGCGGGTGTTCGATCTGTTCGCCAGCTGGCGCGTCACGCCGGACGCCTTGCTGCGGCTCAACATCGACAACCTGACCGACGAGGTGTACTGCCTGCAGGACGGCTTCGCCGGCGCAGTCGGCGTGCAGGCGCCGGGCCGCAGCGCGAAGCTGTCGCTGACGCTGCGCTTCTGAACGTGCCGATGGCTTTTCGGGACACAAACCGGAACTGTTTTTCATATTCCGACTGCCGTGCGAGCCTGACAGAATCCGCGCGCGCACCGACATTTCATCAACGTGACGTTTCAGCCATGGACAGTCCGGTGCACCGTTACTGGACACCCTCCCAAACGACCAACCGGAGAATTGCGCAGTTTTCCTTTGCCGCCCGTGTCCTGCAGCGGATCGCCTGATATGGCGCGGGATTTGCTGATTCAACCGTTGTGTACGCAGGCCTGCAAATGCGACGCACACGAACCATTGCACATGATCCACACGTCGCGCCACGACATCCGCACATGCCACATTCATCCGATCCCGAATGCTCGCTCCACCGTACCGGTCATATTCGGGCTGTCTCGCTGACCGCCAGCGTTGACGCCGTCATGCTCATCATCCGGCTGTCAGCGCGCTACGGCCCGCTGATGTTCCGCCACGGTGCGATGGCCGAAAGCGTGCAACCGCTGTGCCGGCCCATCGGCTCGATCGCGCTCGGCGAGTCCGACGTGAAGCTGGGCGAAATCGCCGGCTGCGAATACTGGATCGACGCATCGACTTTTGCGCGGCTGGGCGAAGGCGCGTATCTCCTCGATGTCCTCAACCCCTCGGTCACGCCGCACGGCACGCCCGCGCTGACCGACCGCTTCGTGTTGCGTCCGCAGGCAGGCTGACGCCCCGCACTGCGCGCGAGCAGCTCATGCCCGCTTCCTCTGCAGCGCGATTCGCTTGACACCGAACTGAGAATCATTATTATTTGATCGGGTTCAACACAGCGCGGCCCAGCCGCGCCGGACATTCCGGTCACCATGCACGACGCCATGTCAGGTCTGAACGCTTCGTCGTCGGACGCCCTGAAATCCCGCCTTGCCGGCCTGCTCGACGAGCTGATCCGGCATGACGGCTTCGGGTCGCTCAGCGTGGAAGTGCGCCTGCTCAAGCGTGGGCAGAAGGAAGTGATCATCGATTGCGGCAAGCAGTACCGCTACGTGATCGATTTCGCCGCCGGCTGAACCGGAACCGTTCGTGCAGCACCGTCCGGCGGCGCGGGGCCGCGGACTCACATCATCAGAAACAACACCTGAGCAGTCGCCTTCGCGGGGAAGGGATGCATGGCTCTGAACGAGGCCCATCATGTCTTTCCGTCGTCTGTGCTCGACCGGCGCGCTGTGCGTGCTGTCTTCTTCTTCCGTTTTCGCCGCCGGTGCGGTCTGGGATACCCCGCTCGCCGGTTTCGACGGCAACGGCGCCACCTCCGCCACGCCCTGGGCCAGCGCTGACATCTATGCCGAATGGAATGTATTCGACAGCACCAGCCTTGACGCCACCCCCGACATCGCCGGCAGCGGCTCGCTGAGCCAGACCCATCCGGCCGCCGGATCCTTCCTGACCGGCAGCGGCAACCTGTACAGCAGCGGCGGCGCTGCGAACTTCATCGTCGATCTCGCCGCCCCGGCCGCCGGCACCTACGACGTGTGGCTGCGCATCGCCACCCAGGGCACGGCGGCCAACGAAATCGCAACGCTCAATGGCGTCGCCGCCGGCAAGGTCGTGTCGTTCAGCGCTGCGCTGGGCGGTTTCGGTGGCAGCGAGGAAGAGGCCTGGTGGCGCTGGACGGTCACCGACCCGCTCGCGCTGCAGTTCGCCTTCGCCAGCCCGGCCGCCCACCTGAGCCTCGACCAGCTGGCCGTGCTCGCGGCACCGGTGCCCGAACCCGCCACCTGGCTGTCGCTGCTGGCCGGCCTCGGCCTGCTTGGCGCCCTCGCCCGCCGCAGCGCCTGATGCGCCGCCCCGCCCACCCCGAGCCGGAGACTTCCATGACCCGCATTGCCGATCCCGAAAGCCTGTACCACACCTTCCACGCCCTGAAAGCCGAACGGCGCTTGCGCAACCGCGACGCCGCAGCGGTACTGGGCATCAGCGAAGGAGAAGCCATTGCCTGCGGCGTCGGCCGTGATGCCATACGTCTGCACGGCCCGTTCGATGCGCTGTTCCAGCGCATGCCGGAACTGGGCGAAGTCATGGTGCTGACCCGCAACGAAGCCGCGGTGCATGAAAAGACCGGCAGCTTCGAACAGATGTCCGGCAACGCCCACGTCGGACTGGCGCTGGGCAGCGTGATCGACCTGCGCATCTTCTACGGTCAATGGGCGCATGGTTATGCCGTGACCGACGAGACGCCGCGCGGCACCTCGCTCAGCTTCCAGTTCTACGACCGCCACGGCGACGCCGTGCACAAGGTGTTCTCGCGCGCCGGCACGAAGTTCGACGCCTGGCACGCACTGGTGGCGACCTGCACCGCCGAGGACCAGCAGGCTGGTGAACAGGTCGAACCGCGCAGCACGGAACCGGACGCGGAAACGCCGCTGGCCGCGATCGACGCCGACGCCTTCCGGCGCGACTGGCTGGCCATGCAGGACACGCACGACTTCTTCCCGCTGCTGCGCCGTCACAAGGTGTCGCGCAGACAGGCCATGCGGCTGGCGCCTGACGGCCATGCCGAACGGCTGGACAACGCCCTGTCGCGCCCGCTGCTGGAACAGGCGGCAGCGCAGTCGGTGTCCATCATGTGCTTCGTCGGCAACCCCGGCATGATCCAGATCCACACCGGGCCGGTGCATCGCATCGAAGTCATGGGCAACTGGCTGAACGTGCTCGACCCCGGATTCAACCTGCACCTGCGGCACGATCTGGTGGCGGAAACCTGGCTGGTGCGCAAGCCGACCTCGGATGGCATCGTCACGTCGGTCGAATTGCTCGACGCCAGCGGCGAAACGATTGCGCTGTTCTTCGGCGAACGCAAACCGGGCAAGCCGGAACGCGAAGACTGGCGTGCGCTGCTGCGTCAGGTCTGCCAGTCGACCGACCGCGTCGCCGCATGAAGCGTCTTGCCCTGCTGAGCGTTCTGGCCGCGCTGTGCGGCCCGGCGCTGGCCGACAGTGCACAGCGTCTGGTCACGGTCGGCGGTGCGGTCACCGAAATCGTCTATGCGCTCGGCGCGGGCGCCCGCGTGGTCGCCACCGACACCACGAGCACCTGGCCGGAGGCGGCACAGGCACTGCCGCGTGTCGGCTATCAGCGTGCGCTGGCGGCCGAAGGCGTGTTGTCGATGCGCCCGACTCTGCTGATCGCCACCGCCGACGCCGGCCCGCCGGTCGCGCTGACCCAGTTGCGGGGTGCCGGCGTGCACGTGCTGCAGCTCGACGCCGGCCACCGTGCCGATCAGGTCGGCGGCGCCATCCGTGCCATCGCCGCGTCGCTCGCGCTGGACGACGCCGGGCGCACGCTGGCGGAGCGCTTCGACGCCGACTGGGCGGCGGCGCGGCAACAGGTCGCTACCTTGCCGGGGCGTCCGCGTGCCCTGTTCATTCTCGATCATGGCGGTGCCAGTCCGATGGTCGCCGGCGACGGCACGGCCGCCGCAGCCATGATCGACTATGCAGGCGCCGCCAACGTCATGGCCGGCCGCTTCAACGGCTACCGCCCGCTGACGCTGGAAGCGGCGCTGGCGGCGGCACCCGACATCATCGTCACGACCGACGAGGCGATCGCCACCGCCGGCGGCCGCGCCGCCTTCCTCGCCCGACCCGGTCTGGCCGCCCTGCCCGCCGCGCGTGCCGGCCGGCTGGTGACGCTGGACGCGCTGCGCCTGCTCGGCTTCGGGCCGCGTCTGCCGGCTGCGGTGCTCGATCTGGCGCAGCGGATGCGCACGCCATGAACCTGCGCAGTGTCGAGTTGCCGCGCATCGGCCCGCCCGCCAGCCTGACGCTCTGGCTGCTGGCGGCCGCGCTGATCGGCGCCGTCGTCCATGCGCTGGCCAGTGGTGCAGTGGATCTGCCGGCGGCCACCGTCGTCAGCGCACTGCTCGGGCAGCAGGTCGGGTCGGACGCCGATCTGGTGATCTGGACGCTGCGTCTGCCGCGCGTGCTGCTCGGCGTGATCGCCGGCGCCGGCATGGGCATCGCCGGTGCCGCGATGCAGGGCCTGATGCGCAATCCGCTCGCCGACCCCGGTCTGGTCGGCGTCAGCAGCGGCGCCGCACTGGCCGCGGCCGCCGTCGTCATCCTTGGCGAGCGCGCCATGAGCACGGGTGGCTGGGCCGCCAGTGCGCTGCTGCCGCTGACCGCCTTCGCCGGTGCCGCGCTGACCACGGCGCTGGTCTATGCCGCGTCGCGCCGCAATGGCCGCAGTTCGGTCACGCTGATGCTGCTGTCGGGCATCGCCATCAACGCGCTCGCCATGTCGGGCATCGGCTTGCTGCTGTTCATGGGCAGCGACGCCCAGGTCAGGCAATTCACGTTCTGGACGCTGGGCAGTCTGGCCGGCGCCACCTGGCCGGGTGTCATCGCAGCCGCCGCGGCGGTCGGCGCGGCACTCGCGTTGCTGCTGCGCAAGGCCGGACCGCTCGATGCGCTGGCATTGGGAGAAGCGCAGGCGGCGCACCTGGGCGTGGCGGTCGGTACGCTGAACCGCGCCTGTGTGGTACTGATCGCGCTGTCGGTCGGCGCCACCACCGCACTGACCGGCACCATCGGTTTCATCGGCCTGATTGCCCCTCATCTGGCGCGCCGCCTCGCCGGACCATCGCATCACCTGCTGCTGCCGGCCAGTGCGCTGGCTGGCGCCCTGCTGGTCGTGCTGGCCGACAGTGCCGCACGCACCTGGGTCAGTCCGGCCGAACTGCCGATCGGCGTGCTGACCGCACTGTTCGGTGCGCCCTTCTTCATGCTGCTGCTGCGCCGGCGCGCCGCGCAGGAACACTGACATGCTGAGCGCCCGCCACCTCACCGTCACGGCCGGTCAGCGCAGGCTGATCGACGATGTGTCGATCGACGTGCGACCCGGCGAAATGCTGGCGCTGATCGGCCCGAATGGCGCCGGCAAGACCACGCTCCTGCGTGCGCTGTCCGGCGACATCGACGCCGCCTGCGATGCCGTGTCGTGCAACGGGCGCCCGCTGCGCCACATTCCCGCAGCCGAGCTGGCCACGCTGCGCGCGGTGCACGCCCAGCACCAGCGCAGCGATCTCGACTACACCGCGCAGCAGGTGGTCGCCCTCGGCCGCTTCCCGCATCACGGCGGCCGGCCGGGTGCCGACGACCGCGCCATCGCACGTGCCGCGATGGCACTGACCGGCTGCGACGCGATGGCCGACCGGCTGTGCAGCACGCTGTCCGGCGGCGAGCAGGCGCGCGTGCATCTGGCGCGCGCGCTGGCGCAGATCTGGCGCGGCACACCCGGCGCCCACTTCCTGCTGCTCGATGAACCGGTCGCCGCCCTGGACATCGCCTGGCAGCACCGCGTGCTGGCCTGCGCGCGCGATCGCGCACACAGCCGCATGACCGGCGTGCTGGCCATCGTGCACGACCTCAATCTCGCCGCCCGCTATGCCGACCGTCTGGTATTGCTGGCCGACGGCCGCATCCGGGCCGACGGTTCGCCGTTCGAAGTGCTGCAGTCGGCCGCGCTGGCGGACGCCTTCGGACTGGATTGCCGCGTCTGGATCGACCCACACACTTCGCGCCCGCTGCTGATGGCCGAGCCGGCCGCCTGACGCGCGGCGTGCGCTCAGCGGCGTGACGCGCGCCCCGGGCACTGACGGCAGCGATTGCAGCCGTCATCGCGTCCATCGCTGCCCGCGTCTGCATCCGGCTTGCTTCCCGACTCGGCAGGCGGACTCAGCCGCGCCCGCGCGACGCGCATCACCTTCCACGCGGCCAGCCCGACGATCACCAGCGCCAGCAGATCGGTCACGGAAAGGATCATGGGCAGCAGGCCAGTGCAATGCGGTAGGTGACGAACGAGGCCGCATACGCCAGCGCGAACAGATAGCCCGCCATCAGGAGCGGCGCACTCCAGCCGCCGGTTTCGCGCCGTACCGTGGCGAGCGTGGACAGGCACTGCGGCGCGAACACATACCAGGCGAGCAGCGACAGCGCGGTCGGCAAACTCCAGCCGGCGACGATCAACGGCACCAGGGCCTGCGCGGTATCGTCGGCCGTGGCCGACAGCGCATAGACGGTGCCGAGCGCACTGACGGCGACTTCACGCGCCGCCATGCCGGGCACCAGCGCCACCGCGATCTGCCAGTTGAAACCGATCGGCTCGAACAGCGGCAGCAGGAAATGGCCGAGCCGGCCCGCGAAGCTGTATTCGATCGGCGCGCCTGCGAAGTCAGCCGGCGCGCCCGGAAAGCTGGCCAGAAACCACAGCAGCACGGTGAGCGCGAGAATGATGCCGCCAACCCGCTGCAGGAATATGAGCACGCGCTGCCACAGTCCGATCGCCAGATTGCGCAGCGACGGCCAGTGGTAGTCCGGCAGTTCCATCAGCAGCGTGTGCTGCCGGTCTTTCGAGCCGAGCCGCTTGAGCAGCCAGGCCACCAGCACGGCCGACACGATGCCCGCGAGATAGAGCGCGAACAGCACCAGCCCCTGCAGTTCGAGTCCGCCGGCCACGCGGCGCGCCGGAATGAAGGCGCCGATCAGCAGCGCATACACCGGCAGCCGGGCGGAACAGGTCATCAGCGGCGCAATCAAGATCGTGACCCAACGGTCGCGCGGATTCTGGATGGTGCGCGTGGCCATGATGCCGGGAATGGCGCAGGCGAAGCTCGACAGCAGCGGAATGAAGGCACGCCCGGACAACCCGACTCCGCCCATCAGCCGGTCGAGCAGGAAGGCGGCACGCGGCAGGTAGCCGGACTCCTCCAGCACCAGAATGAAGAAGAACAGGATGACGATCTGCGGCAGGAACACCAGCACGCCGCCCAGTCCGGCAATCAGTCCGTCGGCCAGCAGGCTGCGCAGCAGGCCGTCCGGCAGCACACGGCCGACGGCATCGCCGAGCAGTGCCGTGGCCGATTCGATCCAGCCCATCGGCGCTTCGGCCCACGCGAACACGGCCTGGAAGATCAGGAACAGCAGCGCGAACAGCAACAACGGACCGACCAGTGGATGCAGCAGCACACGGTCGGCGCGATCGGTGAAGGCGTGTGCCGGCAAGCGATCGAGGCCCAGCGTTGTCAGGATGTCCTTCACCTGCCGGTAGTCATCGACCACGCTGCCGGCGGAGGCTGCGGGCGGCGCCGAAGGCAGCGCCGCATCGAGCAACCTGAACAGCGCATCGGCGCCGCCGCCGCGCACCGCGACGGTCGATACGACCGGGACGCCAAGCGCGCGCGACAGCGCCTCGACATCGACATCGACACCGCGCGCTCGTGCGAGGTCGGTCATGTTGAGCACGACGACCAGCGGCAGACCGAGCCGTCGCAGGCCCAGCACAAGCCGCAACTGGCGCGCCAGCTGGGTCGCATCGACCACCGCCAGCACCAGATCGGGGCGACGCTCACCCGGCAGCCGGCCGGCGAGCACATCGCAGGTCACCTGTTCGTCGGGTGAATTCGGCGCCAGGCTGTAGGTGCCCGGCAGGTCGAGCACGGCCAGGCGTCTGCCGGCTGGCGTGCGCAGCCAGCCTTCCTTGCGCTCGACCGTGACGCCGGCGTAATTGGCCACCTTCTGGTGACTGCCGGTCAGCAGATTGAACAGCGCCGTCTTGCCGCAATTCGGATTCCCCACCAGCGCCAGCATGGGCGGTGCAAGGCGGCTGCTGTCGACGGGCAGTGCCGTCATCACGCACCGTGCCTGGCGGCGACGCGCACGCAGGCGGCTTCGATGCGGCGCAGTGCAAAGGTCGATGCGCCGATGCGCACGGCCAGCGGCTCGCCCCCCGGCTGCCCCCGGCGCAGCACGCACACCGGCTCTCCCTCCATGAAGCCGAGCTCGCGCAGGCGCATCTGCAGATCCGGCAGTCCGGCCTGGTCGTCCAGGCCGATCACCACCATGGGCGCGCCGGTCTCGGCATCGCTCAGGCGCAGTTCATTCTCAGGCAGGGTCATTCAGGGCATCCGGGTCCGGGCGCAGACGACAGGCGCAGGTTGCACAGTGTGCGGCGAAGCGCACCATTCTGGCGCGTTTCGGGCGCCCCCTGGCGAATGACGCGAACGGGAGACCCGGATCGATGGCGGCCGCGCCGCCGACGCCGGTCGGTGAAGTGTTGCGCTCACGCATCAAATGATTACAACGCTAATTGTAACAAGAATCATTCTCGATTATAGTCCGCTTCGCGTCGCTGCCGGGTGTTTTCACCGGACAGACCGCGGACCAGCCAGCCTCTCTGCAAGCCAGTCCCGACAACTTCACTCCAGGACTGACTCAGATGACCCGCACTCCTCCGCAGCAGCCGCTGTCGCTGGCGGCCGCCATGCTGATGGCGCTGTCGACCGGCAATGTGGCCCAGGCACAACAGACGACCCCAGCCGGCACGACCCCCGTACTGCCTGAAGTTCAGGTGAGCGACACGCGCGAACGCCCGAATTCGCCTAACAACGGATACCAGTCGGGCATCGTCCGCTCGGCCAGGACGAATCAGCTGTCCAAGGACATTCCGCAGGCGATCACCACCGTGACCGAACAGCTCATGCTGGACAGCAACTCCGACACGATGAAGAACGCGCTGCGCCATGTTGCCGGCCTCACCTTCAATTCGGGCGAAGGCGGCCGCATCGGCGACAACATCATGCTGCGCGGCTTCTATTCCTTCGGCGACCTGTATCTGGACGGCATCCGCGACGTGGCCCAGTACAACCGCGAAGTGTTTCACGTCGAGCAGATCGATGTGCTGCGCGGCTCGGCCGCGATGCTGTTCGGCCGCGGTCAGGCCGGCGGCGTCATCAACCGCGTCAGCAAGCAGCCGGGGCTGGTCGATCGCACCGAAGTGTCGGCCACGGTCGGCAGCTACGAGTACGGTCGTGTCACGGCGGATGTGAACAAGGTGCTCGGTGAAAACATGGCATTTCGCATCAGCGCGATGAAGACCGATGCCGAAAGCTCTCGCGACGGCGTCGAGTCGGACCGCGAAGGCATCGCGCCGACGCTGCGCTGGGGCATCGGCACCGCCGACGAATTCTCGATCGGTCACCTCTACTACACGACGAAGAACGTGCCCGACTACGGCGTACCTTTCATCGCCCGTCCGGGCACCATCACCCGCTCGCAGGTCACCCGCTCGCCACTCGACGTATCAGCCAGCCGCTTCTACGGCACGTCGTCCGATTACGAGCAGAACGACACCAACATCACCACCGGCATCTGGACGCACCGTTTTTCATCCGACACCGAACTGCGCACGGTCGCCCGCTACGCCGACTACAAGCGCGACCTGTGGGCGGTGGCACCGCGTCTGCCGGGCGGTACGACCACCGCCACGGTGAATGACGCCACCGTCATCACGCGCGGCCGTCAGGCGCGCGGCGGCGAGGAAAGCACGTACACGGTGCAGAGCGACCTGACGACGAAATTCGCGCTGGCCGGCATGAAGCACGAGGCGCTGTTCGGACTCGAACTGCTGCGCGAAAAGGCGGATCGCTGGTCCTACACTTCGGTCAATGTCACGGCACCCACCACTACCGTCGGCAACCCCGACCCGGATGTGGCGGTGCCGGCCGCCTACGGCAACCGCGTCCGGTTCAACCCGGCGGGTTATGAAGGCGACTCCATCGGCGTCTATGCGCAGGACCAGATCGAATTCATGCCGAACTGGAAGCTGCTGCTCGGACTGCGTCATGACCACATGGACGCCGACTACCACACGCTGAATTCGACCACGCTGGCGTCGACCGCTTTCAACCTGAAGTACAGCGAATGGAGCTATCGCAGCGGCCTGCTGTTCCAGCCCAGCGATGTCGAAACCTACTACTTTGCATGGAGTGATTCGTTCAACCCGACGGCCGACCTGTACCAGTTGAACAACGGCATCCGCTATGACGCCGAGCGCAGCCGCACGGTGGAACTGGGCACCAAGTGGGAACTGCTCGACGGTGCGCTGTCGCTGCGTACCGCGCTGTACCGCGCCACCAAGTTCAACGAACGCAACACGGACCTCGAGCAGGCGAACACTGCCGTGCTGTCGAAGGAACGCCACACCGACGGTTTCGAAATCGAGGCAGCCGGCCGCATCACGCCGCAGTGGGATGTGTTTGGCGGCATTGCGTTGATGCGGGCGGAAATCGACGAAGTGTTCGCGGCGAACAACCCGAACATCCTGGGCCTGCGTCCGCGCAACACGCCACGCTACACGGGCAATCTGTGGACCACCTACCGCATCACCCCGGCCTGGCGTGTCGGCGGTGGCATCGAGGCCAAAGGCAACCGTCTCGCGTATGGCACGGGCGGCACCGCCCCGGTCGCCATCGCACAGGCGCCGAGCTTCGTGCGCGCCGACCTGATGCTGGCCTACGAACAGCGGCGCTATGATGTTCGTCTGAACGTACTCAACGTTTTCAACAAGCGCTATTACGAGGCGCTGTACGAAAACGGCGGCTTCGCCGTGCCCGGCACCGAGCGTGCCTTCCAGCTGACGATGACCCTGAAGTACTGATCGCCCGATGGCGACGATTGCCGGGCCGGTGGTCTGTCGACTGCCGGCCCGGCTTTTTAGTGCTCAGCGACCGCTCAACGCGCGCCAGCCCGCCATCGTCCGCTCGACCAGCGCCCATCCGGCGCCGCTCTCGCACAATCCATAGCGGAACGGCAGGTTGTCGCGCCCGGGCGTCTCGAAGCGCAGGTCGCGAAAGCTGATGCAGGCCCCGCTTGCTGAGCCACCGACGCTGTCGAGCACCGGAAACATCGCGAACCAGCGGAAGAAGGCGAAGTCCGGCGCTGACCAGACGGCGCGCACCTGTTCCCGCAGCTCGCCCTGTCCGCCATTTCCGAAACGTTCGCGCACCTGCCACTGCGCCATCGCCACCGGCCGGTAATGCGACGAAAGGCGACGAATGAGGTTGTCGTCCGGCCCGGCCTGAAGAATCTCCTCTCGCCGCGTATTGATGTGCGCAGTATGGAAGCGCTCGCCGTCGTCGATCACCGCGGTCCAGTTGAAAGGCGAAGCCGGACGGGGAATCGCGTCGATCGCGACCGCGGCGATGCCCTGCTCGGCGGCATGACGCCGCGCGGCATCGATGGCTTCCGACTTTCCGACTGCGCCGACGCCGACCCATGCGCACACCGCCGCCAGCCCGAATGCGGCCGGCGCGCGGCTGCGCCGCCACAGCGCGCTCGCCACCAGCCCTGAAACGAGCAGCCCGGTCAGTGGCAGGTCGATGATGAACGTGGTGCCCCAGCCAAAGCGACGATCGGAAAAAGGCACCAGGATCATCGTGCCGAACTGCGTGATCAGGTCGCCGAGGATGTGGATGCCGATGCCGGCGCACACCACGACGTAGAAGGAACGCCAGTCGATGCCCGGCGCACGCATCTTCGGCACCCGCGCAAGCAGCCAGGCGATCAGCAGCCCCCACAGTGGCAACATCACAACGGAGTGGGTCACACCGCGGTGGCCGCGCAGATAGGTCAGCTCCGACACATAGCCGAGCACGAAATCGAGATCGGGAAAGGTCGCGGCCGCGGCGCCGGCGACCACCATCTGCCACGGTTTCGGCCCCCGATGCGCCGGGCCGGGCGGGCGGGCAATCAAGCGTCCGAGCAGTGCGCCGGACAAGGCGTGTGTGACGGTATCCAAGAGACGTCCTGAACAGGAGGTGATGTGGCGGACCGGCGAAAGTTCGGTCCGGGAAGGAATGCCGACTGCCGGTGGACGGTTATCGGCGCATATCGTTTCCGGTCTGGCGCAGTGCACAACCGGCGGACGTATAATGCCTCCCCGAACCTCTACACGGCTTGTTGATGGAATCCGCCACCGCGCTCATCGATTTGCAAGCTTCGCGCGAACCTACCCGACTGCGCGAAATACCGTACAACTACACCTCGCTGTCCGACCGCGAAATCGTCATCCGGCTGCTGGGGGCGCCCCTGTGGGACACCCTCGCCAGCCTGCGCGGCGAACGTCTGACCGGCCGCTCCGCGCGCATGCTGTACGAGGTGCTGGGCGACATCTGGGTCGTGCAGCGCAACCCGTATCTCGAAGACGACCTGCTCGACAATCCGAAGCGCCAGGCTGCGCTGGTCGGTGCGATGCACCATCGACTGGGCGAAATCGAACAGCGCCGCCAGCGCAGCGGTGATGCGGCAGCACTGGAACGCGACCGCAAGGTCGGCGAACTGCTGGTGGCCGCGCGCGCCGCGGTTGACGCGTTCGCGGCCCATTTTGCCAGCGTGCGCGAGTTGCGCCGGCGCATCGTCAAGGTGCTCGGCCGCCACACGCGCGAAGCGAACATCGCCTTCGACGGCCTGGCCCGCGTGTCGCACGTGACCGACGCCACCGACTGGCGGGTCGAATACCCGATGGTCGTGCTGTATCCGGATACCGAAGAGGAAGTCGCGCCGCTGGTGCGCGGCTGCATCGAACTCGGGCTGACCATCATTCCGCGCGGCGGCGGCACGGGCTACACCGGCAGCGCGGTGCCGCTGACCGCGACATCGGCGGTCATCAACACCGAAAAGCTGATCGATATCGGACCGGTCGAATCGACCGTGCTGCCGGGTCTGGCAACGCCCTACGCCACCATCCGCACCGGCGCCGGCGTGGTCACGCGCCGCGTGATGGATGCAGCGGAACACGCCGGACTTGTATTCGCCTGTGATCCGACATCGGCCGACGCCTCATGCATCGGCGGCAACATCGCGACCAATGCCGGCGGCAAGAAGGCCGTTCTGTGGGGTACCGCGCTCGACAACCTCGCGAGCTGGCGCATGGTCGATGCCGACGGCTTTCCGCTCGAAATTACCCGGCTCGACCACAATCTCGGCAAGATCCATGACGCGGCGCGCGTGCGCTTCGCCATCCAGCACTTCGAGGCGGACGGCAGAACACCGCGCGGTGACGCTGAAACGCTCGAAGTGCCGGGCGCGCGCTTTCGCAAGGAAGGGCTGGGCAAGGACGTCACCGACAAATTCCTGTCCGGCCTGCCCGGCGTGCAGAAGGAAGGGTGCGACGGCCTGATCACCAGCGCGCGCTGGATCCTGCACAAGCTGCCGCCGGTCACCCGCACCGTCTGTCTGGAATTCTTCGGCCAGGTGCGCGAGGCAGTGCCGGCGATCGTCGAAATCAAGGATTACCTCGACGCCCTGCCCAAGGCCGGCAATGCGCGCGTGCTGCTCGCGGGCCTCGAGCACCTCGACGAGCGCTATGTGCGTGCCGTCGGTTACGCCACCAAGGCGCGCCGCCACGGCCGGCCGAAGATGGTGCTGATCGGCGACATCGTCGGCGACGACGAAACGACCGTGATGGCCGCCGCGTCGGAAGTCGTGCGCCTGTGCAACCAGCGCGGCGCCGAAGGCTTCATCGCGGTGTCGGCCGAATCGCGCAAGACCTTCTGGCTCGACCGCGCACGCACCGCCGCCATCGCGCGCCACACCAACGCATTCAAGATCAACGAAGACGTGGTGATTCCGCTGCCGCGCATGGGCGACTACTGCGACGGCATCGAACGCATCAACATCGAACTGTCGATCGCCAGCAAGCTGCGCTTCTGCGATGCGCTGGTGACGCTGCTGCGCGGCGAGCTGCCGCTGCACGCGGGTGATGCCAACATCGACGCCGACCAGCTGCTCGGCGACCGCCGCACGCAGGCGCTGCAGCAGGTGGCCGCGGTGCGCGGACGCTGGCAGTGGCTGCGCGACAACCTCGACATGCCGCTGGAGCGGGCCGAAGCGATCGCCCGCTCGCTCGGCGTCGAAGTCGGTCCGCTGCTCAACCGCGCGGCGTCGCCGACGCTGTTCCACCGGCTGCAGGACTATTCCGTGCGCGTGTCGTGGAAGCGCGAACTGAAGCCGCTGCTGGAAGAGATTTTCGACGGCGCGATGTACCGGCCCATCCTGGAACGCATCGAGGCCGAGCAGAAAACCGTTCTGCGCAGCCGGGTGTTCGTGGCGCTGCACATGCATGCCGGCGACGGCAATGTGCACACCAACATTCCGGTGAACTCCGACAACTACGACATGCTGCAGGAAGCCAATGCGGCGGTCGCCCGCATCATGGCGCTGGCGCGTTCGCTCGGCGGCGTCATTTCGGGCGAGCACGGCATCGGCATCACCAAGCTGGAATTCCTGACCGACGACGAACTGGCACCTTTCATCGACTACAAGCGGCGCGTCGATCCGGATGGCCATTTCAACGCCGGCAAGCTGCTGCCGGGCGGTGACCTGTCGCGCGCCTACACGCCGTCTTTCTCGCTGCTCGGCACCGAATCGCTGATCATGGAAATGAGCGACGTCGGCCAGATCGCCACGTCGATCAAGGACTGCCTGCGCTGCGGCAAGTGCAAGCCGGTATGTTCGACCCATGTGCCGCGCGCCAACCTGCTGTACTCGCCGCGCAACAAGATCCTCGCCACGTCGCTGCTGATCGAGGCCTTCCTGTACGAGGAACAGACGCGGCGCGGCGTGTCGCTGCGCCACTTCGACGAATTCAGCGACGTCGCCGACCATTGCACCGTGTGCCACAAGTGCGCCAATCCCTGTCCGGTCGACATCGACTTCGGCGACGTGTCGATTGCCATGCGCAACGCCTTGCGCAAGCAGGGCAAGCGCAAGTTCAACCCGGGCACGGCCGCGTCGATGGCCTTCCTGAACGCGACCGATCCGGCCACCATCAAGGCACTGCGCGTGGCGATGATGGGTATCGGCTACAAGGCGCAGCGGCTCGGCCACACGGTGGGCAAGGCGCTCGGCCTGATCGACCGACAGACGAAGAATCCGCCGCCGACACTCGGTCGACCGCCGATCAAGGCGCAGGTGATCCACTTCATCAACAAGCCGATGCCGGGCAAGTTGCCGAAACGCACCTCGCGCGCGCTGCTCGACATCGAGGACGCGGCCATCGTGCCGGTCATCCGCAATCCGAAGCGCGCGTCGGAAGAACAGGAAGCGGTGTTCTACTTCCCGGGCTGCGGTTCGGAACGGCTGTTTTCGCAGGTCGGGCTGGCCACACAGGCGATGCTCTACCACGTCGGCGCGCAGACCGTGCTGCCGCCGGGCTATCTGTGCTGCGGCTATCCGCAGACCGCCGGCGGCGACGCCGAAAAGGGCCAGCAGATCAGCACGTCGAATCGCGTGCTGTTCCACCGTGTGGCCAACACGCTGAATTATCTCGACATCAAGACGGTCATCGTGTCCTGCGGCACCTGCATGGATCAGTTGCAGAAGTACGAATTCGACAAGATCTTCCCCGGCTGCCGGCTGCTCGACATCCATGAATACCTGATGGAAAAGGGCCTGAAGCTCGAAGGCGTCGAAGGCGTGCGCTACATGTATCACGACCCCTGCCACACGCCGATGAAGACGCATGCGCCACTGAAGGTGGTCAATCAGCTCATCGGCACGGCGGACGGTTCGAAGGTGACGCTGAACGACCGCTGCTGCGGCGAAAGTGGCACGCTGGCGGTCAGCCGGCCGGACATTTCCACCCAGGTGCGCTTCCGCAAGGAAGAAGAGATGCGCAAGGGCGCCGACGTGCAGCGCGCGGACGGTTTCAAGGGGGACGTGAAGATCCTGACGTCCTGCCCGTCCTGCCTGCAGGGCCTGTCGCGCTACGACAACGACAGCGCCACGCAGGCCGACTACATCGTGGTCGAGATGGCGCGCCACCTGCTCGGCGCCGACTGGGCGGAGCGCTACATCGACCAGGCCAACAACGGCGGTATCGAGCGCGTGCTGCTGTAACGCCGCCGGCCGACCGTCACCGGCGGCGCGCCGGTGACGCGTCGCGCCGGTTCAGGTCCTGCATGAAGGCTTCGAGCGCCTGCTCGTCGCGCGGGCCGGCGGGCGCCATTTCGAGTTTCATGGTGCCGCTGCCGCCCGGCTGGTCGGCCGAACAGACGCGGTGGGCGAGCATGCCGCCATGCCGCTCCTGGCGTCCTTCGCGACCAAGATAGAGGTTCTGCACGCGGTAGGCTTCGCGCTCCGAGCGCAGCGTCGCGGCGCAGTCCTGCTGATACGCCGCGCCCTTCTGACGCGCTTCGAGCACATGGACGAACTCGTGCACCAGGAAGGAATTGTCGGCCGCGTCCTCCAGGTCGAGATCGGAACTCATCAGCACCTGATGGCGTTCGTGATCGTACAGCGCGACCAGCTTGTCGCAGTCCGACGGCGCGTCCGGGCAGACTTCCTCGACCAGCGCCGCGGGCGTCAGCAGCCTCAGCAGCGGTCGATCCGGTTCGGCTATCGCCGGGTAGCCCGAGAGGGCTGCCGCCACGCTGAACAGGTGGGCGATGATTGCGCTGTCAACCATGTGTGCGTCCTTCGGGGCTCGGGGGATGCCCGATACGGGCAGTCAGCGCCATGTGTGGAAAGATGTCCGCGCATTTCGACAGCGCCGCGCGAAATCGTTCCGCTCCGGACGAACTCGGGCACGGCGCCCGTGTCGGAATGTGCGGTCATTGCCAGAATGCGCCATCCAGCCCGTCCCTCACACGCCCCGCACCGGAGTCCGTCATGCCCTCACCCTCCCTGAAGCTCGTCTGCCTGCTGTCCTTCGGCCTGCTTGCCGCGCAGACCGCCCTGGCCGTCCCGGCCGATGCCGAGCGCGCAGCATCGCCGATGCCGCAGCTCACCGGTGCATGGAGCTGGACAGATCCGGCGCAGTGCAGCGAAACCTACGAGTACCGCCTGGACGGCAGCGGTTCGGTGCAGAGTGGCGAAGAGCGCAGCGAAATGGCCTATGTATTCGATCCGAAGGGATCGGACACGGGCTTCTACAAGCTGGAGGCGACCATCCTGAAGGACCACGGCGGCACCGACTGCGCCGGCTCGAAGGAGGACGACACGAACAGGCTCTACACCGTGTACGTGAAGTTCAACGCTGAAGGCGACCAGCACATCGTGTGCGTGGCGCCGGAGGTGAAGCAGTGCTTCGGGCCGCTGCGCCGCACCGGCGCGGCGCGCTGACGCTCAGCGAAGCAGCAGGTCGACGCGGTCGTATTCTTCCGGCGTGGCGACCAGCTTCACGACTTCACGCAGGTCGGCACGATCGATGAAGTGATGCGCGCGACGCGCCACGATGTCGCGCCGCACGACACCGCCGAAGCCGATCACCGTCGCACCGGCGTCGCCGGCTTCCAGATCGGTGATGCCGTCGCCCACCATGACGACGCTGTCCACCTCGCCCAGCACCGCCCTGCACACTTCGGCCTTGCCGCCGCTGCGCGCCAGCGGCGATGCGCGGTCGAAGCCGGCATAGGCACCGGCGTCGTCGAACTGCAGGTCGACCGCATGCACGCGCTCGTCCGGCACACCGAGGTGGCGTGCCAGCGCCAGCACCGCCTGCCGGATGCCGCCGCTGACCACATGCACCTGCCAGCCCAGCGCACGCAGAGCGGCGACCGCCTTGCACGCGCCCGCCACCCGCGTATCGATGTAGCGCTGGCCGAGCGCCTCGATGGCGGCAGCGTCCGGCCGGATCAGGTCCAGCCGCGCGGCGTAGGCGTCTTCGAGTTTCAGCCGGCCGTCCATCGCCGCGGTGGTCAGCGGCACGACCTGATCGACCACGCCGGCCTGTTCGGCCAGCACGTCGATGCCTTCAATCGTCGACAGCGTGCTGTCGCAGTCGAACAGGATGGCACGGTTCATTCGGAGGATTCCTGCTTAACGGTTTCATAGGCCCAATCCAGCCAGGGCGTCAGGGCGACGACATCTGCGGCATCGACCGTGGCGCCGCACCAGATGCGGAAGCCGGGTGGCGCATCGCGGTAGGCCGCAACGTCGAAGGCGGCCTCTTCCAGCTCGAGCAGCGCGCACATGCGGCGCACCCGCGCCCATTGCATGGCCTGTGGCTGCGCGGTGAACCACGGATCGACAATCTTCAGACAGACCGAGGTGTTGGAGCGGGTCGCCGGGTCTTCAGCCAGGAAGGCCGCCCAGTGACTGCGTTCGATCCAGCGCGCCAGTACGTCGAAGCTGGCCATGCTGCGCGCAATCAGGCCGGGCAGACCGCCGATGGATGCAGCCCAGCGCAGCGCATCGATCTGGTCCTCGACACACAGCATCGACGGCGTATTGATCGTGCTGCCGGCAAACAGGTCTTCGATCAGGCCCGCCTTGTTGGTCATGCGGAACAGCTTCGGCACCGGCCACGCAGGCACATGGCGTTCGAGCCGCTCGACCGCGCGCGGGCTGAGCACGATCATGCCGTGCGCCGCCTCGCCGCCGAGAACCTTCTGCCATGACCAGGTGGTCACGTCGAGTTTCGGCCACGGCAATTCCATCGCGAAGGCGGCCGACGTGGCGTCGCAGATCGACAGGCCGCTGCGGTCGTCGGCAATCCAGTCACCGTCCGGCACGCGCACACCACCGGTCGTGCCGTTCCAGGTAAACACCACGTCGTGCGTCCAGCTGACGGCACTCAGGTCAGGCAGGCAGCCGAACGGCGCTGCAAATGTGCGGGCAGCGGCCAGTTTCAGCACGCTGTCGACGTCGGTCACCCAGCTGTGACCGAAGGTTTCCCAGGCAAGACAGTCGACGTCGCGCTCGCCGAGCAGCGACCACAGCGCCATTTCGACCGCCCCGGTATCCGAGCCTGGCACGATGGCGATACGGTAGTCATCGGGCACGCCGAGCACGGCGCGGCTGAGGTCGATGACCTCTTTCAGCCTGGCCAGGCCCTGCGGTGCGCGGTGCGATCGACCGATGAATGCCTCGCCCAGCGCCGCCAGCGTCCAGCCTGGGCGCTTCACGCACGGTCCGGAAGAAAAAGACGGCCGCAACGGATGGATCAGGGGCTTCTTGGCGGTCATGGCGTGACGGTCACTGGTCATTGAACGAAAAACTGGCACCGACACATGAGCCGGCCCGGTGCCTGGCTGCGCCGGACGAGCGCAAATCGCGGCGAAGTATAGCGGCAGCGATGCTGAGGCGCAGAACGGACCTGGCAGGCGCAACGTGCGATACGGACGGGGCGTGCGAGCATGCGCTGCATGCAGGGGCCTGGAGCGCCTCAAGGTGCGCCGGAAGGCCGGTTGTAACAATAATTGGCATTCCCGGAGGCCTGCATGAAAAAGGCCGTGACAGGTGTCATGCCTGTCGGCAGACACACAACCTAGGTTGTATTACATAATCGCCCTGAAACGCAGTCATGGCGCAGTAACGCATGCGTCCGATGCTGCAGGACTTCGCTCGATTCGGATATCAAAGTCATGAAAAACTCACTTTCGACCTTGCTGGTAATGGTCATGTCGGCTCCACTTGGTGCCCTTGCCGTCGACCTTGCGCCTGCACTGCCTGGAAGCTATGGCACAGGCGGCGGCGCCGATGCGCTTTTCGTCAAGATCGATGACAACTGGCAGGGCAGCACGGTCCTGTGGGATGAAGCCACGCTCTCCTATGGCAGCGGACAACCGATATCCGACTTTGCCTGGGGCACCGGCATCTGGGGCATCGCCGACTGGCATGCGCTGATCGACCAGCCGGCGGGCCAGTCCGGCATCGTCGAACGCTGGACCGGCATCGCGAGCCAGGTGAATTTCGGCAACACGCTCTACAACGACATGTATTCGTCTCAGTGGGGCAGCACATTGCCGCTGCCGCTGAGCGAGTCAGAGACCAACTGGCTGTCGCGCTTCGACGGCTACATCCGCATCACGGAGAAGAGCCACTACAACTTCGGCGTACTGTATGACGACGGCTTCTTCTTCAATCTTTACGGCGCAGACGGCGCGATGCTGTCGCTGGTCAAGGACGGCGTGAATCCGCGAGACCGGCTCGGCTTCGAGCAGGACATCCTGCTCGACGTCGGCCTGTACCGCTTCCAGCTGGGCGCCTACAACCGGCTGGAAGCAGGCGTCGTCGACCTGCGCTGGTCGCGCGAGGGTGCCGCCGACTGGACGCTCGTGCCGACCGAGAACCTGCTCAGCCTGACACAGCCGCTGCCGGTACCCGAACCTGCGACCTGGTGGATGCTGCTGGGCGGGCTGGGCCTGATCGCCGTCGCCGCCCGGCGACGTGCCTGATGCGCCGTGAACCGCTGCGCGGCGCGGGCCAGCGGCTGGTGCATGTCGCCGTCGTCGTCGCGGGGTGGCTCCTGTTCGGCTGGGCCTGGCTGCTGGTCGGTCGCGACCTGCCTGACTATGGCGTACTGGCCTGGATGATCGTTGCTACACTGATCATCAGCCCGGCGGTGACGCTGTACTGGGTACTGCACAATCTGGCGATTTTCAAGCTCAAGGGCCCCCGGCGCCAGTTGCCGGACACGAAGGCCGAATACGTGCAGGACTGGGCCGGGCGCCCGGTGGTGGCCGACTGGGAGATGCTGCGCACCGCGCGCATCACGGTTATCGGCGTCGTCAATTCCCGAAAGCTGTACCGCTGTCTCGCGCAGCGCAGCGTCGATCCAGGAGTGTCGCGACTGTTCGGCAAGGGCTGACCCGCGGTCATGCAAGCAATTGAAGGCCTGCTGATCAGCTTTCAGTACACCGGGACCTACGCGGTGGCGCTGTTTTTCTTTGCTGCCTACCCCATCATTTCCAGCCTGGTGTGGATCACCACCTCGTTGTTCTTCGTGTTTCGCTGGGAACGTGACGAGCCGGGTGCGGCGGCGCCCGACCGCAGCTTCGCTCCGCCGGTCAGCATCCTCATTCCGGCGCACAACGAAGACGCGGTGATCGCGCGCTCGCTGGTCGCGGTGTGCGCCGTCGAATATCCGGACTACGAAATCGTGGTTGTGAATGACGGCTCCAGCGACGGTACCGTGCGCCAGGTGCTGCCCTTCGTGCAGACCGGCCGGGTGCGCCTGATCGACAAGCGCATCAACGAAGGCAAGGCGATGGCGCTGAACGATGCGTTGCCGATGCTGCGCGGCGACATCGTGCTCATCATGGATGCCGATGCGGAGCCCGAGCCCGACATCCTGTGGCATCTGGTCCCGCACTTCCAGAGCGCCCGCGTCGCTGCGGTCACCGGCAACCCGCGGGTGCGCAACGTCGACAATTTCCTGAGCCGGCTGCAGGCGATCGAATTCACGTCCATCGTCAGCCTGCTGCGGCGCTCGCAGCGCATCTGGGGCCGCATCGTGACGGTGTCGGGCGTGGTGGCCGCCTTCCGCAAGAGCGCCGTGCAGTCGGTCGGCGGCTTTTCGCCCGACATGCCGACCGAAGACATCGAACTGACCTGGAAGCTGCAGCGCCACTTTCACGACATCCGCTACGAGCCGCACGCCATCGTATGGATGACCGTGCCGACGCACTTCCGGGCGCTGTTCCGGCAGCGGCTGCGCTGGGCACGCGGCCTGATGCAGGTGCTGCGCCGCCACCGCGACGTCATCCTGCACTGGCGTTACCGCCGCATGTGGCCGATGTTGATCGAATCGGTGCTGTCGATCTGCTGGGCCATCGTATTCGTCGCAATGACTGCCCTGTGGATCGCGTCGTGGGCGATCGGCTTCCCGCCGGTCGGCGCTTCCCCATTGCCCAATCTGTGGGGCATGGTGATCGCCACCCTGTGTCTGGTGCAGCTCGCCCTGGGCACGCTGATCGACCATCGGTATGACCGCGGAATCTGGCGCTATTTTCCGTACGCCGTGTTCTATCCGCTTGTTTACTGGGCCTTCCTTGCGATCACCACCTGTATGTCGCTGCACCACCTGTTTGTTGCGCCTGCGCGACAGTCCATCACGTGGAACACGCCGCGCACCGGGCGCGAGGCCTGATACTTTTGTTATACGACTCGCCCGCAACGTCCCGCTCCATGACGCGCGCACTGCCCGCCCTGACGCTCGCCCTGACCCTGTTGCTTTCGCTGCCCGCAGCGAAGCCCGCTTTCGCCGCTCACCCGCAGCGAGAGGAAGCGCGCAGGCTGGTCGACGCGCGAGAGTACGCACCGGCGATCGAGCTCTACCGCGGGCTGGTGAGCCAGTTTCCGGGCGACACCGATCTGCTCATCGAAGCCGCCCGGGTCGAAGGATTTGCCGACCGCAACGAGGCCGCCGCCGACCTGTATGAGCGCGCCCTGCACGTGGCACCTGCCCGGCAGGCAGACATTCTCCCTTCACTCGCCTGGCAGTCGCTCTGGGCCGGTCGTTTCGAACGTGCCGCGGCGCTGTTCCAGCAGCGGATGAATGGCTGGTCCGACGCAGCCTCGGTCAGCGACAGCCGGCGCGGCCTGATCGAATCCCTGATCGGCCTGGCACGTTCGCGCACCGCAACGCAGGACTACGCCGGTGCGCTGGACATCTATGCACAACTGGCACAGGTCGACCGCGCGGATGCGGCACGCACGGCCGAGGTGGCGCGCGTGCTGGGTTACGCCGACCGCAACGCCGAGTCGGCACTCACCTGGCGACAGGCGCTTCAACTCGCGCCGGAGCGGCGCACCGACTGGTTGCTGCCGCTGGCCTGGCAGACCTTGTGGTCTGGCGATGCCGCGGGGGCCCGTACGCTGTTCTCGGAAGCGCACGCCGAAGGAATCGGCTTGCCTGAAACCTGGCGCGGCCTTGCTCAGGCCTGCGCCGCGCTGGACCGTCACCCCTGTGCGGCCGAGGCGTGGCGCAAGCTGCTCGCCGCCCGGCCGGACGACCGCACGGCGCAACGCGGCCTGGCGCGCGCCTTGGTGTGGTCGGACGATCCGGCTGGTGCGCGGGCGATCTACGCCGCCCTGCTGCAGGCCGATCCGGACGACGCCGATGCACAGCTTGGTCTTGCGCAGGCGGAGAATTTCTCCGGTCGGCACCGCGTCGCAGTCGGTGAGTTCGACCGGCTGGGCACCTCTGCGGACCCCGGTCTGAACGTCGCGAAGGCGCGCGCCCTCTACTGGGCTGGCTACGCCGACGACGCCCTGCCGCTGCTGGTCGATGTCACCGACGAAGGCGCGCTGTGGCTGCGCGATTTCCGCATCCGGCGCGACACGCAGCACTACGCTTCGGCCGGCATCGACTGGTCGGACGACGCCGACCGGTTGCGCATCGTCACGCCGTTCGCGCTGGCCGGCTGGCGACGTTCGCCGACAGAACTTTTTGAGGTCGGCGTGCGTCTGCCGCAGATCAGCGGCTACGAAACCGGAACACGTTCGCCGCGCCGCAGGATCAGTGGCCGCGAAATCAGCGCGACCTGGGGATTGCGTATGGGCGAGGTGCGGGGCAGCCGCGGCACGCTGTGGCCCAGCTTCACGCTCGGCCGACGCGATTACGACGGCTGGCAGAGCACGGTGTGGCGTGCGCGCCTGCGCTACGTCCCGGCCGATCTTTGGCGCATCGACGCGGAAACCGGCAGCGGCATCATCGACACCATCAGTGCGCTGCGCAACGAAGTGAATTTCCGCGACGTGTCGATCGGTGCGACCTATACGCCGACGCCGCGCTGGAGCTTCGCCGGCAGCGTCGCGCGGCTCGAATTCGACGACGACAACCAGCGCAACCGCATCGCCTGGCGCGGCGATTATGCGCTGTGGACGCGCCCGCAGATCCGGCTGGGCATCGAGGGCAACCGCTTCGAAAACAGCCGGCCGTGGGACGTCAACCGTGCCAACCGTGGTTACTACAATCCTGACCGCTATCTCGAATACCGGGCCTTCATGTCGATCTACGACGACGTCCGCCCGTGGAGCTATTACGCCAAGGCGGCGTTCGGTCGCTACGACGAGACCGATGGCGACGGCAACGGCGCGTCCGGTCGCAACTACCTGCTCGAAGGCTGGGTCGCCTACGACCTCGGGCCCGGCTGGCAGCTGCGCGCAGCCGCCGGCATGTCCGACAGCGAGGCCGGATCGCCGGGTGGCGGCAGCGGCTACTGGCGCCGTTTCGGCAGCATCACACTGAACGCCTGGTTCTGACCGGAACGCGACGTTCGCGTGTTCTACTGGATCGCAAGGATGGCAACACGCTTTCATCAGTGGGCCGCTGCGTCGCCCGGTGTCGAATGACGCTCACCCAGAGATCGAATCACCGACGACCAGCACGTCGCAGTCGGACTCCGACAGTACATGTCGGGTCACGCTGCCGAGCAGCATTTCCTTGATGCGGTTGCGACCGTGCTTGCCGAGCGCGATCAGATCGCAGCGCTCCTGCTGCTGCACCTCGCGGATCAGCGAACACGCATCTCCGTGGCGAACGATGATGCGCGACTGGTCGGCAATGCCGGCGCTCGCCTGCAGTGCTTCCATCTGCTGGAAAGCCGAGCTGCGTTCGGCAATCCGCAGCGCGTGTATTGCCGCGTCGTCGATGCCTGCGTAGCGCAGTTTGCCTTCGAACGGCAGTTCGAAGGCGTGCAGCAGAATGATTTCGGCGCGCGGAGCGAGCACGCGTAAGGTCTGCAGCGACGGTTCCGACGCCATCGAGAAATCAATAGGCACGAGCACGCGACGGTAGGGTGCATCAGGCGGCTGGCGTACCACCAGCACCGGCCTCTTCATCACGCCGAGCATGCGCTCTGCCGTTGAGCCCAGCATCAGGTGGCGCATGAAACCCTCTCCGCGCGCGCCCACCACCAGCAGATCGGCATCGAGCTGAACGGTCTGGTCAACGATTTCCTGTACGACCGCACCGGTCAACACGCGCACTGCAGCGGATACTCCGTGCGTCTGCCCCAGTTCGTCGGCGAGCTCACGCAGCGTTCGGCAGGCATCATCGACGATACGCTGCTCGACCGTCGGCGCGCCGGTGCCGAGCATTTCATGCAACGCCGCCATCACGCCGATGCTCACCGCATGCATCAGCGTCAGCTGTGCACCCGTTTCCCCAGCGAGCTGAAATGCGCGCGCAAGCGCGTCCCGGGCCGGCGCAGACAGATCGGTCGCCGCGAGAATGTTACGGATTGGCTTCATGTCGCTCCTCCCTCTTGCGTATCAAATCGAACAGGTGTTCCACAACGTAATCCACCGCGTTGCGGAACGGATACAGCACGATCGGAGCACCCGCGCGCTTGAGCTGCTCACCCTGCACATCGTCACGGGCCACGATCGCGACCTCGCCGGTAAAGTTGCGCGCCTTCAGCGCCGCCAGCCACTCCCGGTTCGACTCGAGGTCAGGCAGGGTGCTGATGGCCCACTGGACGGTATCGAGCGGCAGGCTGTCGAGGAAGTGCGGATCCTGGGCATCGCCGAAATCCACCTGTACGCCGCGCGCGCGCAACTCGAGCACCACCTCCGGATCGAAGTCGATGCCGCGCACGGTCAACCCGGCGTCGGCAAGTTGCAGCGCAAGCCGTTTCCCGTACCGCCCGAGCCCGAACACCATCACGTCGGTCGCACCGGAAGGTTCTACCCCGCTCTCCACCCTCTCCTCGCGGTACGGATGCGTGCGCTCGAACATCGACAGCCAGGGCGACAGCCTCTCGAACAGCGGCTGTGCATGAATGATCATGTAGGTGGACAGCGCAATGGTGACGAGTCCGACCAGCGTCGTCAGCCCCAGCGCCTCGCGGCCGATGTGGCCCAGCGTAATGCCCATGGCAACGAACACGATGGAGAATTCGCTGATCTGCGCGACGGTCAGACCGGCCAGGAAGCCGGTGCGCTTGCGATAGCCCATATACCCCATGATGGCCATCACGATCAGCGGGTTGCCGATCAGCACGAAGGCGCTGAGCACGATCGCCGGCACGACTTCATCCCCCAATGTCGACAGATCGAGCCGGGCGCCGAGGTCGATGAAGAAGAACAGCAGCAGGAAGTCGCGCACGCCGGTCAGGCGGGCGCTCATGGCTTCACGGTAAGGGGTCGATGCCAGCGAAAAACCCGCCACGAAGGCGCCGGCTTCCTTCGAGAAGCCGGCCCACTCGCCCAGTGCGGCAAGGCCGGTTCCCCAGGCAATCGCAAACAGCAGCAGCAGTTCCTGCGAGCGCGCCATGGTGCGCACCAGCGGCGGCAGGATGTAGCGCATCAGCACGAAGATCATCAGCGCGGCGCCCGACACCCGCGCGAGCAGCGAAAGAACGACCTCGGTGGCGCCCGCATCGCCGGCGCCGCGCAGCGCACTCATGGCCATCATGGCGAGCACGACCGCGATGTCCTGAACGATCAGGAAGCCGACCGCAATGCGCCCGTGCAGCGAATCGAGTTCACGTTTGTCGGACAGCAGCTTGACGATGATGATGGTGCTGGAGAAGGTCAGCGCAACCGCGACATAAAGCGCTTCCATCGCGCCTCTGCCGAGCAGCAGCACCAGGATGAAACCGAACAGTATCGTGAAGCACAGCTGGCCCAGACCGGTTGCCAGTGCAACGGGTCCGATGCGCCGGACGTGCGAAAGGTCCAGTTTGAGCCCGACCACGAACAGCAGCACCGCGACGCCGATCTGCGCCAGCAGGTCGATCTGGTCATGCGCCTGGACAAAACCGAATGCCGCCGGCCCGGCCAGTATGCCGACCACGATATAGGCGATCAGCACCGGCTGGCGCAGACGCACGGCCAGCGCGCCGGCGACCGTGGTCAGGCCGAGCAGCAGCGCCATTTCGGAAAACACGCTGGGTTGCATCCCCTCGGTCACCATGAAGCGTTCTTCTCCCGCATCCTTGCCGCCCTGTCGATTCCGCATCCGGCACAGGGGGTCGCCGACGGAAACGACCGTCGTCGCCCCGCCGCGACGCCGCGTACATAAGGCCTCACTCTGCAATCAGATGCATCCGGCTTTCATCCGGACTCATCGCATCGTCATTCATTTCGATCCGGTGCAGCAGTTGCAGCACCTTCCCGGCCTGCTCTGCAGCAAGACGCATCGCGCGCGCCCGCTCCAGCAGCGCATCCATGCGCGCGATATCCAGTGCGTCGGCAGCGGCGGCGCGCAGAATCGCGTCCTTCAGGGCGGCATACGCGGTAACCAGCGCATCGGGCAGCACTGCGGCAGCCGGCAGAGCTACCGCATCCCCGGCTGGCAGCACCAACGCGAGCCATTCGCGAACGTGCGTGCGAAATCGCGTCTCGCAACTCACCACGTCGTCCGGAAGCGGTCCCGAAGGAACCGGTTCAGCCATCAGGGATGCCATACGGGCGACCGTTTCGTAGTACCGCAACTCGCGCAGGACGCGGGGCAGGCGCTCGCCACTGGCTGCACTCATCGTGCTGCGGTGGATGCTGACGACGAATCCGGCGACTGCCCGGGTGAGCCGGTCGAATGAATCACGCTGATGGGCGATCGATGCTGGCGCTGCGCCATCCAGTGCCGACAGCACCATTCCCCTTGCCATCGCGCCGACCCGGCGCGCCTCCAGCGCCAGTGCATCCAGTGCCAGCGTAGGCACAGAAAGCACGTTCGAGTCGAGGTGCTGCGGATGTCCGGCGTCTTCGTCGGGAGTAACGAAGCGCGCCGACAGGGCCCGCTCCAGCCGCATGGAAAGGGGCCACATCAGCAGCACGCCGAGCACATTGAACGTGGTGTGAAACGTCGCGAGAACGGTGGTCGCCGTCGGCTCGAGTTCCAGCACATCCGTCATCCATGCGACCAGCGCAAGCAAGACCGGAAGACACAGCAGGGCAACGAGCGCGGTGATCAGATTGAACGCCACGTGCGCCGCAGCCGTGCGTCGCGCATTCGGTGTCGCGCCCAGTGCGGCGATGATCGCGGTGATGGTGGTACCCAGGTTCACGCCTATCACGCCGGCAGCGGCCACCGACAAGGGCACCACGCCACCCGCCACGGCGGTCAGCACGACGGCCATCGCGGCACTCGAAGACTGCATGAGCGTGGTCAATACGATCCCGACGAGTACGGCGGACAGCACTCCGCCGGCTCCACCGGCTGCCCAGGCGTCGAAACTGACAGCGGACCCGAGACCTCCGAATGCCTCCCGCAACACATCGATACCCAGGAACAGCGCACCGAAGCCGGCGACCGTCATGCCGATCGCTCCCCGGCGCGACCCTTCACCGGTCAGACGCAGCAGCATGCCGACACCGATCAGCGGCAACGCGAACAGCTCGATCGGCAGCTTGAAGCCGACCAGCGCAACCAGCCAGCCGGTCATCGTGGTACCCACATTGCTGCCGAAGATCACCCACATCGACTGACCCAGCGTCAGCAGGCCCGCATTGACGAAGCCGATGGTGGCGACCGTCACCGCACTCGACGATTGCACCAGACCGGTCACCAGCACGCCGGACAGCAGTGCGCGCAGCCGGTTGCGCGTCCATTCGGCCAAGATGCGCTCCAGCGCGGGGCCGGCAGCCAGTTTGAGTCCGTCCGTCATGAACCCCATGCCGAGCAGGAACAGGCCGAGCCCGCCAAGGAGGTGGAAGAGCGATTCCATGAGGTCAGCCGCTCTGCCGCCCGCGGCGTGCCCAGGAGCGAACCGCCAGTTTCTCCAGTTCGATGATGACCATCAGCAGTGCGCCGAACACCAGGACCGGCCACCAGTCGCTCATCTGCGGCGGGGCGGTGCCGAACAGCATCTGTGCCGCCGGCAAATAGTTGAACAGCCCCTGCAGCACCAGCAGCACGAGAATGGCGAGCAGCACATAGCGGTTGCCCGTGACACCCTCGAAGGTCAGCGAACTTGCGGTGAGGTGGCGCACATTGAACAGATACACGATCTCGCCGAACACCAGCGTATTCACGACGACCGTGCGCGCCAGTTCGAGCGATCCACCCTCATCAAGGATTCGCAGGAACAGGAACAGACCGCCGGTCACCAGCAGCAGCGACACGAACACGATGCGCCACAGCAGGAATCCGGTCAGCAGCGGTTCGTCCGGATTTCTCGGCGGACGCTGCATGATGTCTGCTTCCGGTGTTTCGAATGCGAGCGCGAGCGACAGGGTGACGGCGGTCACCATGTTCACCCACAGGATCTGCGCCGGCGTGATCGGCAGCGTCAGGCCGAGCAGGATGGCCGCGACCAGGATGCCGGCTTCGCCGCCGCCGGTCGGCAGGATGAAGATGACCGACTTGCGGATATTGTCGAACACGGTGCGGCCCTCTTCCACCGCGGCGGCAATCGACGCGAAATTGTCGTCGGCCAGCACCATCTCTGCCGCCTCCTTGGCAGCTTCGGTGCCCTTGTCACCCATGGCCACGCCGACATCGGCGCGTTTCAGGGCGGGCGCGTCATTGACGCCGTCGCCGGTCATCGCCACCACGTCGCCGTTCGCCTGCAGCGCCTGAACGATGCGCAGCTTGTGTTCCGGGCTGGCACGGGCAAATATTTCGGTGCCACCGACCGCGGCGCGCAGGTGCCCGTCATCCATCTGTTCGATCTGCGGGCCGGAGAGCACGCGCACCGTGTCGCCCAGACCCAGCTGTTCGCCGATCGCACGGGCCGTGACGGCATGATCGCCGGTGATCATGCGCACGGCGATGCCGGCACCGCGGCAGCGCGCCACCGCGGCAACCGCCTCCTCGCGTGGCGGATCGGCGAGTCCGAGCAGCGCAAGCAATGTGAAGCCGCCGGATTCGACGTCGGCGAACGTCAGCGTGCCCACCGATGCGTCCATCGGCTTGATGGCCAGCGCCAGCAGGCGCATGCCCTCGGCCGCGACGGACTCGCTGCTGGCGAGCCAGTAGCGCAGTTGAATCGGCTGCGCATCACCGCCCTCGCGCTGTTCGCGACACAGTTCGAACACGCGCTCGGGCGCGCCCTTCAGCAGCATGAAGGCATGACCCTGATGATCGTGATGCAGGGTTGCCATGAAGCGGTGTTCGGATTCGAACGGGATGGTGTCGATGCGCGGCAGCCTGTCCGATTCGTGGCGCGCATCGAGGCCGGACTTGAGTGCCAGCGTGATCAGCGCACCTTCGGTCGGATCGCCTGCAAGTACCCATCTGCCCTCGCCATCCGGGTTCAGCGCGGCGTCATTGCACAGCAGCGCGGTGCGGCCGATCTCGACCAGTTCGGGACAGTCGGTCAGTTCGCATTCACCGTCGCCGCGTGCAAACCCGCCTTGCGGCGCGTAGCCCGCACCACTCACCCGGAAGGTGTCGCGCGCCGTGACGACACGCTGCACCGTCATTTCATTGCGCGTCAGCGTGCCTGTCTTGTCCGAACAGATGACCGTGACCGATCCCAGCGCCTCGACCGCCGGCAGGCGCCGGATGATCGCGTGCCGCTTCGCCATGCGCTGGACGCCGATGGCCAGCGTCACGGTCATGATCGCGGGCAGCCCCTCCGGAATGGCCGCCACGGCCAGACCGACCGCGGCGAGAAACATGTCCGCCACCGAATAGTCACGGACGAGTATGCCGAAGCCGAAGGCCAGTGCGGCAACCCCGAGGATGGTCCAGGTCAGCCATGCACTGAAGGCCGCCATCCTGCGCGTCAGCGGTGTGGCCAGTTCCTGCACGCCGGCGAGAAGCGTGCTGATGTGGCCGATCTGGGTGCTTGCACCGGTCGCGACGACAACCCCCGTCCCCTGACCATAGGTCACCAGCGTGCCGGAAAAAGCCATCGATCGGCGATCGCCGAGCGCCGCGTCATCCGCGCACACCTCGGTGTGCTTGTCGATCGCCACCGACTCACCGGTCAGCGCGGACTCGTCGATACGCAGGCTGCGCACGTCGAGCAGCCTCAGATCGGCGGGAACACGATCGCCGGACGCGAGAAACACGATGTCGCCCCGGACCAGTTCCGCGGCGGGCAGATCCATCCGGCGTCCGCCGCGCAGCACCTGCGCGCGCGGCGAAAGCATCTTCCGGATGGCATCGAGGGCCGCTTCGGCCTTGCCCTCCTGCAGAAAGCCGATCAATGCATTGATGAGCACCACGCCGGCAATGATTGCGCTGTCCAGCAGGTGCCCGAGCAGCGTCGTCACCACGGCAGCACCGATCAGCACACGGATGAGCACGTTTTCGAACTGTGCAAGCAGGCGTTGCACAACGCTGCGCCCGGCCGGCACGGGCAGGCTGTTGGCGCCATCCGCCACGAGTCGGCGCGCCGCCTCGTCGGTGGTCAGTCCGGCCTCGCGCGCGCTGCCGACCGAAGTCAGGGTGGCTGCGCCGGTGAGCGCGTGCCAGTTTTCCGGCCGCGCAGGCGTGTCTGTCGGCTGCCGCATTTCAAGGCTCCTTCGGGTTTCGACACAATCCTAAACGCGCTGCGCGACGATTTCATTTGCGCACTCAGCAAATGCAGGCAAGCTTGAGGGCGATCAAGAAAAGCTGAAAACCCGTGGGGATGAGGGAACAAACAGGGCGTCGGCTCACGCCCGATGGACGTCAGTGTGTGCCTGTCAGCGGCAGGTTGAGCAGCAGATTCTGCGGCTTCATCTGTACCAGACTGTCTTCATCCATGGCCAGTGCCAGCCAGACCGGGCGCGCCGCGCCGTCACGGCGCAGTTCGGCGCGCATGTCGCGGGCATCGAGGAAGTCGAGGCGGAACAGCGCGACGATGCGCGACAGGCGGTCGGGCGCCAGCTCACCGCCTTCGTACAGCGTGTTGAGCAGGTCCATCGCTTCGCGGTCAAGTCCGATGTGCCAGGCCCAGTGTTCGTCGCGGATGTCCGGCTGCGGCGTGATGCGGACGGCAGCACCGTAGAAGTGGGCGATCCAGCGCTCCATCACGCGACACAGCGCGTCCAGCGCAGGCTGGCCGAAATTCAGCGGCAGCACGGCGCGGCGCCCGGCGCGCGCATACAGTTCGGCGGCGTTGCCGGCGTCGAGCACGTCGAGCTCGGCCGCGCGCGGAATCGCCCCGGCCTGCCGGATCAGGCGGCCGATGTTGCCGAAGCCGCCGGTTTCGGCGTAGTCGCCCAGCGTTTCGGCATCGGCCATCAGGATGCGTCCGGCGTGCGGTGTTGCGCGCTGGCTGCGGAAGAACAATTCGGCGGCGCGCCACATCAGCGCGCCGTCATTGCCGGTGCAGTCTTCGAGCAGGCCGTGCAGGATGAGCTGGGTGAGCTGCGGCACGAACAGTGGCGCGATGCCGCTCAGACCGTCGAGAAACAGTTCGAGCCACGCCGATTCGATGTCCGGCCGGGCGAGCACGCGGTCGCGGAAGGCGATGAAGGCGAACCAGTTGTCGCGCGCGTCCGCGTCGGCAATCGAAGCGATCTCGGCGTGATCAACGATGCGCGCCGGCACTTCGAGCAGGCTGGAAAGCAGCGCGCGTTCGGCGTCACAGCTGTCCGCCACGAGCGCCAGTTCGGGCCTTGCCAGCCATTCGCGCAGCAGCGCGTCCGTCACGACCAGACGCCCGGCTGCGTTGCGCCTGACCCGCCCGAAGGCCGAGTCAGGCCACCAACCCGCCGCCGTCATCAGCCGCGTACGAGCAGTTCGCCGCGTCCGCCGACCGCCATGTCGCCCATGTAGCGACGCACCGTGCACGCACCGGCGTCGAGCGTGCCGAACGGTCCGGGCAGCCCTTTCCAGCTCGCATACAGCAGGCTGAGGAAACCGAGCCGGTGCGCACCGCAATCGACGATGGTGGGCAGCATCTGCGACGGCAGCGCGTTGAGGATGAGCGTTCCGCGCTTCATGCCGTACGCCGGATAGGCGCCCAGCGCGCCGGCCACCGCAATGGTGCCGGCGATCATGCGGGTGCCGCAGTAGTCGCCCGCATTGCCGCCGACCAGTATCTGGCCGCGCCGCATGCGGTCGCCCAACCGGTCGCCGGCATGTCCGCCGACCAGCAGCAGGCCGCCGGCCATGCCTTTCATCTCGCCCGGAATGGCACCGCCAGCCGATTCGCCGACGTCGCCGGCGATGTCGATGCGACCGCCCTTCATGCCGGTCGCGCAGAAGGCCCCGGCCGAACCGGAGACGGTGATCGTGCCGCCAAGCAGTCCCTGGCCGACGTAAGGCCCGGCGTCGCCGGCGACGGTGACGTGGCCGGACTTCATGCCGGCGCCGATGCGTTCGAGCTTGCTGCAGTCACCGCGGAACACGATGTCGGTCGCGTCGTCGCCGGCGATGTCGAACAGCTCGTCCGCGCGCAGCGCCCGCTTGCCGAGCTTCAGCATGATGGCCGCGATGTCGGACACCGGCTGCCCCGCCAGTGCGGTGGGCGTCAGCATGCCGACATCGACGCGCTGGGCCGGTGCGCTGCGCAGCGTGAATGTCAGGGCGCTCATTTCAGGATCTCCCGCAGGTGGTACTGGAACTGGCCGAGCTTGCCGCCGTAATTGCCGGCCGACAGGCGGCGGATGCCGCCGGCGGCACCGATCCGGCACACCGCGCGCATGCCGACCTCCATCGCCTTTTTCACCGACGCGTCGGTCAGACCGTCGATGACGATTTCGAGTACCGCGCCGATGCGCTCGTCGAGTTCGGATTTGGTCGCGCCGCGCAGCGTCGGGCAGAAGGCGTCATTGGTCGAGGCCGACAGCGCCTTGTACTTGGAGCCCACCTTGGAGCCGGAACGCACGACGCCGCCCGGGAAGGGCATGACGATTTCGCGCAGCTTGCGCATGTCGACGATGGCCGCCTCGCATGCTTCGAGCGCCTGCACCTGGGTATCTGCGAGCACCAGGAAGTTGCCGCCGCCGACCGCCTTCACCATGCGCGCCGTGTCCTGCACGAGGAATTCGCCATCCATCACCGGAATGCGCCAGTAGCGCTTGCCGGCGATCTGCTTCGAAGTCTGGAAACCGTCGCCGAAGTAGCGCAGCGTCTTGCCCAGCGGCACCGGGTCGCCTTCGTCCAGCCCGGCGAAGATGGCGCTGGTCGGGCTCGTCAGCACGCACTGGCCGACCCGCCGTTCGATCTGCTTGATCAGTTCCTTGCTCGACACGGCAAACAGCAGCACCGACACGCCCGGACGGCCGTCCGGCGTTTCGTCGGGCGACATCATGCGTTCGATGCCCGCCTCGGCACCGCAGGCGATGACCGAGGTCGCGAATCCGGTCAGCGCATTGGCCGAATGCAGGGCCCAGGTTTCGTTATAGGCCGTGATGATGAGGCGGATGCCCCGCATGCCGAATGCTTCGGCAAAGGTGTCGTCGATTGCAACGCCATTGATGATCATCGGTTCAACCCCGCTTCCGGCAGGCATGGGCGATCAGCTTCGAGCCGCCACCGCACTCGCACAGTTCGTCGTCACTGATCTTGAAATTGTTCATGCGCACCGAATGGAAACGTTCGAAATAGGGTTTGATCTTCTTTTCGATGCCGATGTCGAATTCGGGCTTCACGGCATGCGTGCCGCCGCGCACCACCTTGACGATGCGCCCGTCGCGCACCACCAGTTCGCCGTCCTTGAACACCAGTTCCGGCTTTTCGAACATGCGCTCGCGGTCGGCATCTTCCTTGTAGACCACGATGTCGGCCGCCGCGCCCGGCGCCAGATGACCGCGATCGGCGAGGCCGATCAGCTTGGCCGGACCGGCGCGCGTCATGATCGCGATTTCGTACAGCGAGTATTCGCGGTCGAGACCCGCCAGGTTGCTCATCGCGCGCGCATCCGGGTTGATCGTGTCGAGCATCGCGTTGCGGAAGCTGCGGTCCATCAGCAGCTTGATCAGGTGCGGATAGGTCGTGAACGGCGCGCCGTTCGGGTGGTCGGTGGTCAGGAAGATGCGCCACGGGTCATCGACCATCAGGAAGATTTCCAGGCCGATGGCCCACTGCAGCGCATTGACGAAGTTCTGGTCCTTGTACTTGAACGGCACCACACCGCAGCCGGCGTCGCACTCGATGTCCATGATGACCGACTTCTTCGGCGAGCCGTGACCGGCGTTGCGGTACTGCACCATGTTGTCGCCGGACGCGGTCACCGTCTGGCCGAACAGGATCTGCCCGACGTCGGCCGACACGTTCTTCTTCTGGTTGATCGCCTCGGCAATGCGGGCGGCAGCACTCGAAAACTTGCGCTCGCCCTCGGTGCCGTAGCTGTGGAACTGGATGTGCGTCAGGTGGACCGGCAGGCCTTCGGCCGCATCCATCGTGCCCAGCGTGGTGTCCACATTGCCCGGCACGCCCAGATTGCTGGCATGCACGTGCAGCGGCTTGGCCACCCCCAGGTCATGTACGGCACGCGACAGCACCTTGACGATCTCGCGCGGCGTGATGCCGTAGAAGGCGTTCTGCTCGTCGAGGTCGAGCTTGCGCTGGTTGAACTTGAAGGCGGAAATCGCACCCGGGTTCACCACCTTGATGCCGACCGTCTGCGTCGCGTGCAGCGTCCACGCCACGTAATCGTTGATCGCCTGCTGGTCTTCCTTCGCCGCCAGCATGCGCAGCAGGAAATCATCGCTGCCGAGCATGGCGTAGCCGCCGGTGTCCAGCATCGGCGTGTCGCCCATTTCCATGTGGGCCTGGCGCGCGTTGACCGGCAGCAGCGCCGGCTCGAACGCCGCGGTGTAGCCCATTTCGGCGTAACGGTAGCCGGCCGCCAGGGTGCCGGGCGCGGCGTGACCGCAGCTGGAACGCGTCAGTTCGGTGCGCTCGACCGGATCGCCGCGATGGTCTTCCGGCAGCATTTCGCGCGCGATGTTCACCTTGCCGCCGCCGATGTGGCTGTGCATGTCGATCGCGCCCGACATGACGATGCGGCCGGAAATGTTGTACTCGGCGCTGATCCTGTCATTCGCGTCCGGCGCGGCGATCAGCCGGCCATCGCGGATATAGAGGTCGCGTACCTGATCATCGACGCCATTTGCCGGATCGATCACCCGGCCGCCGGTCAGCTTGATGACGCTCACGACTGCACCTCCTTCAAACGGGTGGCGATGGCGACCGCCACCTCGCCGGCCGCCGGCAGCGCGCTCCTGCGCAAGGCCTGCAGCGGCAGCGTCACGACCTTGTCGGTACGCACGAAGTGACCGGTGTGATGCATGCCAGGCGTCGCGACCGGAATGTAGACCTGCGGCTCGGCGGCCAGCTTCAGCGACGGCGGTGCGATCACGATGGTGGGCACGCCGGTGGCCGGCGGCGACTGCAGGTCGTTCAGGCTGGACATCCACACCAGCGCATCCGCTTCACCATTCGCGAGCAGGCGGTCGATGCCGTTGTGCAGCGGGTCGAACTTCGGTGCGCCGCTGGCATAACTGGTACGCATCGGATAGCCGGTCTGCCAGGTGTGCACGGCGCCCATCGACAGGTCGCCGTCGTTGCCGGCAAGCGGCAGGCTGTTGCAGCGGGTGGTTACATTGAGCCGACGCACCAGCGACACGATGGCGCCGACATTCAGGTCGAGCTGCGACACCTCGAATGCCGGTCCGGCCCACACGACCACGCTGTACTTCGCGCCAAGCAGCGCGTCGGCCAGTGCCTGCCAGCGCGCCAGCGCAATGCCCAGCGGCGCATCGCCGGCCACCGGCTGCTGCGCCACCAGCGCGTTGAGCACCGACAGCGCTTCGGGCATGCGGCTGCGCTCGAAGTCGAACACGTCGGGCGCACGCCCGTCCGGCGAGTGGCCCGGCTGCGTGTCCAGTCCGCCGCCAAGATAGACGATGCGCCGGCTGGCCGGTTGCAGGTCGAACATCGTTTCCTTCACCCACACGCAGCGTTCGAAGAAGCGTGGCTGCGCGCTGACCGCATCGGTGCCGACCAGCAGGATCAGGTCGGCGCGATTCTTCACTTCGGCCAGCGTGGTGTTGATGCCGCCGCCGTCCTGGACCACGCGACTGGCGCGCCAGCCGAACTCGTTGTTCATGTGGTCGATGACTCCGCCGGCCCGATCGACCAGTTCCATCGCACCGCGTGCGCCACTCACATCGAGCGCCATGCCGCCGAACACCGGCTGGGCCGACGCGGCGAGCAGCCGGGCCGCTTCGGCACAGGCTTCGTCCAGCGTAGCCGGACGGCCGGCGATGCGCGGCGTCGCGGCAGTCGAACCGGCGCCCAGGCGGGCAAATCCACTGACCGCCCGATCGCAGCCATGGGCCACCACCGCCAATGCAGCGCCGGCGGTATCGACGCTCAGATCGTCGCAGGCGTGGCCGCACAGCGGACAGGCCACCTCGGTGACGACAGTCGAAGTCGCTTCATGGGTCATGAATCATCCGTTTCATCAGTTGGGTCACACTCAGCACTCGCCACGATACAACATGCAAAAAGCGGGTGCGGACTGACGTTCGAGTGCCGCAGTGCAGCATCGAAGTCACGACGAACGCGTGAGATCAGTCTGTTTCACATGCGATACAGCACGATCCGAAAACGACGTCACCCGGCAACACCGGACTCCGCCGCTGCACCACAACATCCAAGCCTTCCCTGTGTAGCGGGCGAATTTGGGATAATCAGCGCTCTTCGGACCATGATTGACGCGATGAACCCAAGACACGCAACCGCCGCTGCCCTGACCGTCCGGGCCCCCGCGCGTCTGCACCTGGGCTTCATCGATCTCGACGGCAGCATGGGGCGGCGCTTTGGCAGCGTCGGCCTGACGTTGAACGGGCTGAACACCGTGGTCGAGATCGAGCCCTCCGACACGCTACAGGTGACCGGCCACGACGCCGAACGCGCCCATCGTTACGCCCTTGACCTGAGCACGCGCTTCGACCTGCCACCGGCCCGCATCACATTGACCGATGCCATTCCATCGCATTCAGGTCTGGGCTCCGGTACCCAGCTCGCCCTCGCGGTCGGCATGGCGCTGGCCCGGTTGTACGGACTCAATCTGGATTCACGCGAAGTCGCCAGCCTGCTTGACCGGGGTGCCCGCTCCGGCATCGGCATCGGCAGTTTCGATGGCGGCGGCTTCATCGTCGATGGCGGTCGCGGCGCGGTCGACGCACCGCCCCCGATCATCGCGCAGATGCGTTTTCCGGCTGCCTGGCGCATGGTGCTGATTTTCGATCACGCGTGCCGCGGCCTGCACGGCAGCGCCGAGAAGGAAGCATTCCGCGTGCTGCCGCCCTATGCGTCGGGTGTGGCCGACCGGCTCAGCCGGCTGGTACTGATGCGCGCATTGCCGGCGCTGGCCGAGGAAGACATCGACCTGTTCGGCGCTGCGATCAACGAACTGCAGCATTGCGTCGGCGATTATTTTTCGCCGGCACAGGGTGGCCGCTACACCAGCAAGCGGGTGGGCGAGGTCGCGCTGACCCTGCAGGAACTGGGCGCAGCCTGCATCGGCCAAAGCTCTTGGGGGCCGACCGGCTTCGCGCTGGCCGCATCGGAGGCCGATGCGCAGGCCATGGTCGGGGCGGTGCGCGAACGCTACGCGGATGCAGCCGGACTCGAATTGATGATTTGTGCTGCCCGCAATGAAGGTGCGCATTGGACCTCGCGACAGACTTCAATTGCTGCCGCAACCAGCCGTGAATAAGTACCGGGCCCCCCTGTGGCCCATGCAAGCACGCACCTGACAACGACGTAACCAGAGTACGCAGCCTTCGGGCGGAAAGAGTGAGACAGACCATGGAAAACCCCTACATCCTTCACATGTTCAGCCCGACCAACAACATCAGCCCGTTCGACGTGAACATGGCGTGTGATGCGGGCTACCAGGTTCTGATGCCGTATTCCGGCGTCGGACTCGACCAGATCTACGGCCTGACGCAGGACGCGATCTTTTCGCGCGGCCCCAATGGCGTGAAGCGCACCGGCTTGTTCATCGGAGGCCGCGACATCGGTCTGGCGGCCGACATGCTCGACGCCTGCCGCAACGCGATGGTGCCGCCGTTCGAAGTGTCGGTGTTCGCTGATCCGAGCGGCGCCTTCACCACCGCGGCCGCGCTGGTTGCCTGTGTCGAACGCCAGCTGCGCAAGGCGCACAACACCGAACTCGAAGGCAAGACCGTGCTGGTCCTCGGCGGAACGGGACCGGTGGGTACCGCCGCAGCCGTACTCGCCTCGAGCGCCGGCGCCAAGGTGCTGGTCGGCAGCCATTCGAGCGCCATGCGCGCCCGCGTCGCCTCCGAGGTGGTGAATACGCGCTACGGCTCGTCGGTGCTGCCGGTCGAGGCCGGATCAAACGAACAGAAGGAAAACCTGATGCCGCAGGCCAACATCATCCTGTGCACGGCAAAGGCCGGCATCCAGGTGCTGAGCAAGGCGCAGCTGATGTCCGCGACCTCGCTGCTGGTGGCTGCCGACGTCAACGCGGTGCCGCCTGCCGGCGTCGAAGGTCTGGGCGTGATGGACGACGGCAAGCCGCTGGAATCCGGTTCGGGCAAGGCGGTCGGCATCGGCGCACTGGCCATCGGCAACGTGAAGTACCTGTGCCAGCGCGGATTGTTCCAGCGCATGATCAATACCGACAAGCCGGTCTATCTCGACTTCCGCGACGCCTTCGCCACCGCCCGCGAACTGGTGGCCTGACCGTACCGGGCTGGAAACCACGCCGGTGCCGCACTGGCTCATCGTTTCGGGCAGCGCACGCGCGCTGGCGCACTCGTGCGTCTCGGCAGGCTGGACCTGCGACGTGATTGATCCGTTCGCCGACACCGACACACGGGCGCTGGCCCGACGTACCGTCAGGGCGGATTTTCGCGATGGCGCCTTCGGCGACGATTTGCCTGCGCTGATCGCCGGACTGGCCGGAGACTGCGACGGCATCGTCGCCGGGTCGGGCTTCGAGCGACGGCCTGATCTGCTTTCCGCGCTGGACCTCGCACGCCACGCATCAGCCCCGCGCATCGGCAACGCTGCGGTGACCGTACAGCACTGCAAGGCGCCGGACACGCTGGCCGCCGGCCTGCAGCGGGCGGGCGTGCGCTTTGCGGCGATGCGCAGTGAAGGTCGGGCGCCCGAGGGCTGGCTGATGAAACAGACCGGTGCCTGCGGCGGCGCACATGTGCGACCAGCGCGCGGCGGCGAAGCGATACCGGCGGGCTGGCACGCGCAGGCGCACGCGGCGGGCGTTCCAGCTTCGGTGCTGTTCCTCGCCGATGGCCACCGCGGCCGCATCGTCGGCGTCAGCCGGCAGTTTCCGGGGGCGATTGCCGGGCCGTACGCCTGGTGCGAAGCGGTGAGTGACCTGCCGCTCGACGACGCGCAGCTGGCCGCGCTGGAGCGCGATGTCAACGCCATCGTGCAGGCGTTCGGACTGCGCGGACTGAACGGTGCCGATCTGGTGCTGCGGGGCGGCCGTCACGTGCTGCTGGAAATCAACCCGCGGCCGACCGCAACACTCGCGCTGTACGAGAACCGGGTTGAAGGCGGCCTGTTCGCAGCCCATGTGGCCGCCTGTGCCGGGCAACTGAACGATGTGGTGCTGTCACCGTCGCGCACGCTGCTCGGCCTGCGCGTGGTCTATGCACCGCACGACCTGGTCATCGGCGACGGCGTCCGGTGGCCCGGCGGCTGCACCGATCTGCCGGCTGCCGGCAGCCTGGTCGCAAAGGCAACACCAGTCTGCACTGCGCACGCCGCAGGCCATGATGAAAACAGCGTTCGCACGCAGTTGCAGCAACGCCATGAAGAAGTGCTGCACCGGATCGCACCGTCCGCCGGAGCAGTTGCAACAGACCATAACAACGATCTTGTCATTCCGAGGAGAAGCGCATGAGCACTGCAGAACACGGACCGGTCCTGACCGGTGCCCAGCCCAGCGTGGGCCGATACGTCATGGATCTGGTCGAGGGCCTGGTACGCGACGCCGATGCGCTGCGCGTCAAGGTTGATGCCCTGCCCGGCGGCGGCCGCGTCATCGACGCCGGCATCCACTGCCACGGCGGCATCGAAGCCGGTCGCCGCATCACCGAAATCTGCATGGGCGGTCTGGGCACCGCAACTTTCAATACCCGTGATGCACACTGGCCGCTGACCATCAACGTGCACTCGACCCATCCGGTCGTCGCCTGCCTGGCCAGCCAGTACGCCGGCTGGAGCCTGTCGCACGGCGAAGGCAAGGAGGCGTTTCATGCGCTCGGGTCCGGTCCGGGCCGTGCGCTGGCCGTCAAGGAGCCGCTGTTTGCAGAACTCGGCTACAAGGACGATGCGAAGCACGCCGTGCTGGTACTTGAAGTCGATCGTCAGCCGCCGGCCGAAGTGCTGGCCAAGATCCGCCGCGACTGCGCTGTTGCCGACGACGCCGTGACGCTGATCCTGACGCCGACGCGCAGCCTGGCCGGTACCGTGCAGGTGGTCGGCCGCGTACTCGAAGTCGCGCTGCACAAGGTGCATGCGCTGGGCTTTCCTCTGACCCAGGTGGTCGACGGGGCCGCCAGCGCGCCGGTCGCGCCGCCGGCGCCCGACTTCCTGAACGCCATGGGTCGCACCAACGACGCCATCCTGTTCGGCGGCGTGGCACAACTCTATGTGGACAGCGACGACGATTCGGCGGCCGATCTGGCGCAGAAACTGCCGTCATCCTCGTCGCGCGACTATGGCCGTCCGTTCGCCGAGGTGTTCAAGGAAGTGAAGTACGACTTCTACAAGATCGACCCGATGCTGTTCGCCCCGGCACGCGTCATCGTCAGCAATCTGCGCACCGGCAAGAGCTTCCGTGCCGGCCAGATCAATGCCGAACTGCTCGGCCGTTCGTTCGGCGAGGGCAAGTAAGCGCCATGGGTGCGCAGCAGGCCGACATCGCCATCGTCACCGACGAGCCGGGCTGGCACGGCAAGCGCCTGGTCGAGGCTTTCCGGGCGCGCGGCCTGCTGGCGCGCTATGTCAGTCTGGGCGCGTGCCACATCGACCTGCAGCGCGGCGTGTCGGGTGTCGTCATGCCCGGCTTCGAACAGACGTTGCCACAGGCCGTGTTCGTGCGCGGCGTGGCCGGCGGCACGCTGCAGCAGGTGGTGCTGCGCATGGATTTCCTGCACTACCTGGGCGAGCTGGGCATTCCGGTCTACAACCACGCCCGCGCCATCGAAAAGAGCGTGGACAAGGCGATGACCAGCGTGCTGCTGCACCACGCCGGCATTCCGACGCCGCCGACCTGGGTGGCCGAGGGTGAAAGCGAGGCGCGCGCGGTGCTGATGCGCGAATTCGCCGCCGGCCACGACGTGCTGGTCAAGCCGCTGTTCGGCTCGCAGGGCGAAGGTATCGTGCGCCTGACGGCTGGCGATGCGCTGCCCGACGCAGAGAGCGTCGGCCACGTCTGGTACATGCAGCGCTACAGCGCCCGCTCGCGCGATGCGCTGGGCGAATGGAGCGACTGGCGCATCATGGTGATCGATGGCAAGCCGGTGGCCGGCATGCTGCGCAAGGGCCGCAGCTGGCTGAACAATGTGTCACAGGGCGGACGCTGCGAAGCCATTCCGCCCGACGAGGCGCTCACCCGGCTGGCGGTCGATGCGGCCCGCGCCACCGGCATGGACTACGCCGGCGTCGACATCCTGCGCGACGATCACGGCCGGCTCACCGTACTTGAAGTCAACAGCATTCCGGCCTGGAAGGGCCTGCAGGGCGTCACCAGCCTGAACATCGCGCAAGCGCTGGCCGACGACCTGCTGCGCCGCTGCCCGGCAGCGGGCGAGATCGCATGTTGATGACGCTGCCGCCCGACACCGGCCGGATCGCGCGTCAGGCTGCGCTGGAAAGCGCCTTCCTGCACGCGTGCCGGCTCGACGTCGAGGCGCTGAAACCGGGCAATGTCGGCCGTCATGGCGCCGGTCATCGCATGCAGGTGGCCGATTTCCTTGCCAGCGCCGACGCAGCCGCCGGGCCGATCTGTCGCGCGGACGCGACAGTCGGCGAACGCATCGAAGGGGCGATGCGCGCCACCTGGCAGGCGGTCGGATGCAACACCAATCTGGGCATCGTACTGGGCTGCGCGCCGATCGCCCATGCTGCGCTGCATCGCCAGCCGGAGGAAAGCCTGTACGTCTCGCTGCGGCGCACGCTGGCCGAACTCACTGTCACCGACGCGTCACACGCCTATGAGGCAATCCGTCTGGCGCAGCCGGCCGGGCTGGGTCGGCGCGACGATCACGACGTGGCGGGCGAAGCACGGATCACGCTGCTGCAGGCCATGCAGCTCGCCGCGCACCGCGACAGCATCGCCGCGCTGTACGCAAGTGGCTACGAACTGGTGCACCACCACCTGTTGCCGGTCCATCTGGCGGCGCGTGATCGATGGTGCAGTGAAGCATGGGCGGCGGCCAAAGTGTTCATGTTCTGTCTCGCATTGATTCCCGACACCCACATCATGCGCAAACATGGTCCGGAAACGGCGCTATCGGTGCGCAACACGGCGATACGTCTGCTGGGCGGGTTTGAACGGGCGGATGATCCGGTTATGATGCAAGACACACTGAGGGGATGGGACGAACGCCTGAAAACGGCGGGCATCAATCCCGGAACGAGCGCAGACCTGACGGTTGTGACAGCCTTCCTGGCCGGCGCGCTGGTAATTGCCGGCGCATGACGGCGCCAGGATGCAACCAAAAGCAAGAAAGCATCACAAAGGCACCAGAAGCGCACCACAACGAAGTTTTTATCCTGTGTTTCGTACCCCGGAACGCGGGCTACCACAGGGGGTAACCCCCTATAACTTGCCTAGTAATGAGGAGATTCGATATGGCGAAGATTAATGGTCTGTGTGTTGGTGAATCCCTGGTTGGTGACGGCAATGAAGTCGCTCACATCGACCTGATCATGGGCCCGCGTGGCAGCGCTGCAGAAGCCGCTTTCGCCAACGCCCTGGTCAACAACAAGGATGGTTTCACGTCCCTGCTGGCCGTCGTTGCACCGAACCTGCTGTGCAAGCCGGCTACGGTCATGTTCAACAAGGTCACCATCAAGGGCGCCAAGCAGGCTGTCCAGATGTTCGGCCCGGCACAGCGCGGCGTCGCGATGGCCGTTGCCGACAGCGTCGCTGACGGCACGATCCCGGCTGACGAAGCCGACAACCTGTTCATCTGCGTCGGCGTGTTCATCCACTGGATGGCCGAAGACGACGCAAAGATCCAGGACTTCAACTACCGCGCGGTCAAGGAATCGATCGCTCGCGCAGTCGCCGGCACCCCGACCGCTGCTGAAGTGGTTGCCAAGAAGGGTTCGGCCACGCACCCGTTCGCCGCAAACTAAGCCTCACGGCCTCGTTGCGATAAACGCCCCCGGCCGTCTGGCCGGGGGCGTTTTTTTTGTCCGGCGCACAAGCGCGTCCGTCAATTCGCTCCGCTGCAAGGTGGAGGCTACACTGCGGCGCAGAGACCACCCGCAGGTCGGCCATTCCAACGAAGGGAGCATCATGATCGATCTCTATACCGCCGCCACACCCAACGGCCACAAGGTTTCCATCGCGCTGGAGGAACTTGCGCTGCCCTACACGGTGCATGCGCTGTCGCTGTCGGCGCGCGACCAGAAGGAACCGTGGTTCCTCGCGATCAATCCGAACGGTCGCATTCCGGCCATCATCGATCGCGCGGAGGACGACTTCGCGGTATTCGAATCAGGCGCCATCCTGATCTATCTGGGGGAAAAAACCGGCCGCTTGATGCCGTCGGACATGAAGGGCCGCTCGCGCGTGCTGCAGTGGCTGATGTTCCAGATGGGCGGCGTCGGCCCGATGATGGGTCAGGCCAATGTGTTCTTCCGCTACTTCCCGGAGAAGCTGCAACCGGTCATCGACCGCTATCAGGGCGAGTCGATGCGGCTGTTCCGCGTGCTCGACAGCCATCTGAAGGAACACGAATTCCTCGCCGGCGACTATTCGATCGCCGACATCGCGAACTGGGCGTGGGTGCGCACCTATCCGTGGTCCGGCCTGAACATCGACGAACTGCCGCATCTGAAGCGCTGGATCGACGTCATCGACGCGCGTCCCGCCGCACGGCGCGGCGTGGTCATTCCGCCATCCGACATCGATCTCGCCAAGCCTGAAGACGACAAGGCCCGGGCCTTCGTGGCCGGCGCGCAGAAGATGGTGGAGACCGGCGGATCGAACAAGGGCGGCGTCTGACGCACGGCGTTGAGCCTGCCTCGCGAGTTGGCCGGTCGTGCGCAGCGTTGCCGGCAACCTCTGTTCGAGGACATGTAAACATGCGTCACGAAGCGTCGATTGATGCAGATCGGCGCTCAGGCTTTGCGCACGGCGACCGCTAACTGAAGCAGGCCCACCCTGATCCGGCGGGTCCGGATTCACCGGGCATCCGCCCGGGGCCTGACTTGAGCGGGGTCGAGCATGAGCCAGGCAACACGTCGCCATCCGGCACAACGCGCAATACGAAATATCGAAAAGCCCGGACGCAACCGGCGCAAGACAGGCGGGCGCACTACCGCCACTGACATGATGCCGGCCATCCAACCCATTGCAGCCATCCGCCTGCGCAGCATCTCGGTCGATGACCGCGTTGTCGACGTCATGTCCGCAGCCCGCCAGGAGCACCTGATCATCGTGACCAACGGACAGCGTTTTGCGCTGTGTTCCATCGTTCCCGCAGGGTGGCGCGCTTTCGGGGCACGCGCGTTCGATAACGCCGCGCACTGACCCGGACAGGTCATTTACGGCTTTTCCTCCCGCGGCGCCACGATCGGTCCGCCGTTACGCGCCACCATGTGCCGCGCCACCGTTTCATACAGCGGCTGGCTGAAGATGCGCGATACCCCCGATGACAGCAGCGATACCGCCATCAGGCCGATCACCACCGAATAGCCGTCGACCATTTCCATCACGATGATGAAGGAGGTGATCGGCGACTGGGTCACCGCGGCGAGAAAGCCGGCCATGCACAGCACCAGCAGCATGCCCGGCGCGTCCTGCTGGCCGATCAGCGGCGCGAGATCGTGACCGATGCCGGCACCGATCGCCAGGCTGGGCGCAAAGATGCCGCCCGGCAGGCCGGACAGGTAGGCAATCAGCGTGGCGAGGAACTTGGCCGGGCCGTAGTACCACTCGAGCGACGTGTCGCCTTCGAGCAGCGCACGGGTTTCGCCATAGCCGCTGCCGAAGCTGCTGCCGCCGGTGACGTAGCCGAGTGCGGCGACCAGCACGCCGCAGGCGGCGGCAAAGCGGATCGGATGGTCGCGTCGATACTCCGCCATCCGTCCCTTCCACGACGTGGAACTGATGATGAGCATGCGCGAGAACAGGCCGCCCGCGACGCCGCACACCAGCGCGGTGATGGCCACGGCAAGCGCCATTTCGCGGTCGGTACCGGCGATGGCGATCTGGCCGAAGTAACTTGCCTTGCCGAGAAAGGCCTGTGACACGATGCCGGCCAGCACGATGGCAGTGATGATGAGACCGCTCATGCGCGACTCGACATTGCGCGAAAGCGTTTCAATGGCGAACACAATGCCCGCCAGCGGTGTGTTGAAGGCCGCAGCAATGCCGGCGGCGCCGCCGGCGACCAGCATGTGGGTGCGCGGAATGTGCAGGCCGCCCGGCAACAGACGGTGCAACGCATTGAGCATCGATGCACCGATCTGCACGGTGGGACCTTCGCGGCCAAGCGAAAACCCGCTGCCGACGGCCGCTGTGCCGATGACGATCTTGCCGACGATGATGCGCAGCGACAGCAGCGGCTTCCAGCTGCGGTCTTCCGGTCGTGACATTTCTGCGATGGTCTGCGGAATACCGCTGCCCTCGGCACCCGGAAACCAGCGCCGCGTCGCCCACACGCACAGCGCGCCGCCGAGCGGCGTCAGCAGGAAGGGCCACCACGGGTTCTCGCTTGCCATGGCACGGAAGTGGTGAATGGCCAGGTCGGACAACTGTGCGAAGCCGACCGCCAGCATGCCCACCACGACCGCACCGCCCCACAGCACGAGACGGCCGAGCCATACCTTGAAATAGGCCTGATTGCGCCGGCGCAGGGTCGGTGACTTGAAATCGAACCAGGCAAGCCGCAGTCGGTTACGCCAGGCAGACAGCGAATACTTGTGACGCATCGATACTTTCCGTATGCAGATATGGCGCAGTACGCCGTCGAAGATGATTGCAGGACGCAAGATGCATGCCGCCAGCCGCGATGCCCGCATGCAGACTGTAACCGTGTTCAGGCGGCCGTTTGCCTGGGAAATTCATTGAAAACCGCGCAGGCGATGCCGCTTGATGCACCATACGGGGGCACTAGAACCCGCCTGCGCGGCCGCCCATGGAGATGCCCCGATGAAACCCACTGCCCGCGGCATCGCGGTCGCCCCCCATCACCTGGCCAGCGAATCGGCGCGCGACGTGCTGCGCGAAGGCGGCAACGCGATCGAAGCCATGATCGCCGCGGCCGCGACGATCGCCGTCGTCTACCCGCACATGAACGCGCTCGGCGGCGACGGCTTCTGGCTGATCGCCGAACCGGGCCAGCCGCCGCGCGCGATCGACGCCTGCGGCGCCGCGGCGGTGATCGCCAGTCGTACCTGGTATGCCGACCACGACGTGCGCAACCGCCTGCCGACACGCGGTCCGCTGGCCGCACTGACGATGGCCGGCACGGTGTCGGGCTGGCAACTGGCGCTTGAAGCGGCGGCTCAGGCGGGTGGGCACCTGCCGCTGTCGCGCCTGCTGCGCGATGCCGAACACCATGCGCGGACCGGCACGCCGGTTTCGCGCAGCCTGGCACGCGGCCTGCGCGCGAAGCAGGACGAACTGCGCCATCAGCCCGGCTTCGCCGCGCATTTCATGCCGGACAAAACGGTACCGCAGGCCGGCGACGTGCTGTGCCAGCCACGTCTGGCCGACACGCTCGCCCAGCTGGCGCGCGCCGGGCTCGAAGATTTCTACCGCGGCGACCTGGCGCGCCGCATGGCCTCCGCGCTGGGCGCCGCAGGCAGCCCGTTGCGGCTGTCCGACTTCCTGACGCATCGCGCGCAATGGCGCACGCCGTTGAAGCTCGCGCACAGCCTTGGCCATGTGTACAACACACCACCACCCACCCAGGGTCTGCTGTCGCTGCTGATACTCGGTCAGCTCGACCGCCTCGGGCTCGACGGACTGCATGGCCAGTCTGCCGAATTCATCCATCGCGTGGTCGAGGCGACGCGCCAGGCCTTCGTGATCCGCGACCGTCACCTGACCGATCCGGCACGCATGCGCACGGACGCGCAGTCGCTGCTGTCGGACGACTGCCTCGACATGCTGGCCGACAGCATCGACTTGCAGCGCGCCGGTGGCTGGGTCAGCGGCGCGCCGGGCGATACGGTGTGGATGGGTGTGGTCGACGCCGAAGGCCGCGCTGTGAGCTTCATCCAGAGCATCTACCACGAGTTCGGAAGTGGCGTGATCGCCGGCGACACCGGCGTGCTGTGGCAGAACCGCGGCATCAGCTTTTCGCTGGCGACCGGCGCGCTCAACGCACTGGAACCCTGCCGCAAGCCGTTCCATACGCTCAACCCGCCGATCGCCCAGCTGACTGACGGGCGCACGGTCGTCTATGGTTCGATGGGTGGCGACGGACAGCCGCAGTTCCAGGCCGCCGTGCTGCTGCGCCACCTGCTGTTCGGCGACGACGTGACGGCCGCCGTCGCGGCGCCGCGCTGGCTGCTCGGCCGCACCTGGGGCTCGGACAGCGACACCCTCAAACTGGAGTCGCGCTTTGCGCCCGAAGTGTTCGACGCGCTGCGCCAGCGGGGTCATGTCGTCGAATCTCTGCTCGAATTCGACGAAAGCGCCGGCCACGCCGGCCTCATCGTGCGCCACCCCGACGGCCGCATCGAAGGCGCCGCCGACCCGCGTTCGGATGGTTCGGTCGAGTACGCCTGACGGTATGTCCGTAAGGACAGCGGACCGACACCGGTCATCTGCACATACTCATTGCCGGAGACCGTCCATGTCACTGCGTCCTGTCCTGCCCGGCCTGCTGGCTGCCGCGCTTTCTCCCTTCGTGCTCGCGCAGAGCGCACCACCCTGCCAGGCCACCCGCAGCTGGGTCCCGGTGGTCGAGCTCTACACGTCGCAGGGCTGCAGCAGTTGCCCGCCGGCCGACGACTGGCTGCGTTCGCTGAAACAGGCGGCCGACGCGCAGCAGGTCGTGCCGCTGGCTTTCCATGTCGATTACTGGGATTACCTGGGCTGGCGTGACCCGTACTCATCCGGCGCCCATTCCGCACGACAGCGCCGGCTGGCACGCGCCGAGGGGGGCAGCGTGGTCTACACGCCGCAGGTCAGGCTGTCTGGAGACGACTTCCGTGGCTGGCGTTCGGCCGACACGGTGCGTTCGATGCTGGCGCGCAAGTCGCCGGAACCGGCCGCCGACGTAACGCTGTCGCTTGATCTGCGCGGCCAGGTGCTCAAGGTCGATGCGCGCACCACGCTGCCGGGCGACTCGGTGGGTTACGTCGCCGTATATGAACGCATGCTGGGGTCGAAGATTTCGGGTGGCGAAAACGCAGGGCGCACCTTGCAGCACGACTTCGTCGTGCGCACCCTGATCGGCCCGTTCACGCCCGACGCACAGGGGCGGTTCAACCTGATGCGCGACATTGCGCTCGACCCGTCGTGGAAACGCGCCGATCTCGGCGTGGCACTGCTGCAGGCCGATGCCGATTCGGGCGCCGCGCGGCTCGGCGCATCCCTGGCACTGTGCGCCGCACCCGAGCGCCTCAGCGCGCTGACTTCCAGCGCGCCACGCCGATGAGCGCCTGAAACAGCGCCTCGACCGACGCGGCCGACATCGTGTAGGGATCGAATTCCGGGCGCGGACAGTACTTCAGGAAGAGCGCCCGGTTCTCGGCGGTATAGCCGACGTACCCCATGCCCCAGTCGGTGAAGTCGCGCTGCGCGATTTCCTTGAGCTCCAGCAGCAGCGGATCGCGGTGCCGCGCATCGGCCACGATGCGGTGATAGGCAGCATTCACCTGATCGCGGCCACCTTCCAGGCATTGCAGGAACACGCTGCCGGTGTAGCACAGGGCGCCGGTGATGCCGTCCCGCGCATTGTTCGCCTGCGAAACCTGCAGGATCTGGTCGATATCGCCCGGCCCGACGTCGGGCTGGACGCGGCTGGCGTAGATCAGTCGGACTAGCATCGTTGTCTCCTCGTTCCGTCGTCATTCAATCGCGGTCGCCCTGCCGCTGGAACAGGGGATTGTGCAGCGGCGCGCCGGCTGCCGGTCGACCGGTAGAATGACGGCCTTATCCAGCTGTCCGTCCCACATGTCCATCCAGTGGTTCCCCGGTCACATGACCGCCGCGCGCAAGCACGCGACCGACGCGATGAAGTCGGTCGACGTGGTGGTCGAGGTGCTCGACGCACGTCTACCCGACGCGAGCAGCAATCCGCTGATCCACGCCATCCGCACGCATCGCAACCGGCCCTGCCTGAAATTGCTGAACAAGGCCGATCTGGCCGACCCGGAAGCGACGGCAGCCTGGCTGAAGCATTTCAACGCCCAGCCGAACACGAAGGCGGTGTCGATTTCGGCGCGCAAGCCGGGCGACGCAAAACGCATCGAGCAGCTTGCGCAGTCGCTCGCACCGCATCGTGACGACAACCTCAAACCGCTGCGCCTCATCATCATGGGTATCCCCAACGTCGGCAAATCGACGCTGATGAATGCGCTGGTGAAGAAGCATGTCGCCGCGACCGGCGACGAGCCGGCGATCACCAAGAGCATCCAGCGCATCCACCTGACGCCGCGGCTCACGCTGTACGACACGCCGGGCCTGATGTGGCCGAAGATCGAGCATGAAAGCGACGGCCTGATGCTGGCGGCCAGCCATGCCATCGGCCGCAACGCCATCATCGACGAAGAGGTCGCGACCTTTCTCGGCAACCTGCTGCAGGCGAAGTACCCGGCACTGATGACCGCCCGCTACGGCTGCACGCCGGACATGGACGGCGTGTCGGTCATCCAGCACATTGCCGCGCGGCGCGGCTACCGCATCAAGGGCGGTGCGCCGGATTACGAAAAGGCATCGTTCACCCTGCTGCAGGACTATCGCGACGGCGCCATCGGCCGCGTCAGCCTCGAAACCCCGGAATCGCGCGCCCGGATGCTGGCCGCCGATCGCGCGGCCAAGGCAGAAAAGGCGATGCAGAAAGCACCGGTCGACGACACCACGTCGGCGGACTGACGGGAACCGGGGCTGCGAAGGGTACTGCAGGGTTCCGGGCTGTGCTCCTGANGCGATGAGGTGGTCGAGCACTTCTACGCCATTTCCGCCGAGCGCCGCGTGCAGCATCCGCTGGTGCAGAAGGTGCTCGGTCAGTAGTACGCCCGCTCTGGCAGCCGGCGGCCATGCCGGGTTCTCGGAACACGGGTCGTGGGGCCTGGGCTGTGGGAGCCTGGGTTGTGGGAGCCTGGGTTGTGGGAGCCTGCTGTGGGAGCCTGCTGTGGGAGCCTGCTGTGGGAGCCTGCTGTGGGAGCCTGCTGTGGGAGCGGCGGCCTCGCCGCGATACGCACGCTGCACAACGACCATCGCGGCACTGATCGCGGCGAGGCCGCCGCTCCCACAGCCGCTCCCACAGGCCGCCGCTCTCAAAGGGGCCGCTCCAACAGGGCGCACTGCATTGACTGTGGTCGCAGCAGCCGGAAGGCTGCCGCGAGCGCGCGCCAGAAGGTGGCTGTGTCAGTCGAGCGACTCGTCCAGCGTCGCGGCCGCCCCCTGACACACGACATGCGCCAGTCCGGCACACTGGCTCAGCACATGGTCGGCGTAGAAACGGGCGCTGGCGATCTTGGCGCGATGGAAGCCTGCGTCGGTGCTGCCGCCGGCCAGGTGACGGTGCGACAGCAGCGCCGCACGCGCCATCTGCCAGCCGCCGGCGGCGCGACCGAACAGGCCGAGCAGCGGCACCGCCCCGGCCAGCACGGCACGCACATCGCTGCGGAAATGTCCGACCACGAAGTCCACGCCGCGCTCCAGTGCCTGCGCCGCGTCGCGCAGGCCGGCGGCGATCACGACCAGAGCCGCATCACCGGTCGCCTCAAGCGCAGCGCACTGCGCATGCATGTCGGCGATCACTGCGCGCGCGGCGGCACCGCCGTCACGCGCGATCTTGCGGCCAACCAGATCGTTGCCCTGGATGGCCGTCGTGCCTTCGTAGATCGTGGTGATGCGTGCGTCGCGCAGGTACTGCGCCGCACCGGTTTCCTCGACGTAGCCCATGCCGCCATGCACCTGCACGCCCAGTGAAGCGATGTCGTTGGCGGTTTCGGTGCTCCAGCCCTTGACCAGCGGAATCATCAGTTCGACGAAACCCTGTGCGCGCGAACGCGCCTCCTGGTCGGGGTCATGTTCGGCGCGGTCCAGCGACGCCGCCGTCACGGCGGCCAGCGCGCGCATCGCCTCGACCTGCGACTTCATCAGCATGAGCATGCGGCGCACATCCGGGTGGCGGATGATGGCGACGCGCTCGCCCGACTTCATGCCCGCTTCGCTACCCTGCACCCGCTCGCGCGCGTAGTCCATCGCGCGCTGCAGCGCGCGCTCGGCGACCGCGATGCCCTGCAGGCCGACCGCGTAACGCGCGGCATTCATCATGATGAACATGTACTCGATGCCGCGATTCTCCTCGCCGCACAGCCAGCCGATCGCGCCACCGTCGTCGCCGTAGGCCATGACACAGGTCGGACTGGCATGGATGCCCAGCTTGTGTTCCAGCGACACGCAGCGCACGTCGTTGCGCGCGCCCGGCCTTCCGTCGGCGTCCGGAACGAACTTGGGCACGATGAACAGCGAAATACCCTTCATGCCCTCGGGTGCGCCCGGCGTACGTGCCAGCACCAGATGCACGATGTTGTCGGCCAGTTCGTGCTCGCCGAAGGTGATGTAGATCTTCTGGCCGAACACACGCCAGCTGCCGTCTGCCTGCGGCTCGGCGCGGGTGCGCACGGCGGCGAGGTCGGAGCCGGCCTGCGGCTCGGTCAGGTTCATGGTGCCGGTCCATTCGCCGCTCACCATCCTGTCCAGGTACAGGTGCTTCTGTTCATCCGAACCACACAGCGACAGCGCTTCAATGGCGCCAGCGGTCAGCAGCGGGCACAGCGAAAATGCCATGTTCGCGCCCATCACCATTTCCTGGATCATCGCGACCACCACATGCGGCATGCCCGCTCCGCCATGTGCCGGGTCGCAGCCCATGCCGTTCCACCCGTTCTCCGCGTACTGCCGGTAGGCGTCGCTGAAGCCCTCCGGCAGCGTCACACGGCCATCGGCGCCCAGCGTGGCGCCGGCGCGATCGCCGATCCAGTTCAGCGGCGACAGCACTTCGGAGGTGAAGCGCGCGGCCTCGTCGAGCACGGCATCGACCACGTCCGGGCTCGAATCCTCCAGCCCGGGCAGCGCCACCACTTCGGCCAGCCCGGCCAGTTCCAGCGCGAAACGCATGTCGCGCAGCGGGGCAATGTATTCACTCATGGCTCACTCCTCCGGGGCTCTGGCGGCCCGTTGATGCCGTGCCGCCGAACGCGGCGGCGAAAGACTTACCTGCGACTTCCCACCTGCTCCCAGCTCCGGCTACCCCAGCTCCGCAACCAGCTTGGGGACCAGTTCGAACAGGTCGCCGACCAGGCCGTAGTCGGCGACCTGGAAGATCGGTGCGTCGGCGTCCTTGTTGATGGCGACGATGACTTTCGATTCCTTCATGCCGGCCAGATGCTGGATGGCACCCGAAAGACCGACTGCAATATAAAGATCGGGTGCGACGATCTTGCCGGTCTGACCGACCTGGGAATCGTTCGGCGCGTAGCCCGAATCGACCGCGGCGCGGCTGGCGCCGAGCGCGGCACCGAGCTTGTCGGCCAGCGGTTCGAGCACGCTGTGGTAAGCCTCGGCACTGCCCAGCCCGCGTCCGCCGGACACGACGACCCGTGCCGAGCCCAGTTCGGGGCGCGCCGACTGCGACAGTTCCTGCGACACGAAAGTGGCCAGCCCGGTCGCCGCCGGTGGCTGGATGGCTTCGATCGCAGCGCTGCCGCCGGCAGCCTGCGCCGGGTCGAACGCGGTCGCGCGCACCGTGATGACCTTGATCGCGTCGCGGCTGTGCACCGTGGCCAGCGCATTGCCGGCGTAGATCGGGCGCACGAAGGTGTCGGCCGACTCCACCGCGACGATGTCCGACACCTGCGCGACGTCGAGCAGCGCGGCGACGCGTGGCATGAAGTTTTTGCCGAAGCTGCTGGCCGGCGCCAGCAGGTGGGTGTAGCCGGCAGCCAGCGACAGCACGAGCGCGGCGACGTCTTCCGCCAGTACGTGTTCGAAGTGCGGCGCGTCGGTGTTCAGCACCTTCGCAACGCCGGCGACCGCCGCCGCTGCGCTCGCCGCACCGGCGCAGCCGTGGCCGGCGACCAGTACGGTGATGTCGCCGCCGATCTTCGAGGCGGCGGCAATCGTGTTCAGCGTCGCCGGGCGCAGCGCGGCGTTGTCGTGTTCGGCAATGACCAGAATGTTCATGTCAGGGGTTCCTCAGCGCAGCACTTTGGCTTCGTTGCGAAGCTTCGCGACCAGTTCGGCGACGTCGGCCACCTTCACGCCGGCCTGCCGCTTCGGCGGTTCGGCAACGCGCAGCGTCGTCAGGCGCGGCGTCACGTCCACGCCGAGTTCGTCGGGCGACAGCGTGTCGAGCGGCTTCTTCTTCGCCTTCATGATGTTGGGCAGGCTGGCGTAGCGCGGCTCGTTCAGGCGCAGATCGGTGCTGATCAGCGCCGGCAGCGCAACGCTGACCGTCTCCAGCCCGCCATCGATCTCGCGCGTCACCACGGCGCGACCGTCCGCCAACCGCACCTTCGACGCGAAGGTCGCCTGTCCCCAGCCGAGCAGCGCGGCCAGCATCTGCCCGGTCTGGTTCGCATCGTCGTCGATGGCCTGCTTGCCGCAGACGATCAACTGCGGCGCTTCGCGCTTCGCCACCGCGGCGAGCAGCTTGGCCACCGCGAGCGGCTGCAGTTCGACCTCGGTACCGACCAGGATGGCGCGGTCGGCGCCGATCGCCATCGCGGCACGCAAGGTGTCCTGGCAAGCCGAAGTCCCGCAGGACACGACAACCACCTCGCTCACCGTGCCGGCCTCGCGCAGCCGCACCGCCTCTTCCACCGCGATTTCGTCGAACGGATTCATCGACATCTTCACATTGGCGGTTTCCACGCCGCTGCCGTCGGCCGCCACGCGGATCTTCACGTTGTAATCGATCACCCGCTTGACCGGAACCAGTGCTTTCATCGTTCGCGCCTCCTGCGCCGATAGGTGCTGCCACGTCCATACGGATGCGTATGTCCAGTGCCATACGCTACCGTATGCCTGAATCCATGGTCAATACCCGAATGCGGAATAGCCTCATGCCGGAATCCGAAACGCTCGTGCCGCGGCCGCAGACAGACCGCGACACCTGGCTTCACGCAGCCACCCAGACCCTGGCGGACAGCGGCGTCGACGGCGTCAAGGTCGAAAGCCTCGCGCGTCAGCTCGGGCTGACCAAGGGCAGCTTCTACTGGCACTTCAAGGACCGGCGCGCGCTGCTCGACGCCCTGCTCGAGCATTGGCGGGCCGGCCGCATCGACGACATCACGCAGCGCACGCAATGTGCGCCCGGTCACGAGATCGCGCAACTTCACCACGTGATCGACACCTACAGTCTGGCCCGCAACCAGCGCGGCATGCGCGTGGAACTGGCGATCAGGGACTGGGCGCGCCACGACGCAGCGGCTCAGACCGTGATCGACGCCGTCGATGCGGTGCGACTCGACTGCGCCGCCGCGCTGTTCGTCGCCGCCGGCCACGGCGTCGACGAAGCCGCCAGCCGCAGCCTGCTGCTGTACGCATACGTGTTCGGCCTCGGCATGATGGACGGCGAACGCGAGGCGCTGCGTCCTGCCGCCTCGCGCGCCTTCATCACACGCCTGATCACCGGCGGATGAGTGTTTGCGCACCGAAGTGCGCACTGATTCGCGCCACTGTCATGGCTGGCGACGGATAATCCCGCGCTGCCGCATGGCACCTGTTGAACCGTGCCGCCCGAATCCACAGAAAGGAAAACAGATGTCCTTCCCCGCACCCGAAATCTTCAAGGCCTACGACATCCGCGGCATCGTCGACAAGACGCTGACCGCGGAGGCGGTTCGCGCAATCGGCCACGCGCTTGGCTCCGAAGCCGTCAAGCGCGGCCAGCGCACCATCGCGGTCGGCCGTGACGGCCGGCTGTCCGGGCCCGAACTGGCGGGCGCACTGGCCGCCGGCATCAATGCCGCCGGCGTCGACGTGCTGGACATCGGCTGCGTGCCCACACCGCTCTCGTACTTTGCCGCCTTCGATCTGGGCACCGACAGCGCGGTCAGCGTGACCGGCAGTCACAACCCGCCCGACTACAACGGGCTGAAAATGGTGCTCGGCGGCCAGACGCTGTATGGCGACATGATCCAGGACCTGCGCCGGCGCATCATCGAAAACGATCTGGTGCATGGCGTGGGCACCACCCGCCATGCCGACGTGCGCGATGCCTACATCGCCCGCGTGACGTCCGACGTGAAGCTCAAGCGGCCAATGAAGATCGTCATCGACTGCGGCAACGGCGTAGCCGGTGACATCGGCCCGAAGCTGTTCGAAGCCCTGGGCTGCCAGGTGACGCCGCTGTTCTGCGAGGTCGATGGCCACTTCCCGAACCACCATCCGGATCCTTCAAAGCCGGAAAACCTGGAAGACCTGATCCGTGTGCTGGCCGCGGGTGACGCCGAAATCGGTCTCGCCTTCGACGGCGACGGCGACCGTCTGGGCGTGGTCACGCGCGACGGCGAAATCATCTACCCCGATCGTCAGCTGATGCTGTTCGCCGCCGACGTGCTGTCGCGCCAGCCCGGCGCGCAGATCGTTTATGACGTGAAATGCACGCGTCTGCTCGCACCCTGGGTGCGCGAACACGGCGGCGAGCCAATCATGTGGAACACCGGCCACGCGCTGATCAAGGCCAAGCTCAAGCAGAGCGGCGCCGCGCTGGCCGGCGAAATGAGCGGCCACATGTTCTTCAAGGAACGCTGGTTCGGCTTCGACGACGGCCTGTACGCGGCCGCCCGACTGCTGGAAATCCTGTCCGCCTCGCCCGACGGCAACGCCGTGCTGAAGGCACTGCCGACCGCGATTTCGACGCCCGAGCTCAACCTCAAGATGAACGAGGGCGAGCCGCATGCGCTGATCGCCGAGATGCAGCAGTCGGCGGTGTTCGACGGCGCGCGCGAAATCATCAAGATCGACGGCCTGCGCGTCGAGTACGCCGACGGTTTCGGCCTGATGCGCGCCTCGAACACCACGCCGGTCGTCGTGCTGCGCTTCGAAGCCGACACCGACGCCGCGCTGGCCCGCATCCAGGCCGATTTCCGGGGCGTGTTGCTGCGCGCACGGCCGGATCTGAAGCTGCCGTTCTGAGTCGGTTGCAGCACCGTCGGCCGGTCCTGCGGATCGGTCGACGGTGCTGCAACCGGATGCAACCGGTGACACATTTCGTGTCGTGTGCAAAATAAGAGCTCAAGACCCTCAATCTTGAGTCCGGCATGCCGAAACCGGTGCATGCCGAATCACGACACCACCTCCACTTCCATCTTCGTCGGGCGCCAGCCGATCCTCGACAGGAAGGGCGCCTTGTACGCCTACGAACTGCTGTTCCGCTCCGGCCAGATGGATCATGCGGAATTCAGCAGCGACATGAGTGCAACCGCCCGCGTGATCACCACGGTGTTCAACGAACTGGGTCTGGAAAACTCGCTCGGCAACGCCTTCGGCTTCATCAACGTCAGCGAAGAAATGCTGATGTCCGAAGCGATCGAATTGCTGCCGCCGGACAAGATCGTCATCGAACTGCTGGAAACGATCCCGCCGACGCCAATGGTCATCGAGCGCGCGCGCGACCTGGTGGCCAAGGGCTTCCGACTGGCACTCGACGACGTACTCAGCCTGGAAGACGACTTTCGGCCGCTCATCGAAATCGCATCCTTCGTCAAGATCGACCTGCTGGGCATCGATCCGGATACGCTGCCGGGCATCGTCAACAGTTTCAAACCCTACAAGGCGAAACTTCTGGCCGAAAAGGTCGATAGCGCCGAACAGGCCCAGCGCTGCAACGAACTCGGCTTTGCCTATTTCCAGGGTTACTTTTTCGCCCGCCCCAGCGTGCTGAGCACACGCGCGCTGAAATCGAGTGAAACGACGCTGCTGCGACTGCTTGGCCTCGTGATGGGCGACGCAGAAACGGTCGCGATGGAGCCGCTGATCAAGCAGGAGCCGGCACTGCTGGTGAACCTGATGCGGGTTTCGAACTCGATCGGCAATGGCGGCCGCCAGATTTCGTCCGCGCGCGAGGCCATCACACTGCTCGGGCGCACGCAGCTGCAGCGCTGGCTGCAATTGTTGCTGTTCTGCCCGCAAGGCAGCGAGCAGGCCGGCGGCCCGCTGCTTGCCATGGTGGCCACCCGCGCCCGCACCATGGAGCTGCTGGCGGAAAGGTGCGACAGCCGTGATTGCGACCCAGAGTGCGCCTTTCTGACCGGCATCCTTTCGCTGCTGCCGGCGCTGCTAGGCGTGCGGATGGACGAAATCCTGAAGACCCTGACGGTGACCTCCTCAATACAGGATGCCCTGAATGATGGCTCGGGCAACCTCGGCGCGCTGCTTACACTGATGCGCAACTGGGAGGACAACGCGCTGCACGAGTTCGGGCTTACGCTCAGTCGATTGCCGGCGCTCGGTCTGAGCGATTTCACGAACGCGACCTCCGAATCCATGAGCTGGGCGGCAACGCTAGGCCAATAACCAGAATGCTCAAAAGGAAGACTCCATGAACGCAATGGAACGCATCTTCAGTGCCACCGCCCAGCTCCCGGTCATTCCGCGGGTAGTGCAGAAGATGATCGACACCCTCAAGCATGAAGATGCCGACCTGCAGCCGCTGATTGCCGACATCCGGCTCGACCCGGTCATCAGCGCGCGCGTGCTGCGCATCGCCAATTCGGGCTTCTACGGCAGCCGCCGCACGGTAGGCTCGATCGACGATGCAGTCCGCCTGGTCGGTACGCGCGTGCTGCGCACGCTGGTCATTTCGGCCGGGGTCAGCAGCGCATTTCCGAAAGTACCGGGTGTTGACCTGAAGGACTTCTGGCGCCACGCATTGATGACCGCCAGCGCCAACGCACTGCTGGCGCGCCACGCCGGCGAGAGCGCCGACAACGCCTATGTCGCCGGCCTGATGCACCGGCTGGGCCAGCTGATGATCCACATCGCTTTTCCGCGTATCGCCGAAGAGATTGCACGCGATTGCCATGGACTCAGCGTCAGCGAGCGCGCGGCCGTGGAACACCTGAAGCTGCATACCAACCACTGCGAAGTGGGCGCCGAGCTGGCAGCACGCTGGAACTTTCCGGATGACGTCGCCCTGGCCATGCAGTACTACTGCCAGCCGCATCACGACAGCGCCACGCGCCTCGCGCGGCTGACCAATGTGGCCGCCCAGATCGCGATGGAGATCGATGAAGACGTGAAGCCGGAAGACATCGCCGAGCACCTGAACCGCAGCATCACCGACCTGTGCGGCCTCGACCGCACGGCCATCCTGCCCGACATTGAGTACTGCGCGGAACACGCGGCGGAAGCAGAACTGGCGCTGTGACCCGCTGCGGCCAGCGCAACGCCGGCGTGCCGGGTCAGCGCATCTTCGGATTCAGCGTGCCGCGGTTGTAGTCCTTGTCGCCCGGCATCAGCACGCGGGTACCGAACCAGCCGCCCTGAGCGCCTTCGGGTCGCAAGTGATTTTCCGGGTAGGTATCGGCAATCTTCTTCGCTTCGGCCTGTTTGACCTGATCGATGAACTTCCAGCGTCCGTCGGGGAGCAACTGCACCTTTTCGCCGGCTGCCGTCGTCGCCTCGATCACCGTGCCCTCGCCGGCCTGCACCAGCCCGCCGGCGACGAACGCCAGCAGCATGACCATCGCCTGTTTCATCACAGCCTGCCCTCCACCCATGCGGTGACACCGGACAGCGCCGCCGGCAGATTTTCCGGCTGCGTGCCGCCGGCCTGCGCCATGTCGGCCTTGCCGCCGCCCTTGCCGCCAACCTGTGCCGCAACGAAATTGACCAGTTCGCCGGCCTTCACCTTCGCCGTCAGATCCGGCGTGACGCCGGCGATCAGGCTCACCTTGCCATCGTTGACCGCGGCCAGCACGATGGCAGCCGAACCGAGCTTGTCGCGCAGCTTGTCCAGCGTTTCGCGCAGCGCCGGTACATCGGCGCCTTCCATCACCGCCGCCAGCACCTTTGCGGTGCCGATGGTCACGGCCTGCGCGGCCAGATCGTCGCCCTGGCTCGATGCCAGCTTGCTCTTCAGCCGGGCCAGTTCCTTTTCGAGCGCGCGCACGTGATCCAGCGTCTGCGCAATCTTGGCCGGCAGTTCCGTCGGCGGCGCCTTGAAGGCCGCAGCCGCCTGTGCGACCAGCCGGTCCTGTCCCTGCACGAACCCGACCGCGTTTTCGCCGGTGATCGCTTCGACCCGGCGCACGCCTGCCGCGACGCCGGCTTCGACCGTGATCTTGAACAGCCCGATGTCGCCGGTGCGCGCCACGTGGGTGCCACCGCACAGTTCGCGCGATGAACCGATGTCGAGCACGCGCACCTCGTCGCCATACTTTTCGCCGAACAGCATCATGGCGCCGGTCTTCTGCGCGTCCTCGATCGACATCACACGCGCTCGCGTCGCCGCATTGGCGAGGATTTCCGTGTTGACGATGCGCTCGACGCGGGCGATTTCGTCGTCGGTCATCGGCGCGTGATGCACGAAGTCGAAGCGCGTCTTGTCGGCATCGACCAGCGAACCCTTCTGCGCCACATGCTCGCCCAGCACCTCGCGCAACGCCTTGTGCATCAGGTGCGTGACCGAGTGGTTGCGCGCGGTGGCGGCGCGGGCGCGCGCATCGACGCGCGCGCTGACCGTGTCGCCGACCGCCAGCCGGCCGGTGCCGACCACGCCGTGGTGACCAAACACCGCCGCCTGTATCTTCAGCGTGTCCTCGACGGTGAAACAGACACTCCCCTCTCCCGCATCAGCGGGAGAGGGGTTGGGGGTGAGGGCAGCATCAGCGGGAGAGGGGTTGGGGGTGAGGGCCGGTCGCGTTTGATCCGCTCAAAAAACGCCCTCACCCCGGCCCTCTCCCGCTGATGCGGGAGAGGGAGAAAGCAGCACACCGCGATCACCGACCTGGCCGCCGGATTCGGCGTAGAACGGCGTCCGGTCGAGCACCACAACGCCCTGCTCGCCCTCGGTCAATGAAGCGACCGGCGTTCCGTCCTTGTAGAGCGCCACCACCCGCGCATCGTCGACGGCAAGCGTGTCATATCCACGGAACACGGTCGCCGTGTCGTCATACTCCAGCGCGCTCGCCATCTTGAACTTGCCCGCAGCGCGCGCCTGCTCCTTCTGACGAGCCATCGCAGCATCGAAACCAGCAGTATCGACGGCAACGCCTCGTTCCCGGCATACATCAGCGGTTAAATCCAACGGAAAACCATACGTGTCGTGTAACAAGAATGCAGTGTCGCCGCCCAATGTCATGTAGCGGCGCAATTCACCCCACTCGACCGAAACAATTTTTATGTCAAAGTTATCGCGATTCGTATAGGCGACCTCTGCGAGCCTTGTACGCATACCCGGCTCGTCATCGTCCTCGACCAGCAAGACGACCAGACCCGAAATCGAGAAAAATAAGGCGTTCTCCCTCTTATCGATCAGTTCGCTGACGGCTAGGGTCAAGGTGTGATCAATTCGCTCATTGCCCTCTGAGGACGCGAATATCAACAAGACATTTTCTTGATCACCTTTACTGACATGACCATCAAAATTCTGCTTTAACTCCGACGACGAAAATCCTCCGGACCAATTCGTTCCTGATTGCTCACGCAACCATGCGCGGGCGAATTTCTTCCAATTCAACTCGCGTTCCAGGATCGACATTCCACTCTCAATAGTGGCGAAGAAGCGCTCCTCCTCCTGCCGGAGCACGTCCATCACCTTCTGCCGCGCCGCCGCCAGATCCGGATACGCGCCGCCCATCTGCGCCACCAGGTCCGGCACCATGCGGTGGAAAAACGCGGCGCGCGCGCCGAGCTTGTAGCCGTGACGGATGGCGCGGCGGATGATGCGGCGAAGGACGTAGCCGCGCCCCTCGTTGCCCGGGATGACGCCATCGGCGACCAGGAAGGAACAGGCGCGGATGTGGTCGGCCAGCACCTTCAACGACGGATTGTCGAGATCGGCGGTGTGCGTTTCGCGCGCGGCGGCGGCGATCAGAGCGACGAACAGGTCGATTTCGTAATTGCTGTGCACATGCTGCAGCACGGCAGCGATGCGCTCCAGCCCCATGCCGGTGTCGACACTGGGCTTGGGCAGCGGATGCAGCACGCCGGCTTCATCGCGGTTGTACTGCATGAACACGTTGTTCCAGATTTCGATGTAGCGGTCGCCGTCTTCATCGGGGGACCCCGGCGGGCCGCCCGGAATGTCTTCACCGTGGTCGTAGAAGATTTCCGTGCACGGGCCGCACGGGCCGGTGTCGCCCATCATCCAGAAGTTGTCGGACGCGTAGCGCGCGCCCTTGTTGTCGCCGATGCGTACGATGCGCTCGACCGGCACGCCGATCCGGTCGCGCCAGATCGCATAGGCTTCGTCGTCCTCGGCGTACACCGTGACCCACAGCTTGTCCGCCGGCAGCTTGAACACTCCGGTCAGCAGTTCCCACGCGTAATCGATGGCGTCCTGCTTGAAATAGTCGCCGAAGCTGAAGTTGCCCAGCATTTCGAAGAAGGTGTGGTGGCGCGCGGTATAGCCGACGTTTTCCAGGTCGTTGTGCTTGCCGCCGGCGCGTACGCATTTCTGCGACGTGGTCGCGCGGTTGTAGCTGCGCTTGTCGAAGCCGAGGAACACGTCCTTGAACTGGTTCATGCCGGCGTTGGTGAACAGCAGCGTCGGGTCTTCGTGCGGCACGAGCGAACTGGACGCCACGATCTGGTGGCCCTTGGACGCGAAGAAATTCAGGAAGGCGGAGCGGATGTCGGCGCTGGTCATGGTCGGCAATGGGGAATCAGGAGAGCGCTAAACTGCGCGAAACAGCCGCGGATTCTAGCATTCCGCCCGCAGCGCCCGATGACAGCGATGCCACGGAATCGACAGGCAGACAAGGGGGAGGCATGCGTCACATTCTCGCACTCGATCAGGGCACGACCAGCTCGCGCGCGCTGCTGTTCGACACCGCGGGCGGCATCGTTGCCATGGCGCAGCGCGAACTGCCGCAGCACTACCCGCAGCCCGGCTGGGTGGAGCACGACGCCCTGCGCATCTGGACCGATACGGTCGACTGCGTGAAGGAGGCGCTGATGCGCGCCGCGCTTGCGCCGACCGACATCGCCGCAATCGGCATCACCAATCAGCGCGAAACCGTCGTGCTCTGGGACCGCACGACCGGCGAGCCGCTGGGCCCGGTCATCGTCTGGCAGGACCGGCGCACCGCCAGCTTCTGCGCCCGCCTCAAGGCCGACGGCCACGAGGACGCGGTGCGCGCGAAGACCGGTCTGGTGCTGGATCCCTACTTCTCGGCCAGCAAGATCGCGTGGCTGCTCGACCATCTGCCGGGCGCCCGCGAACGCGCGCAGCGCGGCGAACTGGCCTGCGGCACGATGGACAGCTGGCTGGTGTGGCAGCTTACCGGCGGGCGCGAGCACCTCACCGACCTGACCAACGCCAGCCGCACCCAGCTGCTGGACATCCACACCGGCCAGTGGGACGACGACCTGCTCGAACTGTTCGCGATTCCGCGTGCGCTGCTGCCGCGTGTGGTGCCGTCCAGTGGCGCCCTGGCGGCAACCGGGGCCGCGCTGTTCGGCCGCGCGCTGCCGATCACCGGCATCGCCGGCGACCAGCAGGCGGCGCTTTACGGGCAGGGCTGCACGGCGCCGGGATTGGCCAAGAATACCTACGGCACCGGCTGTTTCATGCTCATGCATACCGGCGAACAGGCCATCACGTCGCGCCACGGTCTGCTGACCACCTGTGCGGCGCAGACGTCGGCGCGCATCGAATACGCGCTGGAAGGCAGCGTGTTCGTGACCGGCGCGCTGGTGCAGTGGCTGCGCGACGGACTGGGGCTGATCGCCCGCGCGGGCGACATCGAGGCGCTGGCGGCCAGCGTGCCGGACAGTGCCGGCGTCACCATCGTGCCGGCCTTCACCGGCTTGGGGGCGCCGCACTGGTGCGCCGAGGCGCGCGGAGCGATCTACGGCCTGACCCGTGGCACCACGCGCGCTCACCTCGCCCGCGCCGCGCTCGAATCCATCGCGCTGCAGACGCTGGATGTGATGCGGGCGATGGAAGCCGACGCCGGCGTGCGCCTGCGCGAACTGCGGGTCGATGGCGGTGGCACCGCCAACGCGCTGCTGATGCAGATGCAGGCCGACCTGCTGGGCAGCACGGTGCGCGTGGCGCCCACCGCCGAAACCACCGCGCTCGGCGCAGCCCTGCTCGCCGCCCGCGGCGCCGGCGTCGCCCTGCAGCCGGCGGACGAAGGCGCGCAGCGGCACGAACCGCGCAGCGATGCCGCGCCCGACGCGCTGATCCACCACTGGCAGGCAGCGCTGCGCTCGACCTTGCTGCACGCCGCATCGGCCTGAGGGGATGCGGCAACACCGCAAGAAAAGCGCCGTGGCATGCACTCGGGCAGACACCCAAGCAGTCACCCAGGCAGGCATTTTCCACGACCGCACGCCGGGCACTGCCCGCGCCCGCTTCACCGCGTGCCGGCCTCCGTGGCTTCGCCTAGCATACGTTCGTCCCTACAGTACGGAGCATTCCATGCGCATCCACACCTGCGGCGCCGGCAGCGCCCTGCGCGCCGCTACCCACACCGTACGAATTCTTGCCGGCGCGATGTGCGCCGCCGCCCTGCTCGCGCTTCCGGCCCCGGCCTCGGCAGAAGGTTCGGGCAACGAACTGAGCTACGAGGCGTGGATCGACAGCCCGCGGCGCTTCAAATGCCTGTACGGCTACGCCGCCGACAAGACCGGCGACCATGCCGCGGCGATCCGCATCTTCCAGGACTGCATCGATCGCTGGAACGACGGTTTCTCGATCATCTGGCTGTCGCAGATACTCGAAACCGGCGTCGGCGTACCGCAGGATCTGCCACGCGCCACGGAGCTGCTGCGGCGCGGCGCCGAAAGCGCCGATGGCGACGGCTACCACAGCCTGACGCGCTACCACTATGGCGTCGCGCTGTTCGAAGGGCGCGGCACCGCGGCCGATCCGGCGGCCGACGACTACCTCTTGCGCGTGCGGGCCGCCGCAGTCACCGCCGCCAGGCAATGAAGCCCGGCCGCGCGCGGCCGCTCAAGCTTCGGCGTTGTCGTCGCGCACCAGTTTCCACTTGATCGCCAGGCGCATCAGGTCGATGTCGCTCTTCACGCCGAGCTTCGCCTTGATCTGGTAGTGCGTGTTCTGCGCGGTCTTCGGGCTGATATGCAGCGACTGGCCGATCTCTTCGGCCGAACGGCCATCGAGCAACAGGCGCAGCACCTCGAATTCACGCGGCGACAGCGCATCAAGAGGGTTGTCGATGTCGCTCAGCAACGCCAGCGCGATATCGGGCGCGATGTCGGGGCTGAACACGCGCTGGCGGGCAGCAACCTGGTACACCGCCTTGATCAGTACCTCCGGGGCGCAGCTCTTGGTCACGTAGCCCAGCGCCCCGGCACGCAGTGCCTGGGTCGCGAACAGCGGATCGCGATGCATGCTGAACACCAGGATGCGGGCGCGCGATTCGCGCTGCAGCAGCCGGCGGATCAGTTCGACGCCCCCCATGTCGGGCAGCGACAGATCAAGTATGACGACATCCGGCCCGACGTTGCGGAAAGCCACCAGCGCTTCGCCCGCGGTCGCCGCTTCGGCGTCAATGCGCAGGTCGCCGCGCTGTTCGAGCAGGCGGCGGTAGCCTTCGCGCACCACCGCGTGATCATCGACCAGCAGCAGGCGGATCACGCTGGCGCTCCGCTGGCGGCCGACGGGAATGCCGGATGCGGCGGCATCGACGGTGGGCGTGCCGGTGCCCGCCCGTCCGGCACGCGCAGCCTGACTTCGACGCGCAAGCCGCGACCCGCGAGCGGCGCCAGCACCAGCGTGCCGCCGAGCGCGTGCACGCGCTCGCTCATGCCGAGCATTCCCAGCCCGCCGCTGAAACTCGTGCCGGGGTCGGACAGGCCGTCGTCATCGATGCGCAACAGCAGTTCCGGGCCGTCGCGTCGCAGCGATACCTCGACGTGGCGCGCGTCGCCGTGCCTGACCGCGTTGGTCAGGCTTTCCTGGACGATGCGGTACAGGCTCACATTCAGGTTGTCGGCCAGCGTGTCGACCGCGCCGTCGATCGCCAGCACATGCAGGCAGCGGCCGTGGCTGCTGCGATTGCGGCTGGCAACGAGCTGTTCGAGGCTGGCGGCGAGACCGAATTCCTCCAGCCCCACCGGGCGCAGTTCGCGCAGGATCAGCTGCAGCACTTCCATCATGTGTGCGGTGATGCGCGAAATCGCCTCTGCACTGGGACGCAGCCCCGGCAGCCGGTCGCCGGCCAGCTCATGCACGTACGCCGCCTCGGCCTGGATGGACGTCAGGCACTGCCCCAGTTCGTCGTGCAGTTCGCGCGCCAGATGACGACGCTCTTCCTCGCGGATGTCGAGCAATCGCAGGGCCAGTTGCCGTTGCTCGGCGACAGTCAGTTCCAGACGCTCGGCCAGGTGATTGAACACTTCGCTGATGCGCTGCAACTCAACCAGCTCGAAGGACGGCAGACGTACCGCCAGATCGCCGCGTTCCATGCGCGCGAGGCGGTTCAGGATGTCTGCGGTCGGCTGCAGCGCGCGGCGCACCGGCAGATAGACCAGTATGTTGAGCAGCAGCACGCCGCCGGTGATGAAGAGCAGGTTGCGCACGTCGCGCCACACGGCGGTCGCCTCGCTGGCGTAGTTGGGCGTGATCGTCAGGTCACCCACCTTGATGCCGGGGAACTTGCGCACATAGCCCGCGAACACCGCGTCGTCGCCGACCAGCCGCCGCATCAGCGAGGCCGGCAGCAACAGCGGCTCTGACGCGTCACCGAAGCAGCGCTGCGCCACCGTTCGCGAATACAGGTCGTCAAGTCGCACACAGAACGGGATGAGGCGGCCGATGCCGGCCAGCCCCGACAGATCGAGCCCGCGCAGGTCGCGATCAAAGCCTTGCGTGGCAGCCGTCACCTCGTTCTGCACCAGTTGCGGAATGGTGCTGCCGGTGCGCTGCAGATCGGCGCGGATACGGCTGCGCGCCTCGTGCAGCGTGGCTGCGATCGCGCACAGCAGCAGCGCGAAGGCAAAAAGCGTAATGCGCATCAGCAGGCTGCGCTTGAGATCGACGCGTTTCATGTGGGCGTACCCGGACAGTCCTGCCGGTCGGTGTCGGCAAGGGCCGCATGATAGGACGGACGCAACCACGGGGCGGCAGGCAAATTGACTGCCCGACGATCGGCATATTACCGGCCCCCGGCGCCACGGCGGCCCTTATGCTGAACCGGCGTATCCACAGGAGAAAACTTCATGCGTCCGATTTCGCTCACCTGCCTCCTGGCAGCGGCATTCGCCGCCGTGTGCACCCTTTCCTACAATAGCGCCCAGGCCCGCGACCTGGCGCAGATCCGCAGCAGCGGCACGCTGCGCGTCGGTGTCTACAAGGACTTCCCGCCCTATTCCGACCAGGGTGCCGGCATCGACGTCGACCTCGGGCGCGCACTCGCCGAAAGGCTCGGCGTCAAGGTCGACGTGCGCTCGTACGACGCCGGCGAAAACATGGACGACGATCTGCGCAACATCGTCTGGAAAGGCAATTTTCTCGGTCTCGGGCCGGGTCCGTCCGACGTCATGGTGCATGTGCCGGTCGACCCGGGCATGGGTTTCCGCAACCCGCAGGTGAAGATTTTCGCGCCCTACCACCGCGAAACGATGGCGGTGATCCGCACCACCGAACTGTTGCCGAAGCTCGACGCCATCACCGACGTCACCGACCAGGCACTGGGGGTCGAAACCGAATCGATCATGTCTATCGCCCTGCTGTCGTCGGACGCCGGCCGCCTGCGCGAGCAGATCCATCATTTCCATTCGCCGTACGAGGCGCAGCGCGCACTGGAAGAAGGCCGCATCGCCGGATTCTTCGGCATGCGCAGCCAGGTCGAACCGATCAAGGCGGCGACCGGCGGGAAATTCGTCGTCAGCACGCCACCGCCGCTGCCCGGCCTGCCGCAGGCCGGCTGGGCGCTCGGCCTCGCGGTCGAGGCAGATAACGTGGAACTGGCGCAAGCGCTGCAGGACGCCATCGCGGAGATGGCGCGCGACGGCACACTGGACCGCATATTCGGCAAATACGCGGTGACACGGATGGCGCCCCTGTAGCGCTCCGGCACTTCGCCCGCCTGCCCCGCGCGACAGCGAAAACGAACTCGAATCCGCCGCCGCAGATGGGGCGGCGGGTGTTCATGGGGTTGGGGCTGTTGTTGGGCATCGCTGCGCTCACCCCAACCTGCTCCGGCAAGCCGCCGCCAGATCGCGTTCCGCAGGTTGGGGTGAGCGCAGCGGTGCCCAACATCGTCCACATGCCGGTGCTGCTCAGCCCGGCCGGCCGAACGCCATACAGTCGGTGAACAACCCGCGCACACCGGCCGCGATCAGGTCGCGCGCGCGCGCCATGTTGTTGACCGTGTAGCAGAGCAGTGGTGTGCCTGCGCCGCACACCTGGCGCAAGCGGGCGTCGTCAAGGGCCGCCTCGTTGCAATGGATGGACACCGCGGCGTGTTGGTGCAAACGAGCCGGCCAGTCATCAGGAATGTCGTCGAACAGCAGACCGCGCGGCAAATCGGGCGCCGCCTCGCGCGCCGCCTCAAGGGCGTCCATCGAGAACGAGGACAGCAGCGGCGGCCGCAGGCCGACCGGCCAGCGCGCCGCGACCGCGAGCGCGACGACTTCGCCGGTGCGACGCTCGAAGCCGATGGCCGGCTTGATTTCGATGTTGGCGGTGATGTCCAGCGCCAGCAGGCAATCGAGCGCCTGATCCAGCGTCGGAATGCGTTCTCCGGCGAAGGTCGGGCCGTGCCAGCGCCCGGCATCGAGTTGCCGCAGCGCGTGGGCGCTGTGTGCGCTGACATTGCCGGCGCCGTCCGTCGTGCGCTCCAGCGTTTCGTCATGAATCAGCAGCGGCACGCCGTCGCGGCTCAGCATGACGTCGAACTCGACCATGCCGAAGCCGGCTGCCGCGCCGGTACGGATCGCGGCGAGCGTGTTTTCCGGTGCCGCCGAGCCACCGCCGCGATGGGCGATCCACAGCGGATAAGGCCAGGGCGACCGCCTGGACGTCATCGGGTCGGCTTCAGGCGGGATCGAGCAACTCGCGCGCCTGACGCGCGATGTCGTCGTCGGTCAGCCAGGCGATGGCGGTCAGCATGTCCACCGACGTGCCGGCGGCAACGCCTTCGCGCACCCAATTCTCGATCGCCTTGACGCGCGCCGCGTCGTCGAGCGCGAGCAGCCGGCGCAACGGTTCGCCGACCGACGCGTCTTCACGCGCCGAGCGGATCAGCAGGACGAGTTGATCGACGTCACACATGGACCTGCCCTCAGGACTGCCGTGTCGAGCACGGCCTTGGCCGGCTTGCGGTCGGCCCACAGCTCTTCCAGTTCCTCGTCGAGCACCGCCCGCACGCGCGGGTTGCTCGCGGCATGGCTGGTCTGTTCTTCCTTGACACCGGCGCGCCCGGCCAGCTGGCGCAGCGCCACGCGGGCCACGCTGTCGGCACTCGGCGCTTCGGCCGGACTGATTGCAACCATGCCGGCGCGGTTCAGCGGAATGAAGCCGGTGGCCAGCGACCACCGGGCCTGGCGGTCCGGATCGAGCAGGAAGGTGACAAAGCGCGCGATGGTGCGCGTTTCCTCGGCGCCGCGACCGGCGCTCACCCACAGGCTGGCACCATCGGCCAGCGTGTGGCGCGGCGCGTTGCGGATGTCTTCGTGGAAGGGCAGTGCCGCGACACCGACGTCGAACTTGGCGTCACGCTTGATCTGCGGCCAGGCCGAGGAGCGTGCCGTCAGCACCTGACACTGGCCGCCGGCGAACATCGGGACCGCTTCGTCTGCACGCCCGAAAATGTGCAGGTAGCGGCTCTTGTACCAGGAAGACATCATGGCCAGATGCTTCACCTGCACGAGACCATTGATGGCGAGCGCTTCGCCGGTCTTGCCCTGCTTGCGCGCGAACGGCTCGTTGTGCCAGGCGCTGATGTTGTCCACATGGATCTGCGTCGGGCGAGCACTGGTGTAGGGGCAGGCGTAGCCGCCATCGCGCAGCGCGCCGAGCGCTTCCTGCAGCGAGAACCAGTGGGTCGGCGGCACGTTCGGGTCAAGCCCGACCCGGCTGAACGCGTCGCGGTTGTAGAACATGACCGGCGTCGCGAGCCCGATCGGCAGCGCATTCAAACGGCCTTTTGCGCCATTCAGGTAAGGGGGCATCGGCGCAGGGATGGCTGCGTGAGTGAATTTCTCCTTCGCGGTCGTCATCACCTGATGAAGCGGGATGTAGCGCGGCTTGCCATCGAGGAAGCGCTGACGCGCGCCATCGTCGAGCACCAGCATGGCCGGTAGCGTGGGCACAGCAGCGTCTGCATCTTCCCAGTTGCGCGTGCTGAGCACGATCTTCTGCTTGGCCTTGCCGCTGGCGTTGAAGTCATCCACCAGCGCCTGCAGGGCCATTGCCGCGCCTTCGTCCAGACCGTGAGCCAGTTCAAGTTCGGTGGCTTCCTTCGACGCGGCGACCTTGCCGCCGGCTTTCGCGCTGGCCTTTGCGGCCGGTTTGCTTGCCTTGGCGCTGGCCGCCGGCTTCGGGGCGGCCGTATTGGCGCCCGCCGACATCGGCGCGAGCATGACGCTGGCCGCGATCAACGCGGCTAACGGCTTGATGAACATCCGGAAATCTCCTCTGTGCAACATGGCAGGGCGCCCGGTCAAGGCGCCGGGTTGGTGTAGCGCAGGTGCAGCGCGTCGATGGCTTCGTTCAGCGCGTTCGACAGCATCACGGCCCACGCATCGATATTTTCCCGCAACTGGGTGCGCGTGGTCACACCGATCAGGGTACTCGCCACGGCATGGCGCCGATAGCAGAACGCGAGCGCCAGCTGGGTCGGCGTAAGTCCGTGTTCGTGCGCCAGCAGGGCGTAGGCGCGCGACGCCGGCGCCACATTTTCCTTGAAGTAGCGCTGGCCGAACTGCGGAAATTCATTGATTCGACCCGCCGCGTCGGCGCGTTCGGCGTACTTGCCGGTCAGGTGGCCGAAGCCGAGCGGCGAGTACGCCAGCAACGACACCTGCTCGCGCGTACACACCTCGGACAGGCCGACATCGAAGGTTCGGTTCATCAGGTGGTAGGCGTTCTGGATGCTCACCACGCGCGGCAGCCCTTCGTCGGCCAGGCGCAGGCAGGTCATCAGGCCCCACGGCGTTTCGTTCGACACACCGACATGGCGGATCTTGCCTTCCTCGATCAGCCGGCCGAGCGCCTCGAGCTGGCTGCGCAGCGATTCCGCCTCGCGCTCGCCGCCCGGGTCATATTCATACTGGCCGAACATCGGCACATTGCGCGCCGGCCAGTGGATCTGGTACAGATCGATGTAGTCGGTGCGCAGTCGCGCGAGTGATCCTTCGACCGCCTGACGGATGTTGCTTTCATCGAGCGCCAGCGGTCCGCCGCGTATCCATTCGATACCGCGTGCCGGGCCGGCCACTTTGGTCGCGACGATGACCGATTCGCGCGGCCGGCGCGCAAGCCAGTTGCCGACGATGCGTTCGGTGTCGCCGAAGGTTTCCGCGCGCGCCGGGACCGGGTACATTTCGGCCGCATCGAGAAAGTCGACGCCGGCCTCGAAGGCTTCGTCCATGATGGCGTGGGCCGTGCGCTCGTCGACCTGCTGACCGAAGGTCATCGTGCCCAGCCCGATGGCCGGGACTTCAAGCGTAGAGCGGCCGAGAAGCCGGCGCGCGATATCCTTCGTGCCGACAGCCTTCATTCCGGTAACTTTCGTAAGATTCATGCGGCGGACCAGATTGCATTCCCAAAAGCGCGACATGTATCACAGACCGGTCGGCCCGGCACGGATTCACCCTGAACGGACACACCTTGAAAACAAATCCCCTCGGCCTGCTGCTGTATTGCCGTGCCGGCTTCGAGCGCGAATGCGCGCAGGAGATCATGGACCGCTGCGGCGACGCCGGCCAGATGATCGAACCGCAGGCCCAGGCTGGCAGTGGCTACGTGGAGGCATTTGCCGATGCGCGCGCGCTGAGCGCCCTGATGCGCAAGCTGAGCTGGCAGGACCTCACATTTGCCCGCCAACTGGTGTGGGCGGGCCGTACCGTCGAAGGCATGACACCGCGCGACCGTGTCACGCCGGTGGTCGAAGCCGCTCTCGAACTGGCACCGGAGTTCAGCGACTTCCTGATTGAAACACCGGACTCCGACAACGTAAAAGCGCTGTCCGGCCTCAGCCGCAAGCTGGAAGGCTTCATGAGTCAGGCGCTTGAAACGGCCAACGCCTTCAGCGACGACCGGGAAGCACCACGCCTGCACATCTTCTTCACTGCAGCCGATCGCGCCACCGTGGCGCTGTCCTGGCCCGGCCGGCGCAGCGAGTGGCCAGGCGGCATTCCGCGCCTGCGCATGCCGCGCGAGGCGCCGTCGCGCTCGACGCTCAAGCTGGCCGAGGCGTTTCACAGCCTGCTGACCGAAGACGAACAGGAAAGGCTGATCAAGCCCGGCATGAGCGCCGTCGACCTCGGTGCCGCACCGGGAGGCTGGACCTGGCACCTCGTGTCGCGCCATTTCGAAGTGACTGCAGTCGACAATGGGCCGATGAAGCCGGAATTGCTCGAAACCGGCCAGGTACGGCACAAGAAGGAAGACGGTTTCCGCTTTGTGCCGCGCAAGCCGGTCGACTGGCTGGTATGCGACATGGTCGAACAGCCACGCCGCGTCGCTGCACTGGTCGCGCGCTGGGTCGCGCAGGGTCTGTGCCAGCATGCCATCTTCAATCTCAAGCTGCCGATGAAGCGGCGCTATGAAGAACTGCAACTGTGTTCCGACCTGATCGCCGAAGCGCTGGAGTCGGTCGACAAGAAGCACGAACTGCGTTTCCGCCAGCTCTATCACGACCGCGAGGAAGTCACCGGTTACCTGGGCGTACCGGGCAAGTCCGCATCCGCCCGTCGCCGGCACGGCTGAGCGGAGCGCCTGCTGTGGGAGTGGCGATCCACTGCCACAGGGGGTCGCTTACAGAAAGCCCGCACGAGGTCGCGTTCGGGTTCCTGAACTTCGAATCCGCGCCACGCGAAGGCGAGACCGTGCACTGTGCAATAATGCACGCGCAGTCGCCTCGCCGGTTATGGCGCGGCCCGGAGTTTCCAATCCGGCCGGATTACCCGGCCCGATTCTCCACTTCTCCCGCCCAGGCGCCTGCGCCCCGGGCTCGATACCCGCGCCAAACTCAAGTTGGCGCGCACTCGCGCCGGGTTTTCCGGAACCGATTTCCCCAGCCTGAACCGGCATGCCAGGCGGAAGTCCTTACACAAAGAGCTTCGCATACATGTCGTTTGAAGAACTCGGGCTCATCCCCGAATTGCTGCGCGCTGTCGCAGACACCGGCTACACCGTGCCGACCCCCATTCAGGCCCAGGCCATCCCCATCGTGCTGGCGGGCCGCGACGTCATGGGTGGCGCCCAGACGGGCACGGGCAAGACCGCCAGTTTCACGCTGCCGCTGCTGCAGCGCCTCGCGCCGCACGCCAGCAGCTCGCCATCGCCGGCCCGTCACCCGGTACGCGCGCTCATCGTCTGCCCGACGCGCGAACTGGCGATGCAGGTGCACGAAAGCGTGCGTACCTATTCGAAGCACCTGCCGCTGCGATCCGTCTGCATCTATGGCGGCGTCGACATGAAGGCGCAGGTGAAGGAATTGCGCGAAGGCCGCGAAATCGTCGTCGCCACGCCCGGTCGCCTGCTCGATCATGTCGAAGGCAAGAGCATCGCGCTCGGCCAGGTGCAGATGTTGGTGCTGGACGAAGCCGACCGCATGCTGGACATGGGTTTCATCCCGGACATCAAGCGCATCCTCGCGCTGCTGCCCGCACAGCGGCAGAGCCTGCTGTTTTCGGCCACCTTCTCGGAAGAAATCAAGAAGCTTGCGCAGGCCATGTTGCGCGACCCGCAGCTGATCGAAGTCGCTCGCCGCAATGCCACGGCCGAAACCGTCACGCACAAGGTGCATGCCTGCGCGACCGACGACAAGCGTGCGCTGCTGACGCACCTGCTGACGCAGCCCGACTACGTGTCGCGTCAGGCGCTGGTGTTCGTCAATACGAAATTCGGCGCCAGCCGGCTGGCCGTACACCTGATCCGTCAGGGTGTGGCGGCGGACGCCATCCACGGCGACAAGAGCCAGCAGCAGCGCACCGAAGCGCTGGAAGCGTTCAAGAGCGGTGCCGTGCGCGTACTGGTCGCGACCGACGTCGCGGCGCGCGGCCTCGACATCGAGGATCTGCCCTTCGTCATCAATTTCGAATTGCCGCATAACGCGGAAGATTATGTACACCGGATCGGCCGCACCGGCCGTGCCGGGCGCAGTGGCGAGGCCATTTCCCTGATGGCGCCGGAAGAGCGCGGCCGCGTGGCCGATATCGAAAAGTTGATCCGCAAGGAAATCGAACCGGCAATGCCGGAAGGCTTCGACCCCGGCCGCGCCCGACAGCGCGAAGCGCGCGAATCAAGTCCGCGCGAAGGGCGTGGTAGCGAGCGTCCGCGGGAACGCACCGTCAGCAACGGTGAGCGGCTGGAACGGCCCGAAGGCGCAGCACGCCGCGGCCGGTCGTCGCCCGGCGACACCGTGCGTGCGCCGCGCAGTCCGCGTTCATCGGCCAGCCAGGTTGCGGCGGACGGTTTCGACTTCAGCAAGCCTTACGAATCACTGCCCTCAGGCGATGGCCCGGCCGCAACGGCTGACGGCACCGCAGGCGGCGCCCGGCGTGGCAAGCGGCAGGTTGCCGCATTGCTGGGCGGCAACGGCAAGCGCTGACCACCGGGGCGGCCATGCCCCGGCAGACCAACGAGTACACGAACCGGAAGACATCATCCGACGAGTACTTCGTCGGGATTGCGCTCGCGCCGCACACGGCCCGAACGCGCTGACGCGCCGGTGGCAGCAGTGACGGAATCCCGGAAAAAAGCGGGGCGCCACCCTGCCCACCCCGGGACATAGTCTCTGGCGGACGTTCGATAACTGTACGAACGATTTGCAGAAATCGGTTGAAATCCGGACGGGTCAGCCGCTTGTGCAACCATGACCGGAGGTTGTTCGGCGCGATCGCGACTGCGCACCTCGTTTCGTTACCCACGCCGCATCTGCACCCCGACAGAAGACCTGCCTTCCGCAGGGCCTTTATCCGCGCGGCTCCGGGAAGACATCACTTCTCCAGCGCCTTGCCACGCCCGTCGGAAAGACCGCCCGCCAAGGGAATCCGAGCCGGGCTTTTGGCGCAAACCCGATAAATGGCATGCGTTTTGCAACACCAGTGCGTCGCTCGTTGCGACGAGAAATCCGACAGTCAGACGACTGATCCAAATTCGAGGAGACCATCGATGAAAAGAACTGCTCTTGCAGCGCTCGCCCTCACTGCCTGCGCGCACAGCACCATCGCGTATGCCGGTGTAACGGACGCCGACATCGTGAACGACGCCAAAACCACCGGAAACGTTCTTTCGTGGGGCATGGGGACCGAAGGCCAGCGTTTCAGCCCGCTCAAGCAGATCACTCCGAAGAACGTGAAGCGACTGGTGCCCGCGTGGTCGTACTCGTACGGCGGCGAAAAGCAGCGGGGTCAGGAAGCCCAGCCGCTTATCGTCGACGGCAAGATGTTCATCACCGCTTCATACTCGCGCGTGTTCGCGCTTGATGCCAAGACCGGCAAGCGCCTGTGGATCTACGAACACCGCCTGCCCGAGGGCATCATGCCCTGCTGCGACGTGATCAACCGCGGCGCTGCAGCATTCGACAACCTGATCATCTACGCCACGCTCGACGCCCAGCTCATCGCGCTGGATCAGGCCACCGGCAAGGTGGTGTGGAAGGAGAAGATCGACGACTACCAGGCCGGCTATTCGTCGTCGGCAGCGCCCATCATCGCCGGCGGACTGCTGCTGACCGGCGTATCGGGTGGCGAGTTCGGCATCATCGGCCGCGTCGAGGCACGTGACCCGAAGACCGGCAAGATGGTGTGGATGCGTCCGACCATCGAAGGTCACATGGGTTACAGGTACGACGCCGACGGCAACAAGACGGAAGCCGGCATCAGCGGCACCACCAATGCAACCTGGCCGGGCGACCTGTGGAAGGTCGGCGGCGCGGCGACGTGGCTCGGCGGCACCTATGACGCGAAGACCGGCCTCGCCTACTTCGGTACCGGCAACCCGGCGCCGTGGAACAGCCACCTGCGTCCCGGCGACAATCTGTACTCGTGCTCCACCGTTGCGATCGACGTCAAGACCGGCGAAATCAAGTGGCATTTCCAGGGCACACCGAATGACGGCTGGGACTACGACGGCGTGAACGAATTCGTCACCTTCGACATGAACGGCAAGCGCATGGGCGGCAAGGCCGACCGCAACGGCTTCTTCTATGTACTGGACGCCAACACCGGCAAGTTCGAGCGTGGCTTCCCGTTCGTCAAGGCGCTGAACTGGGCCAAGGGCCTGGACGAGAACGGTCGGCCGATCTACGACCCGGCAAACCGTCCGGGTGACCCGACCGCCAGTTCCGATGGCAAGAAGGGCAACGCCGTATTCGCGACACCGTCCTTCCTCGGCGGCAAGAACCAGATGCCGATGGCCTACAGCCCGGACACCGGCCTGTTCTACGTGCCGTCCAATGAATGGGGCATGGAAATCTGGAACGAGCCGATCACCTACAAGAAGGGTGCGGCCTACCTGGGTGCCGGCTTCACGATCAAGACGCTGGACGCCAAGGATATCGGCGGCGACTACATCGGCGCGCTGCGTGCCGTCGATCCGAAGACCGGCAAGATCGTGTGGGAAGTGCGCAACAACGCTCCGCTGTGGGGCGGCGCGATGGTGACCCGCGGCGGTCTGGTGTTCTGGGGCACGCCCGAGGGTTACCTGAAGGCGGCCGACGCCAAGACCGGCAAGGAAGTGTGGTCCTTCCAGGTCGGCACCGGCATCGTCGCGCCCCCGATCACCTGGGATCAGGACGGCGAACAGTACGTTGCCGTGACGGCCGGCTGGGGCGGCGCAGTGCCGCTGTGGGGTGGTGACGTGGCCAAGAAGGTTGCGTACCTGAACCAGGGTGGCTCCATGTGGGTATTCAAGCTGTTGAAGTAAGGATTGATCAGGAAGATCTGAAGACTCCTCCTTGCGCCCCGTTGTTGGGGCGACCGTAACCGGCGCCTTCTGGCGCCGGTTTTTTCTTTCCTGTCCGGTTTGTTGGCGCGCCTGCTGACCGGGTTGCCCGGCAGAGCACCCTGTGCAAAGTCCGCTGACGCCTCCGGGCGGCAGACCGGTTGTTGCAACCGATTTCGGTGAGCCGTGCAAAAATGCGGGCTCGCGGGAAAACATCCCCGCACACACAATACCTCTGGAGACCAGGAATGAAGAACAGATTCACCGCGCTGATGCTGTGCGCCGTCATGTGGCTGGGCGGCTTCGCTGGCGGCGCATGGGCGCAGGGCCGCGACCTTGACGAAGTTATCAAGAGCGGCCAGATCAAAGTTGCGTTGTACAAGGAATTCGCCCCGTTCTCCGACGTAAGCACAGGCGGCATCGACGTTGACCTCGCCAGGCTGCTGGCTGACCGGCTTGGCGTGAAGCTCGAAATACTGTGGTTCTCGGCCGATGAAAACATGGACGATGACCTGCGCAACATGGTGTGGCGCGGCACCGTGCTCGGCTATGGTCCGGCCGACGTCATGCTGCATGTGCCCATCGATGCGACCTACACGGCACGCAACGACAAGGCCATGTTCTTCGCACCGTACTACCGCGAAAAATTTGCCATCGCCCGCAATGTCGAGAAGATCGACAAGCTCGAATCGCTCGATGTCTTCCGCACCCAGCGCATCGGCGTCGAAGTTGAAACCTACCCTGACACGGTGCTGCTGTCGGCGGACGGCGGCGCCTACCGCAACAACGTCGGCCACTACAAATCTGCCGGCGAAGCGCTGGCAGCGATGAAGAACGGCGAAGTCAGTGCCGTGATGGGCATGCAGAGCGAGATGGAAGCAGGCATTGCCGGTACCAGCGGCTACGCGATTGGCGACGTGCCGCTGCCGCTGGTCAATCGCCGTCAGTGGGTCATCGGCCTCGCGGTGAAGGCAGGCAACGAAAAGCTGGCCCAGTCGCTGCAGGCCGCGATGAACAGCATTGCCGAAAAGGGCGAACTGAAGGAGATCTTCAAGCGCCACGGCGTCGAGTACCGCGCACCCTGATGCCCGTGCAGGGGCGGCATCGCGGTCAGGTTGGCAGCCCCGCCGACACCCGGCTCGATGTCGCCGCCCCTGCATCGAGCGACAGAAAAAAGCCCCGGAAATCCGGGGCTTTTTTCTGTTCAACCCGCTGTCGGGTCAAAGCCCTGGATCAGCTGTGCTTGTAGTGCTTGCGCAAGGGCTTCACCACTTCCCACATCGACTTCATGCCTTTCGGGAACACCACGAAATCGCCAGCCTTGATCACCACCTTTTCACCGCCCTGCGGCGTGACATGGATTTCGCCTTCCAGCAGATAGGCGCTTTCGGTCATGCCGAAATCGAGCGGAAACTTCGACACTTCCTTCTCCCAGATTTCCCAGCTCGATACGCCCAGTTGCTTGAGCTTGTCTTCCGACGGATTGTGTTCAACGATGATTTGAGACATGGTCATTCCCGGGTTGGTGATTGAAATAAAAGCAAAAAAGCACTCGATCGAAATTCTGGGAACCTGAATTTTCCGGACAATCCGCGGCCCGCCTGAATGGATATAGCCGGACGCCGCGTGATCGGTACGCGACGCATCGTCACCACCGCTGCCGCACGTGTCAAGGCAGCCCCGGGCCGGATCGCAGAAACGAACCACATCGCTACGGCGCAACAGGGCATCCCATGCGCGAATTCCCGCGAACGGAACAGGTCGGGATTTCATTCCGCCGATCGCGCAGCGCAATGACAATCGACCTGCCTGGCGCGGACGACGTTCGCCAGCGGAGCCGGCGGTGGGAGCTGTTCCTGTGGGAGCCGCTCCCACAGGGCCGGTGCCGATCGCGGCACCGGGGGTCAGCGCAGGGCTCGGGCATCGGGCGCCGGATCGAGCACGAACCTCACGCTGTGATGGCGTCCCTCGCCGTCCATCACAGTTAGCCGGTGTTCGCCGGGGTCGTCGAGCAGAAGCTTGCCGCCGCCATCCGGCGTCACCCGCCGGCCATCGAGCAGCCAATACACCGTGCCATGCGCGCCGCGCGCTGCGAGTTGAAGCGACACATGGCGCTGATGTGGCGCGGGACGCAGGCGCAAGCCATCGGTGAGGCCGACGATACGCAGCGTGGCGGCCGGTGCAGTGTCGACCGGCGCGCAGCCCGGTTGCCAGTCGGGCAGGCGCTGGTCGGCCGGCTGCCAGCCTGCGAGCCACGGTTGCAACAGCACCGGCCAGCGGGCGAACTCCTGCATTTGCCCATTGCCACAGCCCGACACCGTGCGCAGACCGCTGGTCGGATCGATCCACGCTGTCTGCCGCAGGCTGCTGCCGTCGATACGATCGGGTCGCGTCGGCGGTACGGCACCGGCGAGTGACCAGGCGCTGCGACGGCGATGGCACAGTGGCGCAGGTGTATCAGCCATCGCGGTGCCGAGTGGCCAGCAGATGTCGACCGCCTGCACCGACATCGGCCGGTCACGCGGCGCGGGCGCTGCGCGCGGCAGCGCCGCGGCGATGTCCTTCAGCAGCGGCGCTGCCGCGTTGGCGCCGAAGAACCCGGGATTGGGCGTGCCGTCCGGCCGGCCTATCCAGACGCCGAGGGCATGGCGACCGGACACGCCGACCGCCCAGGCATCGCGAAAGCCGAAGCTGGTGCCGGTTTTCCAGGCCAGCGGCGCATGGCCACCGCCTTCGATGAAGGGGCGATCCGGGTGACCGCCGCCTTCCAGAATGTCACGCACGATCCACGCCGCGCCCGCACTCATCAGACGCGATTCGACGCGCGGTGCATCCGGTGTGAGGCGCGGCGTGCCGGCCAGGCCGCCGGCAGCCAGCGCGCGGTAGGCGCCGACCAGCTCTTCCAGCGTGACCCCGGCGCCGCCCAGGATGAGGCTCAGGTTGGGCTGCTCTCCGGTCGCGATGCGCAGCTTGAGGCCGCCCGTGGCGAGCCGGGCGGCGAAGCGCGACGGCGTGATCTGGTCCAGCAGGTCGACGGCCGGCACGTTGAGAGAGCGCTGCAGCGCTTCGGCGGCGCTGACCGGCCCCGAAAAGTCAGCCTGGAAATTACCCGGCTGATAGCCGCCAAAGGCCTGCGGCGCGTCGATCAGCAGGCTTTCGGAATGGATGAGGCCGTCGTCCAGCGCCATCGCATAAAGAAAGGGCTTCAGTGTGGAGCCGGGCGAGCGAACGCCGCGCACCATGTCGACATGGGCGCTGCGTCCGGCGTCGGTGAAATCGGCCGAACCGGCATAGGCGCGCACCTCAAGTGTGTCGACATCCATCACCAGCGCGGCGATCGACACTTTCGGCGGCAGCACCGAGGCACGGTCGGCCAGCAGCCGCTCGACCGTGCTCTGCAGTTCGCGGTCCAGCGTGCTGGCAACGCGGGTCAGGCCGCGCCGGTCCGAGCGGCGCACCTGCCCGCGCAGACGTTCGGCCGCCAGCGGTGCCAGCCAGCCGCCCTGCAGGCGCTGCGCGATGACCGGCTCGATGCGCGCGTCGGCCACCACTTCGGGCGTCCAGATGCCGAAGTTGGCCAGACGCGCCAGCACGCGATCTCGCGCGACCTGCGCCGCCTGCGGCGCGCGGTCCGGACGCAGACGGCTGGGCGCACGCGGCAGGGTGGCGAGCAGCGCCGCTTCGGCATGGCTGAGGTCGCGCGACGGCTTGCCCAGGTAGGCGCGACTGGCCATCTCTACGCCTTCGACGATGCCACCCATCGGCGCGTGATTCAGATACAGCGTGAGGATGTCGTCCTTCGACAGCCGCCATTCGAGTTGCAGCGCGCGCGCCATCTGGCGCAGCTTGCCGCGCGGCGTGCGCGGCACCGGTTCGAGGATGCGTGCGACCTGCATGGTGAGCGTGGAGCCGCCGGACACGATGCGACCGCTGCCCGCCCACTGCCACGCAGCGCGAGCCAGTGCAGCCGGATTGACGCCCGGATGCCAGCGGAACCAGCGGTCTTCATAGCCCAGCAGCGCCTCGACATAGCGCGGCGACACGTCGGCCAGTGTCACCGGATAGCGCCATGCGCCATCCGCACCCGGCCAGGCACGCAGCGGGCTGCCGTCGCGCGCGAGCACGATGAAACCGTCGTCCGGCCCGGGCAGCGACGGCGGAAACAAGCGATCCAGCAGCCACAGCGCAAAAAACAAAAGCAGTGCCGCGAGAAACACACGGGTGAGCAGGCGCCCGCCGCGTTGCGCCGCCGGATCGGTGACAGCCGGCACGGACACTCAGCGCAAGCGCAGCGCGGCGCCGTCTCCAGGCGTGGGCGGCGGTGCCGGGTGCTGCCTGTCGGCGTTCTTAGCACGTCCGTCGATGCGACCATCGATATCGACAACGTCGACCACTTCAATCGCCTCGACCGCGCGCGCATACAGCCAGCAGGCGGTGGCGACCACGGCCACGGCGATCCACATGCCGAAAGGGTTGCGGCCGTCGCGCCGCCGCTGCGGAGGGGGGTGTGGCTGCCGATGCACGGACTGCCCGCCAGCGGGTGACGCCTCGCCCCGGGCAGGAGGACGTGGCACGTCCGGGATGTCGCTGACCGGGCTGGCTTCCCAGCGTTCGATGACCGCGCGCCCGGCGCCATAGTGGTGATCATCCACCATCAACCGGATCAGGCCCGCAGCCGGCAATTCTCCCATGCCGCCCTGCAGGAACTCACCGTGGATCACCGCGGGCACGCCTTCCTGTGCCAGCAGATCCTTCAGCAGATGGGCTTCCACGAGGCTGGCCGCTTCGTAAAGGGTTTTCATCGTGATCGGTGCGCAGAGGATGAATGAAATGAAGGGTACATCACCACCGCGGGCAGATCATGTTGCAGCGCTCACAGCGTGTCCGCAGAACGGTTATCGAGTATCCGGCCTCACATACTGAGCGCTCAAGCCGCGGTCGGTCGCGGCGAGGTCGATCGAAATCCGCAACGCGCTCACTGCGTCTCCCGAAGTCGTCCACGTCAGGTGTTCTCCGCCGGGCAGGCAGTCATGTGTGCGATCGATGCTTGCCGGCAGCGCGCGGAAATAGCCGCTGGCGCCCGCCTGATTGCTGACTGTGACGAGGTCGCGAGGCAATGGCGCCGGCAGATCGACACCGCCGCTGCTACGCCAGCGCGGCACGAAGTCCGCCGCCGGCGGCAGCGCGACCGGATCGGCGGGCTGGAACTCGGTCAGTGCAGCGCCGGAGGCGTCACGCCAGTGCAGCCTGAGCCGCGGCAGCGCGGTGCCTGGCCGCCATGCGAAATGCAGATCTGCGCCGTTGCGGCACATGTACGGATGCATCTGTGTCGCGGTGTCCGCCCAGTGACCGCCCGACATCGCTTCGACGCGCTCGACCGTCACACCCGCCGGCGCGCGCAGCGACTGAACGAGGAGGTCACCGGCGCCTCCGCCGACGGCGGCCAGCCGGAAACGCAGCACCGGCCGCACGTCATGCGGCAGCGGCCGGTGATCGGTTGCGGCCACGCGGGCGCCATCGATCAGGCGCACCAGATGGAAGTAAGGCATCTGCAGCGCGCTGACGATGCCGACCGGCAGCAACAGCATCAGCAGACCGCTGGCCGCCAGCCATGCACTTTCACCCCGACCCAGCCGAGGCGAGGCGAGCCACCCGGCCAGCCCGTGCAGACCGAACCACAGCAGTGGCGCCAGCGTGAACAGCGCGACGTAGAACACCGCCAGGCCTTCCATGCCCGACACCGCGCGCGCGGCGAACAGTACGGCGGCCACGGTCAGGGCGAGGATGGGCAAGGAACACAGGCGCACGAACAGCGCACCGCCGCCCTTGCCACGCGCCCGGAACATGCGCAGTTCGATCACGATCAGTACGCCGACGGCGATCAGCAGCGCCAGCAGCACGCCGCCCCAGAAAATCAGACCGAAGGTACCGAGCGTAGCGGGGAGGCGCGCGAGGGAGGCGAACATGACGTGTGCTCGGTGCGACAGCCTTCAGCGGACGCGCCGCACGTTCAGACCCGGCGAGGCAAGGTCCTGGAAACTGGTGGTCAGCACCTCGGCCAGCCGGTCTTCGGCCAGCCCGCGCGGGAGGGACACGTCATAGTCACGATGACGCATGCCGGGGCCCAGCCGATAGGCGACCCACGCCCCCGACTCCTCGCAAACCTCGACCTCGAATCGTCCGTAGACTTCGAAAACCATGTGCGTAACCCGTAGATTGACGCCTGAAAATCCGGATACCCCGTCCGGGGAGGACCGGATGCGTGCCTGCAGACCAGAAAGCGCTTCTCGTGGCGCCATCATTCACGAGAAATCGGGCCTCGACCGTGATGCAGCGCGGGCGGAGCACCCCACGCGAAAAAATATTCGTTTCGCCGTGCCAACCTGCTCACCGGCTGCTCAAGCCGGATCGTTGCGCAGTCGTAAAAGCGGACTGGAGGACGTCGGCTGCAAGTCTGCGTCACCGGCTGACTGGTTCCGCGACTGCGTACAAGGATAACGCCAACATGATGAGCGAAAAGGCCACCGAACAAACCTATGTTGCGCTTCTGCAAAACTGGATCGCAAGTCTGCGCAAGCGCTTCAAGCTCAGCCCGTCGTGGACGGCCGCAATCGACAGGCTGGAGCGCCGTCTGGCCGAGCGCCCGCAATCGGTCACCGCACTCGATGTGGGCCGCCTGTTCCAGCCGCTCGAAAAGCATCGCGCCGTGACCGAGCAGACCCCGGGGGCGGACCGCGCGCTGCAATACCTGATCGAGTCGGGCCGCCTGGGCGCGATCGACAAGGCATCGGACGAGCTCTATGCGTGGTTCCGCAAGCACTACCTGTGGGCTACCGGCAGCATGTCGATCAACGTCAGCGAGTTGAACACCCACACCTCGGACGAAGCGATCCGCCAGTACTTCAATGCAGGTTGAACCTCAGAAGCTCAGTTGATCGACGCCATGGGCAGGGTTGGCAGGGTGTGCGGCAAAGCGCCCTCACACGGAGGGTGACGGCGGGGCGAAGCACGAAACTCGCAAGCGCACGCTCCCCCATCAGCATTTCCAGCGATCAACCGAGGTTTTCAGGTCGAAGCGCCGCATCAGCTGATGCGGCGATAGCCGCCGGGCACGCCGGCCGGCGACAACACCCACTGCCAGAGCTGGATGTCGCGTGCGCGGAACGCACCGGCGCACGACAGCAAGTAATAGCGCCACATGCGGCGAACGCGCTCGCCGAGCTGGTGGGCCCATTGCGGCCAGGCGGCTTCGAAATTGGCATGCCAGGCCATCAGCGTGCGGTCGTAGTCGGCGCCGAAGTTGTGCAGATCTTCCACCACGAACAGATCATCAAGTGCATGGCCGATCTGGCCGACCGCCGGCAGGTCGCCGTTGGGGAAGATGTAGCGGTCTATCCAGGGATCGGTGGCGCCACGCTGCGTGTTCTTGCCTATCGTGTGCAACAGCAGCAGGCCGTCCGGATGCAGGCAGCGCCGCGCCACCTGCATGAAGGTACGGAAGTTCTTGCGCCCGACGTGCTCGAACATGCCGATGCTGGCCACCCGGTCGAACGCTTCATCGACCTCGCGGTAGTCCTGCAGCCGGAATTCCACCGGCAGGCCGGCGTAGCGTGCGCGCGCCCACTCTACTTGTTCGCGCGACACGGTCACGCCGACACATTCCACCCCGTAGTGCTCGGCCGCGTAGCCGATCAGACTGCCCCAGCCGCAGCCGATATCGAGCAGACGCATGCCTGATTGGAGCTTGAGCTTGCGGCACACCAGATCGAGTTTGGCATCCTGCGCAGCCGCGAGGTCATCGGCGTCCTTCCAGTAGGCGCAGGTATAGGTCATGCGCGGGTCGAGCATGGCCGCGTAGAAATCGTTGCCCAGATCGTAGTGACGCTCGCCGACCTGCCAGGCACGGCGCCGCGTCTGGCGGTTGAACAGGTGCGCGCTGAGCGCGTGCATGACGATGCGCGCCGGCTGCACGCGCTCGCCCAGACGTGCCCGCAGCAGCCGGGCGAAGAATTCGTCGAGACGGTCGGCGTCCCATTCGCCATCCATATAGCTTTCGCCCAGCCCTAGGCTGCCCTGCGCGAGCAGGCGCGCCGGCAGGTCCGGCGAATGAATGCGCATGTCCCACGGTTCCGGTCCGTCCACTTCGATGCCGGCCTGGGCGAGCAGCCCGGACAGCACGCGGAATTTCGACGAATGGGCGTCGTCCTGCGGCGGCCCCCTGAAAAGTGCTTCGCGCAACATGGCGACACCTCCCGGACTTCGGAACAATGAGTTTAGACCAGGTCCAGACTAGCGCGCGGGGCGCGGCGCGGATCAGGAAATCCGCGCAACCGCGCCTCAGGAATATCGCGAAGCGCTCAGCCGCCCAGGCTTTCCAGAAACTGCACCGCCACGTCTTCGCTGCGCGTGCGGCGCATCGGCGGCAGGCTGCGCCAGATGGTCTTGCCGTAGTGCTTGTCGATCAGGCGCGGGTCGCACACCACAAGCACACCGTGGTCGTGCTCGTCCCGGATCAACCGGCCGGCGCCCTGCTTCATGCTGATCACGGCATGCGGCAGCTGGTAATCCATGAAGGCGTTGCGGCCTTCGCGCTTCATGTGTTCGATGCGCGCCGACAGCACCGGGTCGTCCGGCGGTGCGAAGGGCAGCTTGTCGATGATGACCAGCTGCAGCGCGTCGCCGCGCACATCCACACCTTCCCAGAAGCTCTGGCTGGCGACCAGTACCGCGTTGCCGGCGGCGCGGTGCCGCTCGAGCAGCTCGCTGCGCGTGGCCTGGCCCTGCATCAGCAGCGGGCGCTCAGGATCGTAGGCAGACAGCTTGTCCTCGATCAGTTCGTGGATGCGCTTCATTGCGCGCAGCGAGGTGCACAACACGAACACGCCGCCGCGGCAGGCCTTGATCAGCGGCCACGCGGTACGCGCCACTGCTTCGGCGTAGGTGGGCGCCGACGGCTCCGGCATGTTTTCGGGCGCATACAGCAGCGCCTGCTCGCCGTAGTTGAAGGGGCTGCCCCATTGCGCCGTCTCGGCGCCGGCGAGGCCCAGTTCGCCGCAGTAATGCCCGAAATCGCCGCCGACCGCCAGCGTGGCCGACGTGAATATCCACGCCCGCGGGTTGTCTTCCATCTGGCGCCGGAAAATGTCGGCCACCGACAGCGGCGTGGCGTTCAGCGCGAGCGCCTGCGTATACACCTCGGCCCAGCGCACGCGGTCGGGCTGGTCAGGCTTCTGCCAGCGTTCGATGCGCGCCACCAGATCGAGCGAGCGCTGCCAGCACTTTTCCAGCCCCTCGCTGCGCCCGGCCTGGGTTTCGAGCACGCCGGCCAGCTCGTGCAAGGCGTCCAGCACGGTGGCCAGCGCTGGCGCGAACGCGGTGCGCTCGTCGATCTGCACCGCCGACAGCCGCACGTTCTCTTCGCGGAACACCAGCCGCAGGTCGCGCGCCGTCTTGGCCATGCGCTCGGCGGTTTCAGGCAACTGCTTGAAATCCTTGGCGTTGATGACCGCCTCGGCGCGCGTGTCGCGCGCCAGCTCCAGCATCTGCGAAGTCGATACCGACTCGCCGAAGAACAGGCTGGCGGTCTCGGCAAGCTGATGCGCTTCGTCGAACACCACCGCATTGCAGGCCGGCAGCAGTTCGGCCACGCCCTCGTCACGCAGCATCAGATCGGCGAAGAACAGATGGTGATTCACCACCACCACGTCCGCCTCCATCGCCTCGCGCCGCGCCGCGGTGACGAAGCATTCCTTCGCGTTCGGGCAGTCCTGGCCCAGACAGTTGTCGCGCGTCGAAGTGGCCATTTGCCAGGCGCCCGACTCTTCCGGCACCTCGGTGCACTGCGCCTTGTCGCCGCTGCTCGTCACCTTGGCCCAGCGCGCGATGGCCTGCAGATGCCCGGCCTCTTCGCGCGAGCCGAGCCGGCCGTCGTGCAGGGCACGTTCGAGGTGGTAATGACACAGATAATTGGCGCGCCCCTTCAGCAGCGCAATGGACACCGGCACGCCCAGCGCGCCGCGCACCGTTGGCAGGTCGCGCTGGAACAACTGGTCCTGCAGCGTCTTGGTGCCGGTCGACACGATCACCTTGGTGCCGGACAGCAGCGCCGGCACGAGATAGGCGTAGGTCTTGCCCGTCCCGGTGCCCGCCTCGACCACCAGCACCCCGCGCTGTTCGATCGCAGCCGCCACCCGCTCGGCCATTTCCGTCTGCTGCGCGCGCGGAGTGAAACCTTCGATCACCCGGGCTAGCGGGCCGTCGACAGCAAAGGTGGTGGGAATGTCGGACACGAAGAGGTGATCGGAAGAAGAGTGGCCGAAGTGTACAGCACGCCCCGGCGCTGACCTGCATGGCGGGCCACATTTCTCATCCGGAAAATCTCTTTGGTATATTCAGGTACCACTCGACTCGATGATCAGGCGATGGGCGACGGTGCCCCAATATCGAAATCGGCAGCAGGGTCGTCCACGGCGCCAACGCCGGACCCGGTCAGGCCGGATTGTCGTGATTGGCGCCATTGCGTGCGTCGCCAACCCGACACGGGCGCGGACTGTTCAGAGTCGTTTCAGCCCTTCTCCGTAAGTAATGACTTCGTAGACCTGGGCGTACTTGAGCGCGGCGTCGGCGATGGTGTCGACCTTTTCGGCCGTATCCATCTTCTTCATTCTCGTCTTGTCGAGATAGAGGAAATCGATCAGCTCGTTGTAGACCGAAGTGTCGTCGATCGGCAGCACATAGACCGATACGCCGTCGAACTCGATCTGGTAGCGCGATGCGCGATCGAGGTCGGACACATAGATGAAGTACTTCCCGCCCGCCTTGATGGTGTGGCCCAGAGCCGCGATCAATGCAGGCAGTGCTTTGAAGGATGGCAGCGAACCGGCGAGAAACGAAAGGGTTGCTTCGCCGTTGTCCGCTACGGCAATGGTCTCCTTGAGCGATACGAGCGGTTCGGTCGTCAGGGTGATTTCACCGCGGAAGCCGAAACGGCGGGGAAGGTGCGTGGGCCCTTTGAGTGCAGGCTTCTGCAGGCGACTTTCAGCTTCAAGACGCTGAAACGCGGGAGATTCGGTGGTGGCAGTCATGGCGTGTCCTGTTGATCCCGTCAGCTGGCTGGATTGCCATGGCGAGGAAGTTCTTTCGCGGGCGAAAGCGGTGGAAGGACAAAAGAGCCTGCCCCGACAAACGTGTTCGAGCAGGTCTCCAGGCAAAGGAGCGTGGCTGGTCCTGCATTACGCAAGACGCGATGGAATCAGTGGTTGATCGACGTGATGCGGACGAGATTGCCCGGACCTGCCGTCGCCATGTGCGGAACTCCCTCAACACCGACAAAGCACTTATCGAGCCATGCAGACCAGGGCGCCAGTTCGCAGTGCGGCATGTCCGGCGCTACCGCCCGCGGGCCACGCTGATGTTCCTTCACGGGCGTGCGAAGTCGTACAGATCGCGGCGATTGAACGAGAGCAAGAGCCGACCGTTGGTCTCGGGGAAGCCGCTGCACGACGATGCCAGTTTCCCGTATGGCGTCGCGGTGAAGCGGGCTACGGGTCGCCCGGGCAGTCGATCGCTAATGCGCAGCGGTTGAGCTGCTGAGCGGCTGGCGGCGCCGGCTGGTGAGCAGTGCGGTCGCGTCGCGGGCAGGCAGCGGACGGCTGAACAGGTAGCCCTGCATGACCTGGCAGCGATGCTCCTGCAGGAAGGCAAGCTGCGGCATCGTCTCGACGCCTTCGGCGACGACTTCCATGCGCAGGGCGTGGGCCATGGCGAGGATGGACGCGCAGATGGCGGCATCGTCCGGGTCGTCGGAAATGTCGCGCACGAATGAGCGATCGATCTTGATCACGTCCAGCGGAAAGCGCTTCAGGTAGGCAAGGCTGGAATAACCGGTACCGAAGTCGTCGACCGCGATCGACACGCCCATATCCTTGATCTGGCGCAGCACGCGCACCGACTTTCCAGCGTCCTGCATGAGCAGTGATTCGGTGATTTCGACTTCCAGATTGCCCGCATCGAGGCCGCTGTCCCGCAGCGCAGTCGTGACCGTCTCCACCAGGTCGCTGCCGGCAAACTGGCGGGCTGACAGGTTTACCGCCATGCGCAGGTGCGGGCCGAATTCGTTGACCCAGGTGCGCGCCTGGGTACAGGCTTGGCGCAATACCCAGGTACCGATCGGCACGATGAGGCCGGTCTCTTCGGCCAGCGGTATGAATTCCAGCGGCGACAGCAGGCCGCGGCTCGGGTGGCGCCAGCGCACCAGCGCCTCGAAGCCGGCGATGCGTCCATCTTGCGTCAGATCGACTTTCGGCTGGTAGTGCAGTTCAAATTCGTCATTGGCCAGCGCGGCGCGCAGCTCGCGCTCCAGTTCGAGCCGGTTGTTGGCCGCGCCCCCCTCTTCCGGGTTGTAGAAGCGCAGCGTATTGCGCCCTTCCTTCTTCGCCCGGTACATCGCGAGGTCGGCGTGCTTCAGCAACGTACCCGCGTCGTCGCCATCGGTCGGATACAGCGCCACGCCCATGCTGGCGGTGCAGTAGATCGGATGACCGAGCAGTTCGACCGGCGGCTCGATGGCGCGCATCAGGTTGCGGCATACCATTTCGGCGTCGGCAGCGCAGTGCAGGTCGGGCAGCACGATGACGAACTCATCGCCGCCCTGGCGGGCCAGCGTGTCGCTCGCGCGCAGGGCATGCGACAGGCGCTCGGTGATCTGGCGCAGCAGTTCGTCGCCAGCGTCGTGGCCCATGCTGTCGTTGATGACCTTGAAACGGTCGATGTCGACGAACAGCACCGCCAGCATGGATTTGCCGTCGGACTGGCGGACCAGCGCGCGGTTGAGGCGGTCGCTCAGCATGGCGCGGTTGGGCAGACCGGTCAGGGCGTCGAAATTCGCCGCCTGGTAGAGCTTGGCTTCGCTGAACTTGTGTTCGGTCACGTCGCGGGCGATGCCGTCGACGCGCACGCGTGCGCCCGATTCGTTGCACACCACGCGCGCGCGGTCGTGTATCCAGCGCACCTCGCCATCGGGTCGCACGATGCGGTACTCGCTCGCCAGACTGCCGACCTTCGACACTTCTTTCAACGAATGGCGCATGCGCTCGCGGTCGTCCGGGTGCACCATGTCGAGCCAGTCGATGCGGCCGTCAAGGAATGCCTCCGCCGGTACGCCGTAGATATTGACTGCGGCCGGGTTGAGATAGACCAGTCGCTGCGTTCTGAGCTCGATCGACCAGATGATGTCTTCCAGCGTGGCGAGGATGCTCTGCAGGCGCAGTTCGCTCTCGCGCAGCACGGCAGTCGCCGCCAGCTGCTCGCGTCGCGCTGCCGCCTTCTTCAGCTCCCGATCGATGACGGGCGGCAGGCGCTGCAGGTTCCTCTTCAGCAGGTAATCCTGCGCGCCAGCCCGCATTGCCTCGACTGCGATGTCTTCGCCGATGCCGCCCGACACGATGATCAACGGCAGGTCGGGGTCAAAGCGCTTGACGATATTCAGCGCGTCCAGGCCATTGAAGGTCGGCAGCAGGTAGTCGCTGATGACGATGTCCCACCCCCCTTGCACCAGCGCATCGCGCAACGCGCCCGGTGTTTCGACGCACACCGACGTGACGTCGTAGCCACCGGCCCTCAGGCGGACCAGCAGCACGCACAGGTCAACAGGGTTGTCTTCGACGATCAGCGCGCGCAGGGCGACCTTGTTCGCGGAAGCGTCCGATTGCTCGTGATCCGTCATGTTGCGGAGGTGTCCTGCATTGGGTGTGGTCTCCTCGATGTCCTCATGTGCTGATCGGGACGTGCATCAGTATCGGCAACACGGTCGGCTCACTTTAGCAGCGCGCGGCCCGGGGCCGTTCAAGCAGGTGTTGATCGGCGCGTCGGAACGCAGAGACACACGGCCGCCAGCGCCACGCCGGTGGCGATGACGCATCTGCGCCATCCCGATGAACACCATGCCGGAAGGTTCGGGTACCGACTGGCTCTCAAGCTCTGCATCGGGACATGTCTGACATCAGCATGATGTCTTTGCACCCGTCATGGCCTTGAATACCATTTTCGTGCGAAGCGGATCCGCCCGAACCGTCATGACCTACTGCCCCACCTTGACCAGCGAGCGCATCCGGCTCATGCGTGCTGCGGGCAGGGTGCGCGCACCGCGCAGCTCTGCCAGCGCCCGCATAAAACTTTACGATTCGTATGTAATTCAAAGGTCGTCGCTGCCGCAGCCCGCAGTGACGGACGCGCACCGCGCGACGCCGCTGGGTAAATTTCTTGTAATCTTGCACCCCGCAGGGTGTCCGGACCACAAAGCGAACAAGTCCGCAGCCGCTGCAGCCCACTTGATTCAAGCGATGACGCACCGGTTCCGCCCAAAGCACTCGATGAAGATTTGCCTGCCGGCTTCAAGTTTGCGCAATAGCGGCCTTTTCCATTTCGCACTTCGCCCGCTGCTTGTCGTGACTCTATGTCTCGGCACCTGCAGTGCTGCATTCGCCGAGATGCTGCGCTACGGTGGCGACCGCAACTTCCAGCCCTTCGAGTTCATCGACGAGAACGGCCAGCCGCAAGGTTTCCAGATCGAACTGCTCGCCGAACTGTCGCGCGTTACCGGGCTACATATCGTCCCGCGGCTGGACGACTGGTCAGCCATCGAGGCCGATTTCCGGGCCGGCCGGCTGGATCTGATTGCAATGTCGCGCACGCGCAGCCGCGAGCAGTGGGCGGCGTTTTCCACCGCGCATGCCACGCCCGCCATGTCCATCTATCACCGTCGCGACACCGATGCGCCGGTTTCGATGGCCGACCTGGCACGCGGCACGATTGCGGTGCCCGACAGCGAACCGATGCGCGATACCCGGGCCAACTTCTTCCCCGGCGAGCAGTACCGCTTCCTGACCGTTTCCGATCACGCGGCCGCGTTCGCGGCACTGCGCGACGGCGCGGCCGAGTTCGCACTGATGCCGCGCGCCTATGGCGACAAGCTGCTCGAGAGCGGTCAGTACGACGTGGTGATGGCGAGCAACTTCATGCTGCGGCTGCAGGACTACGGCTTCGCGGTGGCGCCGGAGAATGAGGCGCTGCGCGAGGTGTTGAATGATGCGCTGAAGGTGCTCGAGCGCTCCGGCCAGCTCGACGCAATGCGCATGAAGTGGCTCAGCAGCCATCGCGTAGCAGCCGATCTAAGCGTGCTCGAGGGGCGTGTGGTCACTCAGCGAATGGAGCTGATGCTGCTCGGCGCAGGGGCGGCTGTCGTACTGGGCTGGCTGGCGCTGCGGCTGCGTCGCCGTGTGGCGCAGATCGCGCGCGAACGCATCCGTCGCGCCGAAGCGGAACAGGCGCTGCAGCGGGCCGAAGACCGGCTGGCATGTGCCTTCACCCATCATCCCGACGCCATGCTGATCAGCGAGTACCACAGCGGCCGCGTGCTCGATGTCAATGACGCACTGTGCCGGCTGGCGGGCGCCGAGGCGGACACGCTCATCGGCCAGCCGATCGACGCGCTGCCGGCGCTCGTCGATCCGGATGGACTGCGCGCCCTGCGCGAACTGATGCGTGCCGACGGCGAAGTGAGCAGCACGCCGGTGCGCCTGCGCAGCGCCGACGGCGATCTGCGCGCCTGTCTGGTGTCATCCGAAGAATTTCAGTCGGACGGCGTACGCGCGGTGTTTTCCATCATCCGCGACGTCACCGACCTGCTGCGCGACAGCGATGCGCTGCGTGCTGCCTACGATGCGCTGACCGAATCGGCGCACCGTCAGGCCGAAGCGCTGGGCCAGGCCCGGGTGGCGCTGGCCGGCACGCAAAGTGAAATGCAAGCGCTGACCGCCTCGATCTCGCACGACCTGCGCGGGCCGCTGCGCATCATCCGCGGTTTCTCCCGCATGCTGCGTGACGATCTGCAGGCCGGCAACTTCGACAAGGTGCTGCAGCATGCCGAACGCATCGAGAATGTCGCGCGTCGCATGGACGACATCGTCGAGGCGCTGACCCGGCTCGCTGGCGCCGCCCGGCACCCGCTCGAACCGGTACGCATAGACATGGCGGCCAGCGCTGCCCGCGCGTGGGCGCTGCTGACCGATATGGGCGAGACCGGAAGCACCACACTGCGCATCGGCGAACTGCCATTCGCGACCGGCGACGAAGCAATGCTGGCCCAGGTGTGGCAGAACCTGCTCGGCAACGCCTGCAAATACTCGGCAAAGGCGGAGGATCCGCGCGTGGCCATCGACGCCTTCGTCGAGGACGGACGTCAGTGGTACCGGGTGACCGACAACGGCGCCGGATTCGACATGGCTTACGCCGGGCATCTTTTCGAGCCCTTCCGCCGTCTGCATCTGGCAAGCGAATACGCCGGTTCCGGCGTCGGGCTGAGCATCGTGCAGCGCATCGTTCGCCACCATGGCGGTGACATCCGGGCACGCGGCAGTGTCGGCGTCGGTGCGGTATTCGAATTCACGCTGGAGCAGCCCGCCATCGAAACCGGAGACCCGGCTGCACCAACCGGCTGAGTCGCACAATCGCGCGCGCGCCGCGCCTCCATTCATTGCCCTGGGTCATGTCCTCATGATCGATATCCTGAAACACACCTTCCGTCTCGCAGCACCCTTCTGGCGCGCTTCGCCCGGGCGTCACCGGTACTGGCTGCTCGCGCTGATCCTGATCGTACTGGTGGCCGCCAGCACGGGGCTCAACGTGTGGCTGAACGAGCTGCAGAAGGACTTCTACGATGCGCTGCAGAAGCTCGATGCACCGGGCTTCAACCGCAGCATCACGCTTTTTTTCGGCGCCGTCGCCATTCTGGTGGCGGTCACAACGCTGCTCGGCTACCTCGAGCAGGCGCTGGAAATCCGCTGGCGGCGCAGCCTGACCGATTCCATGATGCGGCGCTGGCTGCGGGACGACACCTTTTATCGCATGGAGCGCGACGCGCAGTGCGACAACCCGGACCAGCGGCTGTCGCAGGACATCAGCGAATATGTGAAGCTGATGATCAGTCTCGGCCTCGGTTTCATCGCCAATCTGGGCACGCTCGGGTCGATGGGCTGGATCCTGTGGCAGAGCGCCGGACCGATGACTTTCGATGTCGGCGGCGCGGCGGTGACCATTCCCGGTTACCTGTTCTGGCTGGCCATCGGCTGGGGCATATTGCAGACCGTGGTGACACATGTTGCAGGCCACCGCCTGGCCGGCCTCACCGTGGCGCAACAGACCTGCGAGGCCGATTTCCGCTTTGCGCTGGGCAGGGTGCGCGATGCGGCAGAGCAGATCGCGCTGTACCGCGGCCAGGCGGTCGAGCAGACGCGGCTGCAGCAGCTGTTCGGCGAAATCCGCCGCAACTGGGCACTGCTGATGCGGCACAACGTCTATCTGAACCTGACCACCACGACGTTTTCAGTCATCGCGGTGCTGGTGCCCATCATCGCCGTATCGCCCAAGGTGCTCACCGGTGAGCTGTCGCTGGGCACGCTGATGCAGGACATCGCCGCATTCGCCGCCACGACCTCGGCGGTGGCCTGGTTCGCGCTGTCCTACCGCGACCTGTTCCAGTTGTCGGCGCGGGTGCGTCGCCTGACCACCATGGAGGCGGTCATGGCGCAACGACCTGCCGGGGGCATCGCACTCGAACGCGAGCCGGCAAGCCGGACAATCACTGGCGAGTCGGTCGAGCTCGGCCTGCCGTCGGGACGCCTTCTGTCGGCCATCCGCGCGTTCGCCTTCGCGCCCGGCGAGCGCTGGCTGGTTCGCGGACCTTCCGGCGTCGGCAAGAGCACGCTGCTGCGTGCCATCGCCGGGCTGTGGCCCTTCGGCAGCGGTCGCATCACGCTGCCGGACGCGGCTCGCATGATGTTCATGCCGCAGAAGAACTATCTGGCCGACGGTCCGCTGAAAGACACACTGGCCTATCCGGCATCGACCGACAGCGTTGACCCCGCGGCCATGGCTCAGGCACTGATCGACTGTCGCCTGCCTCATCTGGTGGCGCGTCTCGATGAGTCGGCGCGCTGGAGCCACCAGCTTTCACCCGGCGAGCAGCAACGGCTGGCGTTTGCCCGGGCGCTGCTGTACCAGCCGGACATCCTGTTCATGGACGAGTCGTCGAGCGCGCTCGACAATGCGACCGAAGCGCAGATGTACCAGCTGATCGTCGAACGCCTGCCAGGCTGTACCGTGGTCAGCGTGGCGCATCGAACCACCCTGGAAGTGTTCCACGACAACTTCCTGAACATCGAGCCGCCGGGCCCGTCCGGCGCGAAGGCCTGACACTTGACTGAACAGATTGAATCCGGCGGCGACGGCCGCATACTGAACCACTTCGACGGCGGCGTTGCCATCGTGACGATGTCGCGCCCGGCGCGGCGCAACGCCTACAGCACGGCGATGATGCGCGCGCTGCGGCTGGCAGTCGGCGCCGTGCTGTCCGATCCAGCCTGCGAACTGCTCGTGCTGCGCGGCGACGGCGCCAGTTTCAGTGCCGGGGGCGACGTGCATGAATTCGCGCAAGGTCTGACGCTCGAACCGGCAGCGCGGCAGGCGTCGTTCGAGGCGCTGGTCGCCGAACAGGTCAATCCGGTCATCCTTGCGTTGCGCGCGGCGCACCAGCCGGTGATCGCGGCGGTGCGCGGCGACTGTGTCGGCTATGGCCTGTCGCTGATGCTGGCCTCCGACTTTGCCCTGGCCGCCGATGACGCGCTGTTCAGCACCGCCGGCATCGCGCTGGCGCAGCCGGGGGCCGGCGGGCAGTCCGCCTTCCTGAGCCGCGCGCTGGGCGAACGACGCGCGCGAGAGTTGATGTGGAGCGCGCGCCGCTTCGACGCGCACGAAGCGAAGGCGCTCGGTCTGGTCGAACGCGTCGTGCCGGTAGCCGATTTCGAGGCAGCCCTTGCCGACGAAGTGACCCGCATCGCCCGCGGCCCGCGCCATGCGTACGCCGAGATCAAGCACCTTTTGAGCGCCGCCGCCGACGGCGCAGCCGGTCAGCCGCTGGCCGATCAACTGTCGGCAGAGGCGGCAGCCTTCGGGCGCAGCGCCGCCAGCGCCGACTTTGCCGAAGCCGTCCAGGCCTTCGTGGCACGACGCAAGCCGCAGTTCGGACGGGACGGATGATAGCGGCATGACAGTGTTCAGCGTGAAACTCGGCAGCCCGCGCCGGCCCGGCGAGGGGCTGCGGCTGGGCACCGTGCGGCGGCCGCCACGCGGCGTGCCGAAGACCGAACTCGCGGCACGCGACTGGTACGACCTTTGGTTTCCGAATCTGGCGCCCTCCGCGGACACGCTCAAGCGGTGGAAGGCCGATCCGTCGCCCCTGCAGTGGCCGGCGTTCTCGAAGCGCTATCTCGCGGAAATGGCGGCGCCGGACGCGCGGCACACGATCGCGCTGCTGGCGGCGCTGTCGCACCGGACCGACTTTTCGGTCGGTTGCTACTGCGCCGACGAGGCGCACTGCCACCGCTCTCTGCTGCGCACGCTGCTGGCCGATGCCGGCGCCCGGATGGGGTAAAGCGGCGGGAACGGTCGCCCGTATCGGCGGTCCGGACGCAGGGCGTTACACTGCTACCCGCATGCTCAACATTGTTTCTGGAGATACACCATGGGTCTGTTCGATTCGATCGCAGGTCAGGTGGCCGGTGCGCTGTCCGGCCAGAGTGGCGCACAGGGTTCCGGCCTGCTGCAACTGTTGATGGGCCTGATCAACAATCCGCAGGCTGGCGGCCTGCAGGGGCTGATCGCCGCCTTTCAGGACAAGGGGCTGGGCGACCTGGTGTCGTCCTGGGTGGGTACCGGACAGAACCTGCCGATTTCGCCCGAACAGCTGCAGTCGGTACTCGGCAGCGGTCAGATCGGCCAGATTGCGCAGCAGCTCGGGCTGTCGCCGCAGGAAGTGTCGGGCCAGCTGAGCGCGCTGCTGCCGCAGGTGATCGACGGCATCACACCGAATGGTCGGATACCGGAAGGCGACGCCATGCAGAACGCCCTCGGCATGCTGAGCGGGCTGCTCAAATAGGGCGGGCGGCCACGCATGTTCAAGCTGATCGGCGTCGCAGTTGCGATCTACACCGTATATGCCTTCGTGAAGGGCGAGGTGTATGCGCGCTCTTTCGTGATGGGCCGCAAGGTCACGCGGGCGGAAGATGAAAATTACTTCCTGACCGTGATCGCCATCTACGGGCTGCTGAGCGTCGGGTTGATGACCTTTCTCTGAAGCGGTTCGGGGGCGGATTTTGCCGCCATAACCGGCCACGCAGGGCGCCTGCAGCTTGAGTGCTGCGCTGCACTAACGGATAATTCAGTGGTTTCGCGGCGCACCGTGTGCCGCGACGTGCAGTAAACCCCTGGCGAACCTTCGCCCCGTCATGACGAGTTACCTCTATCTGCTGCTGGGTGCCGCGCTGGTCAATAACGTGGTGTTCGTGCGCATTCTCGGCCTGTGCCCCTTCATGGGTGTGTCGAAGAAGCTCGAAACCGCAGTGGGCATGGGTCTGGCGACGATGTTCGTGCTGACGCTGGCATGCGGCACCAGCTATCTGATCGACACCTTCCTGCTGAAGCCCTTCGACCTCGGCTATCTGTCGACGTTGAGCTTCATCGTGGTGATCGCCGCCATCGTGCAGCTGACCGAACTGGTGATACAGAAAACCAGCCCGCTGCTGCATCAGGTGCTGGGCATCTACCTGCCGCTGATCACCACCAATTGCGCCGTGCTCGGCGTGCCGCTGCTCAATGCCTCGATGGCGCATGACCTGCTCGAATCGCTGCTGTTCGGCTTCGCGTCGGCCGCCGGCTTCGTGCTGGCGCTGGTGCTGTTCGCCAGCATCCGCGAGCGGCTCGACGGTGCCGACATTCCCGCGCCGTTCCGCGGCAACGCCATCGCCATGATCACGGCCGGCCTGATGAGCCTCGCCTTCATGGGTTTTGCAGGGCTGGATTCGTGATCACGGCACTGATCGTCATGGCCGGTCTGGCGCTGGTGCTCGGTGCGACGCTGGGCGCAGCATCGGTGCTGTTCAAGACACAGGGCGACCCGCTGGTCGACAAGATCGATGCCATCCTGCCGCAGACGCAGTGCGGCCAGTGCGGCTACCCCGGCTGCAAGCCTTACGCCACCGCGATCGCCGGCGGCGACGCCGACATCAACCAGTGCCCGCCGGGCGGCGACGAGGGCGTGCGCAAGCTGGCCGATCTGCTGGGCCGCGAGTACAAGCCGCTGAATGCCGAACACGGCATCGAAAAGCCGAAGTCTGTTGCGGTCATCGACGAGGCGACCTGCATCGGCTGCACCCTGTGCATCCAGGCCTGCCCGGTGGACGCCATTGTCGGCGCGGCCAAGCAGATGCACACCATCGTCGCCGACCTGTGCACCGGCTGCGAACTGTGCGTGCCGCCCTGCCCGGCCGACTGCATCGACATGGTGCCGGTGGCCGAAACGGTCGAGAACTGGAAGTGGCGCTATCCGGTGTTCGAGCTGAAGGTGCAGCCGGCAACACTGCCGGCGAAGGAAGCGGCCTGACATGCTGAGCAAGCTCTTTTCGTTCAACGGCGGCGTCAAGCCCGACCCGAACAAGTCGCTGTCGACGCGCGAACCGATCGCCCGCCTGGCGCTGCCGCCGCAGCTCGTCATTCCGCTGCACCAGCACATCGGCGGCACGCCGCGACCGCTGGTGAACGTGGGCGACACGGTGTTGCGCGGGCAGCGCATCGGTGCGGCCGACGGCAATGTATCGAGCGCGGTGCATGCGCCCACCTCAGGCCTCGTGGTCGCCATTGAGCCACGGCCGATGCCGCACGCGTCGGGGCTGTCGTCACCGGCCGTGGTGATCGAACCCGATGGGCAGGACACCGCCATCGAACGCGAGCCGTTCGACTGGCACGCCGCCGCGCCGGGTGAAACCCGCGATTTCCTGCGCGATGCGGGCGTGGTGGGTCTGGGCGGTGCGGTGTTTCCGAGCCACCTGAAGCTCAACCCCGGCAAATCAGGTCACACCGACACGCTGGTGATCAACGGTGCCGAGTGCGAGCCCTTCATCACCTGCGACGACATGCTCATGCGAGCCGAGCCCGAAAACATCCTGCGCGGCGCGCTGATCATGCAGCGCATGCTGGCCGCGAAGCAGGTGCTGGTGGCGCTGGAGGACAACAAGCCGGAAGCCGCTGTCGCACTAAAGGCCGCCGCACAGTCGCTGGGCCACGCCTCGCTCGAAGTCGTCGTGGTACCGACGCGCTACCCGGCCGGCGGCGCCAAGCAGCTGATCCGCGTGCTGACCGGCATCGAGGTGCCGCATGGCAGCCGTTCGACCGATTTCGGCGTGCAGTGCTTCAACGTCGCCACCGCGCTGGCCGTGTGGCGCGCGCTGGAGCACGGAGAACCACTGACCCGGCGCATCGTCACGGTGACCGGAAATGTCGAGCGCCCACGCAATTTCGACGTCGCCATCGGCACGCCGATTTCGTACCTGTTCGCCGCAGCCGGCCTCAAGCCCGACACCGACAAGCTCATCATGGGCGGCCCGATGATGGGCATCCCGCTGCCGGATATCGACGCGCCGGTGGTCAAGGCCACCAATTGCCTGCTCGCCTCGTCGCCGACGCTGTTCGCGCCGCCGGAACCTGAATTGCCCTGCATACGCTGCGGCGAGTGCGCGCGCGCCTGTCCGGCCGACCTGCAACCGTTCGAGCTGTACTGGCATTCGCGGGCGCGCAATTTCGGCCGCGCGCAGGAATACAAGCTGTTCGACTGCATCGAATGCGGCTGCTGCGCTTACGTGTGCCCGTCGCACATCCCGCTGGTCGATTACTACCGCTACGCCAAGAGTGAAATCTGGGCGCGCGAACGCGACAAGGACGCTGCCGATTCGGCACGCGAGCGTTTCGAATTCCGCAACTGGCGCGCCGACCGCGAAAAGGAAGAGAAGGCCGCCAAGCTGGCTGCACGCAATGCCGCCAAGCCGGCGGTCAAGCCGGCTGACGGCACAGCCCCGGCCGCCGACACCGCACCGGCCGCCAATGACCCGAAGAAGGCGCTGATCGAAGCGGCCATGGCGCGTGCCAGGGCACAGAAGGAGGCGGTAGCAGCAAAGAACACCGACGCGCTGACGCCGGCCCAGCAGGCGCAGATCGACGCGGCAGAGGAACGCCGCAAGCGCGCGTCGGAACTGAGCGGGAGCGACGCGCCCGCCGAGTGAGCCAGGCCATGCCCCCCCAACGAGCCACCCCATGAGCTGACCCGCGACTGCCCCGGGCAGTACCCACCCGACGGCCCCGCCGACCACCACGGACTCCGATGTACAACTCGCCCTATCTCCGCCAGAACACCAGCGTGCGCCGCGTCATGGTGACCGTGCTCGTCGCCATGCTGCCGGCCATCGCCCTGCAGGTGTGGCTGTTCGGCATCGGCCTGCTGCTGCAGATCGCGATCGCCAGCGCCACTGCGCTGGCCTGCGAAGCCGCCATGCTGTCGCTGCGCCGCCGCCCGGTGGCCCGCGCGCTCGGCGATGGCAGCGCACTGGTCACCGCCTGGCTGATCGCCGTCTGTCTGCCGCCGCTGCTGCCCTGGTGGATGATCGTCATCGGCACGTCGTTCGCGATCATCATCGGCAAGCACCTGTATGGCGGCCTCGGCCAGAACCCGTTCAACCCGGCCATGCTGGCCTATTGCGTGCTGATCATCAGCTTTCCGGCGCTGATGTCACAGTGGCCGGGACTGCAGGGCAGCGACGCCGCCACACAACTGCACTGGGTGCTCGGCGGCGAGCGCGCGCTCGACGCGGTCACCGGCGCCACACCGCTGGATGCGCTGCGCACCGGGCTGCTCGGCAACGCCGATGTCTCCGCCGTGATGCAGTCAGCGGCTTTCGGTCACGTGGGCGGCGCCGGCTGGGAATGGGTCGCACTGGCCTGGGGCGCGGGCGGCCTGCTGCTGCTCGCGCTGCGCATCATCACCTGGCACATTCCGGTCGCCTTCCTCGGCGCCATGGCGCTGGTGTCCGGCGTGGCCTGGCTGATCGATCCGTCGCACTACGCCAGCCCGGCCTTCCACCTGCTGGCCGGCGGCACCATGCTGGGTGCCTTCTTCATTGCGACCGATCCGGTGTCGGGCGCCACGACGCCGCGCGGGAAACTGATCTTCGCGGCGGGCATCGCGCTCATCGCCTGGCTGATCCGCGCCTTCGGCGCCTACCCGGACGGCATCGCCTTCGCGGTGCTGCTGCTGAACATCTGCGTGCCGCTGATCGACATCAAGACCCAGCCGCCCGTGTTCGGCCACAAGGTCGAACCGCCGGACGGAGGCGCACGATGAGCGACGCGGCGCGTGACACCCCGGCGGTGACACCGGCCGCCGATCCGGCACCGGCCGAGGCGTTGCCCAGCGCACTGACAGCGCACGAACTGACACCACCCGCCAGTGCAGCCGGCACCGCCGCGCGATCGGCCTTGCTGCTCGGCACCTTCACGCTCATCTTCACCGCGCTGATGGCGCTCACCTTCGAAGCCACGCGCGAGCCGATCCGCGCATCGGTCGAAGCGCGCCGGCTCGAGCTGATCGCCCAGGTGCTGCCGCAGGGCGACTACGACAACGCGCTGCTGACTGACATCGTGCAGTTGCCGTCACTGCCCGCGCTGGGCATTGCCGGGCCGGTCACGCTGCACCGCGCGCGACGCGGCGCCGATCCGGTCGCGCTGGTGTTCGAGGCGCAAGCGCCCGACGGCTACAGCGGCGCGATCCGCCTGCTGATCGCGCTGCGCGCCGATGGCACACTGGGCGGCGTGCGGGTCGTTGCGCACAAGGAAACACCCGGTCTGGGCGACTACATCGACCCGGCCAAGGACCGCGCCACGCCGAAGTGGATCGCCCAGTTCGCCGGCCGCGACACCGCGCAGGCGCACAACTGGACGGTGCGCAAGGACGGTGGCGACTTCGCTTACATGACGGGTGCGACGATTTCGCCGCGCGCCGTGATCCGTGCCACGGGGCGCGCCGTGGCGGCGATCGCCCCGGCGCGCGAGGCGCTGTTCGGCCTGCCGACCGGCGCATCGGCTGGTGAGGTGTTCAAGTGATGCGTGCAGCGCCGCCCGCGTTGCCCTCACCCGGCGCTGCGCGCCACCCTCTCCCGCTGAGGCGGGAGAGGGATCAGATCGCGACTCCACCTCGCTCGCTGATGCGGGATCAGGCCACCACTCCCCTCTCCCGCATCAGCGGGAGAGGGGCCGGGGGTGAGGGCCGGAACATTACCCGACGGCAGTCAGCGTTCATTCCCTCTTTCCGCGACAATCCGCGGTGAATTACAGGACGGGCTCACGATGAACCTTGAAGAACGCACGGCCTACGGCGACATCGGTCGCAAGGGCCTGTGGGAAAACAACACCGCGCTGGTGCAGCTGCTCGGCCTGTGTCCGCTGCTGGCCGTCAGCAACACGCTGGTCAATGCGGTCAGCCTCGCGCTGGCTACCGTGCTGGTGATGGCGCTGGCCAGCGGCGCCGTGGCGGCGCTGCGCACGCTGATTCCTTACGAAATCCGCATCCCGGTGTTTATCCTGATCATCGCCGCGCTGGTCACCTGCCTCGACCTCGCCTTCAATGCCTGGCTGCACGAACTGTATCTGGTGCTGGGCATCTTCATTCCGCTGATCGTCACCAACTGCATCGTGCTCGCACGGGTGGAAGCCTTCGCAGCAAAGAATTCGCCACTGGCCGCCGCGTGGGATGGCGCGGCGATGGGTGTCGGCCTGCTGTGGGTGCTGGCGCTTCTGGGCGGCGCACGCGAACTGATCGGCGCGGGCACGCTGTTTTCGGGTATCGACATGATCATTCCGGGCGCGCAGGCGTTCAAGCTGCTGGGTGACGACTACCACGGTCTGCTGATCGCCATCCTGCCGCCCGGCGCCTTCATTCTGCTCGGGCTGTTGATTGCCGCACGTAATACCTGGGTGGCGCGCGCCGCGGCCGCCCGTCCGGCGGCACCGCACACACCGGCAGACACGGCGTCTGCCTGATGGGGGCACGGGCCAGCAAGCTTGCGCGCGCCGACATCCAGACGATGTTCGAGCGCTGGCGCGCCGCCAACCCGCATCCGGAAAGCGATCTCGAATACGGCTCGCCATTCCAGCTGCTGGTCGCCGTGGTGCTGTCGGCGCAGGCGACCGACAAGGGCGTGAATGTGGCCACACGCCGGCTGTTTCCCTTGGCGCCGACGCCGGAAGCCATGGTCAGTCTGGGTGTCGCCGGGGTCGAGGACATCATCAAGACCATCGGCCTGTTCCGCGCCAAGGCGAAGAACGTCGTGTCACTGTCGCACCAGCTTCTGGAGAAGCATGGCGGCGAAGTACCGAACGACCGCGCCGCGCTCGAAGCGCTGCCCGGCGTCGGCCGCAAGACGGCCAATGTGGTGCTGAACATCGTGTTCGGCGAGCCGACCATGGCAGTCGATACGCACATCTTCCGCATTTCGAACCGCATCGGCCTCGCGCCCGGCAAGGACGTCGTCGCGGTCGAACAGGCACTGCTCAAGGTGGTCCCGAAGGAATTCATGGACCACGCCCACCACTGGCTCATCCTGCACGGCCGCTATACCTGCACCGCTCGCAAGCCGCTGTGCGGCCAGTGCAACATCACCGACCTATGCCGCTTCAGGGACAAGAACATCGCCGGGTGACAACCCGGCAGGGCCGCCTGCGCTTGGAGGTCGGTGCGATCAGCCCTGCAGGAAACGCATGGCGAATTCTTCGCCGGGCAGCGGTTTGCTGAACAGATAACCCTGCCAGGCATCGCAGTCGCGTTCCTTCAGGAACGCCAGCTGTTCGGGGGTTTCGACACCTTCGGCCACCACGCGCATTTTCAGCGTGTGCGCCATGGCGATGATGGTGGCAGCGATTTCCATGTCATTGCGGTCGTGCGGGATGTCGCGCACGAAGCTCTGGTCGATCTTCAGCACGTCGATCGGAAAGCGCTTCAGATAGGCCAGTGACGAATAGCCGGTGCCGAAATCATCGATCGACAAGGCAATGCCGAGCGCCTTGAGTTCGCGCAGCCGCATTTCGGTCGCGGCCTGTTCGCCGGCCAGCATCGATTCGGTCAGTTCGAATTCGAGCCAGTCCGGGCCGACACCGAACTCTTCCATCAACGCGGCCACGCGCTGGGCGAGATCGGCCTGCTGCAGTTGGCGCGCCGACAGGTTGACCGCCACCGTCAGGGCGTGGCCGGCGTCGCGCCAGGCGCGCACCTGGGCACAGGCCGTGCGCAGTACCCACTCACCGATCGGCACGATCAGACCGGTTTCCTCCGCCACCGGTATGAAGCGCGCCGGTGAAATGACGCCCTCTTCCGGATCGATCCAGCGTACCAGCGCTTCGGCGCCGGTCAGCCGGCCGCTGGTCATGTCGACCTGTGGCTGGAAATGCAGCGTGAATTCTCCACGCTCCAGCGCACGGCGCAGCCGCGTGTCCAGATGCAGCCGGTCCTGCGCGGCGCGGCTCATGGCTTCGGTGTAGAAGCGGAACGCGCCGCGCCCCGCTTCCTTGGCCTGGTACATCGCCACATCGGAATGCTGGATCAGCTCGGTGACGTTGCGGCCATCGTCCGGAAACACCGAAATGCCGATGCTCGCACCGATGTAGATTTCGCGTCCCTGGCTCAGGCTGAACGGCGCCGTCAGCAGATCGATCAGCATCTGCGCGACGATGGCGGCGTCTTCCGGCACCGTCATTTCCTCGATCAGCAACACGAATTCATCGCCGCCGAGCCGGGCCAGCGTGTCGACCTCGCGCAGCCGGCTGCGCAGCCGCTTCGCAATCGCGGCCAGGAGTTCGTCGCCAGCTGGATGACCCAGGCTGTCGTTCACGTTCTTGAAACGGTCCAGATCGATGAACAGCAGCGCGAGATGGCAGCGGCTGCGGGCGGCGCGTTCGATCGCATGCTGGATGCGCGACTGCATCAGCAGGCGATTCGGCAGATCGGTCAGCGGATCGTGGTGCGCCAGGTAGTCGAGCTTGGCTTCGGAGCGCTTGAGCTGGCTGATATCGGTCATGACCGAAACATAGTGGCTGGGCGCGCCAGCTTCGTTGCGCACCGTGCTGATGGTGAGCAGCTGCTGGTAAAGCTCGCCGTTCTTGCGCCGGTTCCACACCTCACCCTGCCAGTTGCCGCTGTCCAGCAACGCCGACCACATGGCCTGGTAGAACGGCGCGTCGTGGCGCCCGGACTTCAGCATGCGCGGTGTCTGACCGATGGCTTCGAATTCGCTGTAGCCGCTGATGTGGGTGAACGCGCGATTGACGGCGACGATCTGCGCGTCGAGATCGGTGATGAAAATACCGTCACGCGTGCTTTCGAACACCGCGCCAGCCTGCCTGAGTGCGGTGGCTGCGCGCACTTTCTGCACGGCCAGGCCGGTGATGCGGCTGAAATCGTTGATCAGTTCCAGCTGGGCGGCATCCGGCAGACAGGGTGTGTCGTGATAAAGCGCAAAGGTGCCGAGCACGCGCCCGTCCTTGTCCTTGTAGGGCACCGACCAGCAGGCACTGAAGCCGCCCAGGCGCGCCAGTTCGACATGAGACGCCCAGTACGGGTGCTCGAACACATTCTCGACCAGAACGGTTTCGCCCGACCAGGCAGACGTGCCGCAGGAGCCTACGCCCGGACCCGGCAGCACGCCTTCGATCGCTTGCAGATAGCGCTCGGGCAGCGAAGGGGCAGCGCCGTTCACAAGACGGCCGTTCACTTCATGCAGCAGCTGGATCGATACGCGCGTCGACGGTTCGATCGCCTGCATGCGCAGCGCGATCGCTTCGAGAATGACGGACAGCGGTTCGGCGGCAACGATGCGGTCAAGCACTTCGGCACGTGCCTCGCCGATCAGTGCGGCGCGCTTGTCGGCGCTGACATCGGTCCATGAACCCACGAACTCAGCGCCCGGATCACCGCTCTGGCCGACCCGGCGCAGTTCGTCGCGCACCCAGATTACGCTGCCGTCACGCCGTTTGAAGCGGTAGTCGAGGCTGAGCTGCCCGTCCAGCAGGAGACCTTCGGAGCGCGCCAGCGCGGTATCGCGGTCCTGCGCATGCAAGCCGGCCTGCCACCAGCCGGGCGTCAGTACTTCGGCCACCGTATAGCCAAGGATGCGCGTCACGTTTTCGCTGACCCACGACGACTGGTACTCGCCGTCCTGCAGGCGCAGGCTGTAGACGATGGTCGGACTGGCTGCGAGCAGTTGCGACATGCGCTGGTTGGTGGCGTTGAGACGTTCGCTCTCAAGCACCAGCTCGGCCCGGCGATGGACTTTCTCCAGCGTGGCCGGCAGTTCGAACAGATAGCCGGGATGCTTGACCAGATAGTCGTCGACACCCAGATGCAAGGCGCTGGATGCCAGTTGCTCGCTGTCCTGACCCGCCAGCATGACGATGGGCAAGGACAGCTGGCGCTCGCTGCGGATCAGCTTCACGAGGTCGAGCCCGGTCGTTTCATCGGGCAGCGCGTCGATCAGCAATACGTCGAAAGTCGCTTCGGCTTCCGGGCCGGCTTGCAGCCGGTTGATCACCGCATCGGTGCCACCGGTGCTTTCCAGCCGGATCTGCGGCGCGTGCTTGAGGAGGTGACCGCGCATCAGTTCCACATCTTCAAGGCTCGATTCGGCGCACAGCACGCGAATCGGCCGGTCGCACCGCGCCGACATCGAACGGTGCCGCCGCAGGGCAGCGTCAAGCACGCGCGGCAACCGTTCGAGGTAGGGGCCGGATTTGATGAGGTAATCGTCGGCACCCGCCTTCAGCGCGGCAATGGCCGAACTGCCGTCGCCCGACCCGGTCAGCACCACCACCGCGACCGGCAGGGCGCGTTCCCTGACGTGAGCCAGCAATTCCAGTCCGCTGCCATCGGGCAGCTTCAGATCGGTGAGCAGCAGGTCGACGCCAGCCCGGGCGAGGCGTTGACGCGCGTCCTTGAGGGTGGGCACGATTTCGATGTCGAGTACGCTGCCGCTGCGGCGAAGTGCGCGCTGCGTCAGATCGGCATCAAATTCTGAATCTTCTGCGTAGAGGATTCGCATCAGATCGGCGGCTGGTTCAGTTCGAACCAGTATCGTCCGATCTGGCCCGTCGCTTCGACGAAACGATCAAAATCCACCGGCTTGACGATGAAGGAATTGACGCCCAGCGAATAAGCATCGAGCAGGTCACGATGTTCCGCCGACGAACTCAGCATCACCACCGGAATGCTCCGATGCACCGGATGGCGCTTCAGCTGGCGCAGCACCTCGAAACCATTGACGCCCGGCAAGTTGATGTCGAGCAGGATCAGCGCAGGTGGCGGCTCGCCCGTGTCCCAGCGTCGCATGAAATCGAGCGCCGTTTCGCCGTCGCGCGCCACACTGACCGGACCGGCCAGCGGGTCGCGCGCGAAGGCGCGACAGGTCAGATCGATGTCGACCGGATTGTCTTCGACCAGCAGGATGGGCGGGGCCGCTGACGGCTGGCGGGTGGCGGGATTCATGCCGGAAACTCCAGATGGAAGGTGGCGCCCTCGCCCGGCGCGCTTTCTGCCCAGACACGGCCGTCCATGCGCTGCATGGCCTTGCGCACCAGCGCAAGCCCCACGCCGGTACCCGAGAAGTCTTCGTTGCGGTGCAGCCGCTGGAAGATCTCGAATATCCGTTCGTGGTATTTCATGTCGAAGCCGATACCGTTGTCGCGAATGCTCAGATGGGCACGCCCGTCCCGCACGGCCGCGTGCAGCGTAACGATGGCCGGATTGGCATCACGACTGAACTTCAGCGCATTGTCCAGCAGGTTGCGAAGCACCATTTCGACTCCCTGATGATCGGCACATACGGTAATGGACGGTACCTCACCCACGATCTGCACTGACGCCGCTGTGATTTCGTCGCTGCGACGGTGCAGCACATTGCGCATGACTTCGCCCAGGTCGACCCGGCTCGCTTCAAGCGAACGACGCTCCATGCGCGAGTAGGCCAGCAGGTCCTCGATCAGGGCATGCATCTGGCGTGTGCCGTTGCGAATGTTGGCGAGGAAGCGCTGCCCCTGTTCGTCCAGGCGGTCGCCGTAATCCTCCAGCAGGATCTTGCTGTAGCCGTCGATGCCGCGCAAGGGCGCCTTCAGGTCATGCGAGACGGCGTACGAGAAGGATTCCAGCTCCTTCATCGCATCGGACAGCGCCTGCGTGCGCTCGGCGACGCGCTGTTCGAGGTCACGGTTGAGCTCGCGCAGGGTGTCCTGCGTTTCACGGAATTCGGTGATGTCGCGTGCAATGCCGAGCACGCCGACCAGCTTGCCGCCGGCATCGTGCATCGGCGTCTTGATCGTCTGCAGCCGCATCCGCTCACCGGTTTCCCGCATGGTCACCCATTCTTCGTTGACGCTGTTCTGGTCGGTACGCATTGCAAGCTCGTCATGGCTGCGGAACAGATCGGCTTCTTCCTTGCTGAACAGCTCGTAATCGGTCCGGCCCAGCAGTTCGGCTTCCGTCCTGCCGCACAGGCGTTCGAACTGCCTGTTGCACGACAGGTAGACACCTTCCGGAGATTTGAGCCACACCAGGTCGGGCAGCGTGGCAAACAGCGTACGCAGATGGGTACGCTCCTGCTCGACCGACCGCTCGGCGTTGTGGCGCGCGGTGATGTCGACATCCATGCAAACCATGATCGGGTCCTTGTCGAGCCCGGGGATGCTGAACAGCGTCGCTTCGATCCAGCGCGGTGAACCGTCGCGGTGCCGGACCAGATATTCGGACGGTCCGATCGACTGTCCGCTGCGCACGATCTGCGCAAACGATTCACGGAACGCGTCGGCCTCTTCCCGCGTGTGCATCAGGGTGTCGATGCTGCGCCCGATCGCCTCGTCCGGGTGCCAGCCATACAGCCGGGTGGACCCGCCGTTCCAGTACAGCACGAGGCCTTGCGCGTCGAACCATTGCACTGCCACGTTCGGCGCCTGTTCGAGCGTGGCGCGCAGCCGCTCCTCGGACGCGCGCAAGGCCTGCTCGGCTTCGAACTGGTACGTGACGTCGAGCAGCGTGCCGACGTACTTGACCACGCCGCCAGCATCGTCGGTGATCATCTGCACGCTGGGTCGCAGGTGGCGCACGGGCCCGATATCCGGCGAGGTGCGATGGACGAAAATGGGTACTTCGGTCGCTCCCTGTGCGAGCAGACCCATCACACGCCCCACCAGATCACGGTCGTCCGGGTGCAGCAGATTCAGATACTGCTCGGGTGCGGGGACACCGTCGGCCGGATCAAGGCCGAAAAACGCGTGCATCTGTTCCGACCACCAGCCTCCGCCGGTGGCTCTGTGATACTCCCAGCTGCCCAGGCCGGCGATGCGCTCTGCTGCACTCAGGCGGTTCCGCTCGAGCTTGAGCGCCTGTTCCGCCTCGTGCCGCGCCGTGATGTCCTGAATCACCGCCAGATGATAGTCGGGCTCGGCGCCGGGCGCCCACAGCGGCGACACGCTCAGTGCGACCCGGATGACGCGGCCGTCCTTGTGGAACACCCGATGTTCAATCGAAAACTCGCGGATCTCACCTCTTTTGAGCGAGTCGAGCAACGCCAGATTACCCGGGAGATCCTCCGGGTGCGTGACGCGCATGAAATCAAGGCGGCGCATGTCGGCGTCGGTGTAGCCCATGATTTCACTGTATTTCTTGTTGACCGACATGAAGTGGCCGCGGCGACTGTCGATGCGTGCCACACCCACGCCCGCCTGCTCGAACATGGCGCGGAACTGCCGCTCCCTGTCCAGCAACGCAGCGTGCTGCGCCTGCAGCCGCACCGCCATATCATTGAATGCGGAACCGATCTCGGCAAGTTCGTCGCGCCCGCCGAGGTCGACGCGGGTATCGAGCCGACCCTGTCCGAACGCCCGTACAGCGTTGGTCAGCTGCGCAGCGCGGCGGAACCAGAACAGGTGCAGGAACAGCGACAGCAGCAAGGACCAGCAAAGGATCAGCAGCGCATGCCGCCACAGTTCGACGCGGCTGGCATGCAGTCGTTGACTGTACGGCTGGGTCAGGTCCGAACGCACGAAAAGCTGGTGGCCGCCTTCAAGAGCCATAAGGCCAGTCAGCGCGGTGCGCGAGGCATCCAACTGCACCAGCAGCGAGTTGTCGGGCGCGCGCGGCGCATCCAGCAGCACCCCACCGCCGCGTGTGTCGGCCGCGAGGATGTCTGGCAGCGACTGCCCCAGATCGGCACGCGCAAGCGAGCCGACGACACGGCCGCCGGGCGCGGTCAGATAGGCGTGCGTCAGGTGGGGGCGCAAGGCCAGTTCGGCCACCGCACGTCGCAGCTGCAATGTCCGGTTCTGCAGGATGAGTTCATCGAGCGCCGACTGTTCGATACCCAGCCGCTCGACCAGCAGCTGCTTCTGTTCTTGTTCCACGCGCAGGCGGTAGTCGGCCCGCTGCAGCATGTGATCGAAGCCGACCATCACCAGCGCCACCACGGTGATGAGCAGCGGAACCAGCGTGCGGGCGGGCAGGCGCAGCGTCATGGCCGCTGCCTCGCCGCCAGAACATCCGCCGCAACGCGCCCGTCGAACAAATTGGTCCAGTCAGGTTCGGCCATGACGCGCTGACTGGCCTTCAGGTCGGTCATCAATTGTGCGAGTGCCAGCACGCGGGCCTCAGGCACCGCATCGAACAGTTCCACGCTGTCTTCCAGCGCCAGCAGGCGCACCTGGTCGAGTGCGCGAAGGTAGGACGCCGTGTCCAGATCGGTGCCGGCTGCCAGCATCTGTGCCGCTTCCTGCGGCTGCGCCAGCAGCGCCAGCCGGCCATCCTCGAAGGCGCGCAGCAGGGCCCGTACCTGGGCCGGCCGGGCGCCCAGCGCATCGCCGCGGATCACCAGCACGTCGACCACTTCGCCCGGCATGTTGGCGCTGTCGAGCAGCACGTGGTAGCCGGCCGCCACGAGGCTGGACAGGACCGGCTCGAAGGTGATGACTGCATCAACACGGCCTCGTGTCAGGGCGACTTCGTGCTCGACCAACGGCAGCCTGAAAAGCGACACGGCATCGCGCTGCAAGCCACCGGCTTCGAGCAGGCGTTGCAACATCACATCGGCCAGTGCGCTGTTCTCCATGCCGATGCGAGCGCCTTTCAGCGCCGCTGCGTTCGCGAAGCCGGGCTTGGCGACCACGGCGTCGGCCCCTTTTGACAGGCTGAGGATGGCCACTACCTTGATATCCACGCCCGAACTTGCCAGTTCGATCGCTTCGGGCAGCGTCAGGCCGGCCGCGTCAAGCAGCCCGTTGCGCAGCTGCCGCGCACTTTCGCTGCTCGATTCGAGTTCGACGATGCGCAGTTCGGCCGGATCGGTGAGACCGCGCTCGCGCGCCAGAACGAGCGGGTCATAGCCCAGCCAGGGGTTGAGGCCGACCCGCAACGGCAGCTCCGGCGGGCCGCTGCACGCCGCAAGGGCCAGGCAGGCAGCCAGCAGAATGATGGATCGAGACACTACGCAAAGGCGCATTTCGGATCGGGCAGTTTGCTGGCCAGAAAGAGAGGGCTGGCTTACAAATTCTTACGTTGGACAGATCACAGTGTGCCGCGTTTCCTGCAATTTTCCACTCAGGCCGGGTTGCGTTGGCTCAATTTCTTCGCGGTCAGCAATGCAGCGTCGTAGTCGAATGCGGACAGCTCGCGCTGCAGGCGCCGTCCGGGCTCGCCCAGTGCATCGATCACCGACGACGATTCCCGCACCAGCACGCGGGCGCGCGTGTCACCCGCTTCAAGCAGGGGCAGCAGACTTTCGAGCAGGCCGTGCAGCGCCTCAGGATCGGGGTCGCCCGCCGATTCGACAGGTGCCGCAGGCGCACTGCGCGGCCTGCGCGTATCGAGCCAGCGCAGCAACATGCCGTAGAAATCGACCGGTTCGACCGGTTTGGATATGAAGTCATCCATGCCGGCATCGGCACAGGTGCGCCGATCTTCATCGAAGGCATTGGCGGTCATGGCGAGGATGGGCACAGCGCTCCAGCCGGGCAACCGGCGCAGCCGGCGCGTTGCCTCGACGCCGTCCATGCGCGGCATCTGCATGTCCATCAGCACCAGGTCGTAGCGCGTATCGCGCGCGCGCTCCAAAGCCTGGACGCCGTCCTCGGCGATGTCGGCGACGAGGCCGGCCTCTTCCAGCAGGGCGAGCGCCACTTCGCGATTGATGGGGTTGTCTTCGACCAGCAGGATGCGTGCGTCGCCATACCGCGTGCGCAAGCGACCCGCCGCGTCGTCCGGGCTCTCGCTGACGGCGCGCACTGCGGTCTGTCCGTCATGCAGCGCCAGCCGGGCAGTAAACCAGAAAGTACTTCCCTGGCCCGGTTCGCTCGTAGCACCCGCGTCGCCGCCCATCAGTCGGGCCAGCTGGCGTGTGATCGCAAGACCGAGACCGGTGCCGCCGTAGCGGCGGGTGGTGGATGCGTCGGCCTGCTCGAAGGTGCGGAAAAGGCGCCCGAGCTCTGCCGGTGCAACGCCTACACCGGTGTCGCTGACCTCGAACCGGATCATCACCGTGCCATCGACCTGTTCGTCGCCTTCGTCCACCCGGCGTGCGGTCAACGTGATGCCGCCGTGCTCGGTGAATTTCACCGCATTGCTGAGGTAATTGAGCAAGGCCTGCCGCAGGCGGATCACGTCACCGACGAGCAGCGGTGGCATGTCTTCACTGCTGACATGCAGGTACAGACCGCGTTCGAGCGCACGTTCGAGCAGCATGGAGCGCATCTGGTCGAGCAGCGAATCGATGCTGAATTCCACTGCTTCGAGCTTGAGCTTGTCGGCGTCCATCTTCGACAGGTCGAGCACATCGTCGATGATGTGGCGCAGGTGGCCGGCCGCATCCTCGATCTTGGTCAGCCGCTCGCGCTGTACGGCATCGAGCCCGGAACGCGACAGCAGATGGGCCAACCCGACGATGGCGTTCATCGGCGTGCGGATTTCATGGCTCATGTTGGCGAAGAACAGGCTCTTCGAGCGGTTGGCCGCCTCGGCGGCCTCCTTTGCGAGCGCCAGTTCCGACGTGCGGCTGAGCACCAGTTCTTCCAGCCGGTTGCGGTGGCGCTGCAGCTCTTCCTCCATGCGCTTGCGTTCGGAAATGTCCTGGGTGACTGTCACGTAGTGACTGATGTGGCCGTCCGGCTGACGGATCGGCGTCATGCCCAGGTATTCGAGCGCGTCCCGTCCATCGGTGCGACGCACCGTGAATTCCCCTTTCCAGGCGCGCCCCTCATCGAGCGCCAGCCGCATGGCGCGGCTCGGGTGCGCGTCATCCTGGTCGGACGGCATGTACAGCGAACGCAGGTCGCATCCGATCAACACGCTGCGCCCCAGCCCGGACAGTTTCAGGTAGGCGTCATTGACATAGGTGACACGCCCGGACGAATCGGTGATGACGATGCCGGCGGGATTCTGCTCGACCGCCTGCGACAGCATGTGGATCGACTGTTCGGCCCGCTTGCGGTCGGTCACGTCCTGCAGCGTGCCGCGCAGGCGCACCACCCGGCTGCCGTCGCTGACCGGGGAACCGACCGCCCGTACCCACTTTCGGCGGCCGGTCGCGCTGGTCATTTCCAGTTCGAGGTCATAGGGCTGCGCCGCGTCGATGGCCGACCGGATGGCCGCTTCGAGGCGGCGGCGATGTTCGCCGTCGAAACGTTCCAGCCCGCTCGCCAGCGTTGCTTCGTCGCCCGGAGCAATATCGTGGATGCGCATGACCTCGTCGGTCGAGCTGACGCGACCACTCGCCACGTCCAGCGACCAGGCACCGATATGCGCCATTTCGCCCATTTCGCGCAGCAGTTCTTCCCGCTCCTTAAGGGCACTGGCCACCGCCGTGCGCTCGGTGATGTCGGCCAGGATGCAGTGCGTGCAGACGAACTTTCCATCAAGGTCCCGCTGGATGCGACCGACCATCCAGACGACGACTTCATGACCATCGCGATGCTGCAGCCGGATCTCGCGTTGCGCCTGCCCTTTCTGCAGGAAGCTGGCGAAGCACGACGGGAAGTGATCGCGCGCCGCAGGCATCCATACATCGCCGAACAGGCGGCCGATCAGTTGTTCCGGCGCATAGCCGATCAGTTCGCACAGCACGGGATTAACGCTCAGGAAACGGCCCTGCTCGTCGAGCGATTGATAGGCGACCGGAGATTGTTCGAACAGCGAGCGGAAACGCGCCTCGCTCTCGCGCAGCGCGGCTTCGGCGCGGAAGCGATCGGTGATGTCGCGTGCCACGCCATACAGCCCGATCACGCGACCCGATGGATCGTGCATCGGACCCTTGGTACTGAGGAAGACACGTTCGCCATCGGCGGTGACCAGCCTTTCCTCGAAGCGGATGACCTGGTTCTGCTGCATCACCCGGCGGTCGTTTTCCATCACCTGCTGCGCTTCGGCCGGCGGATGCACCGAGCGGTCATCGCGGCCGAGCACGGCATCTTCGGTGGTGTTCAGCAGGCGGCAGGACTCGGGATTGAACAGCAGATAGCGCCCGTCGGTGTCCTTGGCGAACATCGGGTCGGACGAACTGTTGACGAAGGAATCAAGCAATGAAGTTGCCTGCCTGCGCTCGGCCTGCAGACGCATTTCGCGGTCAAGTACATCCATCGTTCCGCTGACCAGGCGCCGCATCAGCAGATACAGCGCCACCGCAGTGACGGTGACGAAGAACCATCCCTTGAAAATGCTGAAGCGCGTGCGGACAGGCCCCTCGGGCGTGACCATCTCGAGCGCTTGATCGGACAACAGTATCCACAGTCCCGAAATGATCAGATAGCCGAGCACGACGTTGAGCACGCCGCGGCTGGCGCGCTGGCGCGCCACAGCCAGATCCTGCTGCACCTCGTGGTCAATGGGCGTCGGCATGGCGCTGCGCGATGTCGATGAAGGCGTCGTAGCACGCGACGAAGGCGTCCACCACGTCCGGATCGAAGTGGGTGCCGCGTCCGGCAAGGATTTCGCGCTTCACCTGATCGGCAGGAAAGGACGCCTTGTAGACCCGACAGGTACTCAGGGCATCGAACACGTCAGCCAGCGCCATCAGGCGGGCCGACACCGGGATCGCGTCGCCGGCCAGCGCGTCCGGGTAGCCGCTTCCGTCCCAGTGCTCGTGATGCCAGTGCGCGATTTCCTTGGCCAGCGACAGGAAACCGACCGGTTCGTCGCCACCTGATCCGGTGCTTTCGCATTCGGCCCGCTCGATCGCCTGCGCACCGAGCAGAGCGTGTGTCTTCATCACCGTCCATTCCGCGTCGTCAAGCTTGCCCCGCTTGTGCAGGATGGCGTCCGGGATGCCCACCTTGCCGATGTCGTGCAGCGGCGCGGACCGCACCAGCAGCTCGATGTAGGCCGGCGTCAGTGTGGATGCGAAGCGCGGATGCATGGCGAGCTGTTCGGCCAGCACGCGCACGTAGATCTGCGTGCGCAGAATGTGCGCGCCGGTCTCCTGGTCGCGCGTTTCAGCCAGTTCGGCCAGGGCACGGATGCTGACCGCCTGGATGCGGTCGTTTTCCGTCATGCGCCGCGCGACCTCCTGCTCCAGCCACGTGTTCTGGTCACGCAGTACGTCGCGCGCCATCCTGGCCTGCAGCTGGGTACGCACGCGAGCCAGCACGACCAGTGGCTTGAGCGGTTTGGCGATGTAGTCGACCGCCCCGCGCGCCAGCCCGGCCTCTTCGTCGCCAGCGCCGGCAAGCGCCGTGACGAAAATGACCGGGATGTCGCGCGTTGCCGGGTCGGCACGCAGCGCATCGAGCACGGCGTAGCCATCCATGCCGGGCATCATGACGTCGAGCAGGATCAATGACGGCGCCTCCGCGTCCTTCGCAAGGCGCAGCGCCGAGCGCCCGTTGTTCGCCGCCTTCACGCAATACCCCGCTGCACGCAGAAGGCCATCCAGCACTTCTAGGTTTTCCGGCATGTCGTCGACGATCAGTATGCTCGTCGCGTCCGGCGCACCTGTTTCGCTCATGTGACACGTAATGATTTGACGGGTCACCTAGCTTGCACCGCGACGACGCCGGTACGCAACCCGAAATCCGCCGGGAAACCAGCAGTTATCGATTTTTGCCGGAGTCGATTGCCCGACGCCTCAGATGGCAGTGCCCTGCACCGGCCGGTCGAGGCCGGCCCGTGCAAGGGTGTCGGGACGTCTTACAGCGGGCCGCCCGCTTGATGGCGTTATAAATTCCATCGCACGCAAAGCACAAACGAACCCGGCTGGCCGTACGCCGCGCGAACCACACCGGTCGCAAACTGCTCGGCTCCATTGACCAGGATCGCCACCTCGGTGAGGTTGAAACACTGAAACGGCACGTCGCAGTTGCCGTCGGTGGTCAGGTAGCTGCCGAGGGGGTCGAGCGAGCCACTTGCGTCGGAAAAATGCAGATCGTAGTTTTCGTAGCCGTTGAAAAACCCGAAATCGCGACCCGCCTGGGACAACGCTGCCCCATCAAGCTTCGACGTCAGCCTGGCGTCGCCCGCCGCGAAGTCGGCCGAATGCGCCAGCACGAAGGTGACTTCATAAACACGAACGCCCTCATACCCCGCGATGTCCTGAATGCCAGCCGACGCCGGTGAGGACAGGAACACCGCCGCCAGGCCCGCGCCTTTCAACCATGCCAACCGACGACAGATAAGTCTTTCATTTCCCCCCGGGTTTGCGCGGAACCACAACGCAATTCCCTGATCGGCACACGCCGCGCGTGTTCGCCGGACCGCATACACAGCGTAAGAAGAATTCAGGCCGGCGTTCGCATGACATTGATGGAAAACGGAGTTTTGTCATTTCGATGACTACCGCGGCGGGGATGCAAAGCAGCCTGACACCTGACGAAGCTGGCACACCCCGCGCCTTGCTCCCACTGCCTGACGCACAGCCGCCAGCCCTTCGGCTGCGAGGAGCCAGCATGCAAAGGACCAGGGCGATCCCCCCGATCCCCGCCATTCACGTCATTCGCATTCCTTTTCCCCGGACCATGTGACGCTTAAACCAGCACGGCCTTGACCGGCCGGCGCAGGGACGATGGCAACGCCGGTCCGCGACCGAAACGCACCACCAAGTCGGGACGCTGGCCGTTCAGTCCGATCGCGGCGGCGAACTGCGGCCGGATCGATCGAACTTCAACGGGCTGGTTCAGGAAAGCGTTGCGGATGCCAAGCGCCGTTGCCTGCAGCGCGAACCGCTCGTAGCAACGCCCCACCTCCACCCAGTGCGCCTTGTCGTCGGCCTGGCCGACGAACACGGCGATGCCGGCAGAACTGCGGATCTGACGCACGTACTTGTCATTTTCGCTCTTGGGTGTGTAGAACCAGTCGAAGGCAAGCTCACCCAGCCACGCCGGTATGGACGGGTTTCCTGTCGACCCGCTGTACAGGCCATCCCGGGTGCGAACCGCGTCGGGGCCATTGAACCGGATCCAGGACTTGAGTTCCTTGACGAACGCCGGGTCCGCCATCTGGGCCGTATTGGCCTGAACGACATAGTCGAGCACGCGTTCCATGGACGGGCGATCGGCCCACAGCAGCATCCGCACACTGCTCGAAGTGCCGGCACGTTCGAGCAGGACCCGTTCCTCCATGGACAGCGGCTTGCCGTCATAGTCGCCACGCGTGCACTGCCGCGCATGAATCGCATCGAACAGGGGCGAGGCCTGGGCGGGTTTGGGTGCCAGCGTCAATCGGACGACGTCGCGGATGGCGTCGAAGCTGGCGACGGCCTCGAGTCCATGGGCGGACGCGGCCTGGATCAGGTTCTCTGCGGCGCAGCCAAGCGAGACAAAAACATGGTGGTCGTCTGGATCGACGGCGGGACACCGACGCGACAGGTCGGGAAGGATCGTGATCGCCCCTTCTTCGAGGACGAACCTCCAGCATTGCGTGTTGTGACTCGACGGTGCAAGCGTCGCGCAGCGAACGAGTTCCTCGCTGAGCGCTGTGCCTTCGGTGCCGGCCACGGAACCGACGCGCCAGGTTCGCGCCGCGACCGCCTCGTAGCCCTGGGGGTCAGGCTCCTGCGTGCACGCCGACAACAGCGACGCACCGCCCAGGAGGGCCGGTGCCGACGAGACAAACTGCCTTCGAGAAAAGTTAACCACCGGAATCCTCGATCCATGCAGCCACGGGGTGAATCGGTCCGCTTGAGGTCAACCGACATCCATGCTGGCACCTCGACGGCAGGATTGATCAGCTTGGACACTCCGCCGCGACAGGTCTGTACGTCACAGCACGTACCCGGAATGCTCCGGCGACGCCTCATTCCCACTCGATGGTTTCCGAGGGATGGAAACCCCGCATGAATGCAGCTTTGCGGGATCTGGACATCGTACTTTACCGTCACTGCCAGCGTGAAGACGCCCGCTTGGTCCGCCTCCAATACCGCAGCACCGACCGGATGGCCGCAGAGATCGCCTCCCTCGGCGCCCACGATTGCAAATGTTTTTCGGATCGGTTGCAGGATGGCGTGCTGGCCTGGTCACAGGTGCAAGTCGGTATTGCGCCTCACGCATCGGGACGCCTCTCGCAGAAGAAGCAATCAGGCAGGATGGCCGGGGCGATGTAGTCGATGTCCCTGGCTGACACGCCGCAGGCGAAGAAGCCGTCTCGCCAATGCCGGACGATATCGACGAGCCGATCGATTTGCCCGCGCGCCTCTTCCGCTGACAAGCCGAAACGCCCCGCCTGCGACAGGAGGTTGTAGATGCTGGCCGTGCGACCGTAGTCGCCGACGGTCAAGGCCAGGTCGCGCCTCTCCAGGCTGACCACGGGTGCGGGCACGAGGTCGTAGGCCGGCGACAGCCGCCATCCCTTCTGCCTGCGTAGCAGAGCGTGGTTGCGCGGATGATCATCGTTGTTGGTCACGGCAGCATTGAAGACCATACGCCTGAAGAGTTCGGCGCAGTCGGCTTCCGGCTTGTCGGACCAGCGGCGCAAGTTATCGGCCATCAACGGGTAGGACCAACGTTCCCGGTCCAGGTGGCTATCGCCGCAGTCGAGCACGGTCAGGCCACTGACGAGACCGAAGCGCAGGTAACCCTTGTCGGTGTAGTCGCGATCGAACCGCTGCAGCATCAGCACGTCGCTCTCGCCAACGGGCTGGAGCCGCGCCTGTGTGACATTCAGGCCGCATCTCCGAGCCAGGTCGAGCGTCGCAAATTCGACCCGCTGCAGATTGACGCGGTCATGTCTGGCGGGAAACTTGCCAAGCCAGAGAATTTGCGCATCCTCGATCGTGGCCTTCGGCCGCGCACCACCCATGCTGGTGCCTGGATCAAGCTGTTCGAGCAGATGGGCGGCCACCGGGCGGCCCTCTTCGATCGCCTGTGTAGCGGCGATCAGCTCGGCCAACTGGTGCGTGCGGTTGTACTGCCGCTTGGGCGCGGGCGGTTCGGCCTTCAGCCCGAAGCTCAAGTACCCTGCCCCGTCTTGCGGACCCTGTAGCAGATAGTCGATTTCCTGGAGGTCAGCCGCGCTGCGCTCCAGCTTGTGCTCGATCACGCGCCGTCCCCAGGCGTCGGGGCCGGCGTCTCGAACCGCACCGGGAATCCCCTTGAGCTGGGTGAACGCAAAGACTTCCCTGGCAAGAGGCAGCTGGAACGGATCGAGTGCAACCGCCTCTTGGCGCTGAAGGTAGCGGTCGCCGTAGCGAAACCGCCCTATCTGTGTGCCGTCGGGCAGCGTCTGCAACCTGAGCAGCGCTGCCGGCACCGTTTCCAACGTGCCCGGGAGTTGAATGTAGACATAGGCTTCGCGCTCAGAAGTCATAGTCGTCGCTCGCCTTGCGGGCCTTGCCAGCCCGCTTCGGACGGCGCGACGCTTCGAGCGCCTTGCCGTGGAGATCGCTGTCGGGATCCGCAACAGCGGACAGAGACTTGTCCAGGCCGAGTGCCCACAGTACCGTGAAGCACACGCCAACCGCCGTACCGGGCTTACCGAGTTCCAGCGCCGTGAGCGTGTTCCGGTTGATCCCCGCCTTGCTGGCGAGATCGGCAACTGACCAGCCGCGCCGAATCCGCGCCACCCGGATGCGCTGACCCAACTGGGCAACCTGCTCGGTGGCCTGCAGGGGCATCACAAATTTGCTCATTAAACCAGGCACTCCATGCACTCAATGCCCAATATATTGGGCTTTTACGACACCGAGCACAAGTCGAGCATGAGCGAGAAAATCACCAAACCAGGCAAAAAATTCGATAACGCCCAAGATCTTGGGCATTTAATGATCAGATTTTCGCGCTTCCTTTCGCGGGGAAGGAGCGTCTCCCGGTAGATCCCTCTCTGGAAGAACACTGAAGAGGACCACGATCGGCATGCAACGCTATCGAGGCCGATCCGACATCGCTGGCCCCTTACATCCCACGCCAGGCGCCGCCCCTGCCTGAAGCGGTTCTTTCAGTCGTGGCTGAAGTCTGATTCGCTCAGAGCCCGGTTCCGCGGGACAGTGCCCCCGCCGAGCGCTCAGTGCGCCGTCCAGCCGCCATCCACCGGCAACACAGCGCCGGTGATCGAGGCGGCATCGTCGCTGCACAGGAAGCACGTCAGCGCAGCCACCTGCTCGACCGTCACGAACTTCCTGGTCGGCTGTGCGGCCAGCAGCACGTCGCGGACGACGGCCTCGGCCGTGATGCCGCGTGCCCGGGCGGTGTCCGGGATCTGCGCGTCGATCAGTGGCGTCCGCACGTAGCCCGGGGCGACTGCGTTGACCGTGATACCCGCTTCGGCCACTTCGAGCGCCACCGACTTGGTGAGCCCGGCCACGCCGTGCTTGGCCGCGACATAGGCCGACTTGTACGGACTGGCCACCAGCGCATGGGCGGAGGCGATATTGACGATGCGGCCGAAGCCCCGGCGCTTCATGGCCGGCAGTGCGAGCCGCGTGGTGTGGAAGACGGCCGTCAGGTTGATCGCGAGGATGGCATCCCACTGTTCGACCGGAAACTCGTCCACCGGCGCCACATGCTGGATGCCCGCATTGTTGATCAGCAGGTCGACGCAGCCGAACTCCGCCAGCGCCCCGGCCATCATGGCCTCGATCGCTTCGGGCCGGCGCATGTCCGCACCGTCGTAGCGCACCCGGACGCCGTAGCGCTCGGCGAATTCCGCCGTCAGCCGCGCAGTGGCGGCCAGATCGCCGAAACCATGGAGGATGACGTTGGCGCCCTGAGCGGCGAGGCCGTGAGCGATGCCCAGCCCGATGCCAGAGGTGGAGCCGGTGACGAGTGCGGTCTTGTCCTTCAGCATGGTGTCGGTGTCCCGGTGAAGTGTGAAATAAACATGCGCCGGTCAGGCGACGCCCAAGACTACGCTGGCGCGTGCCTTTGGGTGTGCGGCCGAAGGCAGGTAGTGCTCGTGCCCCTGCCGGCTCAGTGCGAAGCGGCCGACGACATACAGCGACATCCGCTCCCCACCTCCAGGCTGCGAACCACACCCTCCCACTGCAGATGGCGACACCAGCCAGCCGCTGCCCATATAGCGCGCGACGAGGCTGTTGGAGTAGCCATGTGCCCGCAGCCAGCGACTAGGCCCCAGGCGCGTGTCGCACAGCTTGACCCGAAAAAGGTTCAGTTTTTCCTGGGTTTTGATCACTCATGGTGCTCAAAACACAGATTTCATGAACTCTCGTCAATGCCTGAAAGTTTGGTCAAGGAAAAAAAGATCACTCATAGTGATCTATTTACAACAGACCTAAACCATAGGCGTCTCATTGGTGGCGGCCTGACTTAACCCCAGCGAGCCACGGCAAAGCCCGGGACGATTCATCGGCACCGAGCCCAGCCCGGGTGATCGAGTTAGCCAAAGACAGCTGGGCGTTCGCCAATCGCCGACTTGGGCGCGCTTACTGCTACAGTCGATTAGGGCGATTTTGAAACTGTCGCTCAACACTTGCGCGGGGCCTTCGAGAAAACCAGCCCAAGCCTGCACAGCATCTTTGGCGAGGATGTGAAGCGCCTGCGTGATACACGTCAGACCGAGTCCAGCCTTAAGTCGAGTACATCGGTTCTCGAGCCTTCAGCGACTAATCGTCATTTCGTACAGCCCGCGAAAGCTGTCGAAAATCGAGAATGGACTTGGCTGTGATCGACATGGGTCTTTACCGTCGCGCCCGCCGCAGAAAGCTGTCATGTTGGTAGTGGGCGTACGCATTTTGCATGCGCGGCAGAGTCAACACCTGCGGGGCTCCCGAATTCAGCGGGTCGTCGCAACGGACGGAGCGGGTCGCCTCTGTGGCGGGCAAGCGGGACAAGTGACACGTGCCACTTTGCGGCGCCCGAGAGTGGAACCGATATCTGACAAGCCGGTGCCTCCTGCGGCTAGGTCGTGAAGGAGGCGCTCCAGCGTGGCCCGTTCGTTGGCGTACATCCCACCGCGCGCACCTTCGAATCCCACGTTCCAAGCGGCGAGCTTTTGCCCAAACCGAAGTGCCGAGTCCACCAACACGGCCCCTCCGCGGCGCAAACCCTCAGCGCCACCAGCGCACGACAGTGAGATCAATCCGGCCGTGCACCAATCACCTGAACCACAGGTGTCGGCTAGGACTGACGCCTGTACTGCGTCCAAGGAACTCCACTTCGAAACACCGGTTCCGAATCGATGACGATAGCGTAGGCCGTGTGCTCCAAAGGTTTGAACTTCCACCAACGTGGCGCTGCCCGATTCCATGGTACCGGGCACCGATGCGAATCTTTCGTCCGAATACTTGATCACATGAGCGAGCTTCACCGCTTGTGCAAGCTGGTTTTCGTCGCACTTTGCGGAGGGCTCGAAGATCACGACCGCGCCATTGTCGGCAGCGCTCCTCGCCATCAGCAACGCCGCTGGCGAGAGACGGTCCATGAAGAACGCCTTGGTTCCCGGGAAATGCTCAGTCACCGGCTCCGCGGCCTTGATAGTGACTGGCTTAAAGCTCGGAAGCCAGCTACCACAATGCGGGCATGACCAAGAAAAGCGATGCCGTGGCGCCCCGTCGCCCGAACGAAGAATGTGCTGAATAATAATCGGCGTGTCCGTCGTGGGGCCGCAACTCGCGAACTTGAGCTGAACACCCCACTTCTTCAGATCGGCTCGAACGCGCTGCGATGCAGCGTCCCTATTAAGGCGCGCAATCGGAAACGCATCCCACCCCAACAGCGCGAGAATGGCCAAAACGTTGCCACACGTGCCCCCGGCCCACGCGTGCGCGGGCTCACTTCGATCTGCGCTCATCACGAGATCGAGCGCGATCAGTCCAGTGCCGAAAATCTTCGGCCGAAGTGCGGGGGATTCGTTCATGCAGCGGGCTTCCAGGTGCTGTTCAGCAGGGGCCGCGGCTGGGGATACACGTCGCCCTCCAGCCAGACATGCATCAAGAACGGCGCGGGCGGCTCAACGTCGGCAGCATGGGTAAAAGTATACCCGATGGACTCAAGGTGAGCTACCGGCAAGTCCCGTTCGAGCGCTGCCAACAGCGCCCCCAGTGCCATGATCTTGCTGCCAACCGGCGACAGTACAAGCAGCGATCCACCAAACTCCTGAAAGACGGGCCGGCGAAGGTCATCAAGCCGCAGGATGGTTCGGTACAGATCAAGCGGGTCGTCCTCAGCGCCGTAAACAACGTTGCGCGTATCGACGGACCAGGCGTTCTCAAACTCGGCGATGAAATCGGCGACGAGTTCGTCGCCATGGCGCGGATTGCTTGCCGGAAACGGCAGGATTGGACAAGTGTCGTGCGGGTCGACGAAACTGTGCAGGCGTAGCAATGCACCCCTGCGTTCCCGGGCGAGCTGGGGCAGCCACAACTTCGCCGCACGCACCGTACTTTCCAGGGTCGCCGGCCCTCGAAAGCCGTGTACATAACCTGGGACATCCCCGGCAATTGGCACGATCGCATCGTCGAGCCGCGGGTCATGGGCCACGAACACATGAATATTTGCTGGAGGGCGCGCCTGGTTGCCGCGTTCGAACAGGTACTTGACCATCGGGAAGCTCGTGCCGACCGACAACGCGCTCATATCGATCACCACATCGGTCCGATCGCTGAAGTCCTGCCTGTTGAGCTTAGCCACGATGTTTCGGCCGCCAACCACGGCACCGTCACTACCGAAGATGTCAAGGTCGACAATCTCGCACTTCTCGAACAACCCTTCCAACGCAAGCCGATTGACCTCTGCACGCTCGACCAGAGCCGGCGCGGCGTCTGGGCGATTCTCCCTCACTAAAAATGCACGGAGGTCCTTGCATGACTCGGCGATTGATCCTCCGACGACGGCGGAACGAGGATCGAACCCGGCGCCCGCTATGAAGAGAACACGGCGGGACGCATCGCTGAAGTAGTCCTTAATGAAGTCGCGTACTTCATCTCCGCGATGCGAGATGCAGGGATCCCAACGAAGTGAGCGAGCCATCTCAATGATCGCCCAGCAGCTTGAGCAGATCGTCAGCGCGCCGTTCGAGAAATCCTCCGCGGCGCAGCGTCAGCCCATGGTGCAAAAGCAGCGTCCCGCCCAGTTCGACCAAGCACCAAATCTTCTTCTTTGTTCCGTGGTTCGGGACGAGCATGAAGCTGTTGTAGGCCACCCCGAACTGCAGAACACGCGCAAGCGCCGGGTGTCTTCGGGGAATTTCATCAAACTCGTCTTGAGGGATACCAAATGCGGATGCACCGCCACCAAGTGAGGCATTGGGCTCAAGGCTCTTCTTCAGACATTCTTTGGCGATGCCATCGGCCAGTCTGCGGACTAATTGGTGCTGCGGGAAGTCCCAATCCCGAAGGATTTCGCCGGCTTTCTCCCGCAGCAACGTATGTTGCATGCCGCTAGTCAGCGTCGGAGGTTTGGCACGGATGAGCTGGGTCTCCGACTGCGAGACCAGTCGGCCAGCAAGTTGGAGAAACTGCTCGGCATTCTCGGAACTCGCATCGCAAAGGATGTCTATTCCGAAGAAATAGGGCCGATCGTAACGATGGAGCAGATGAACGCGTGCCCCTTCTGCGACATCCGAGTCCGCCGTGAGCGGCTTGGCTGGCTCGACGTCGGCAGCATTGCCGTCTGCGGCATCGACGTCTATAGCATTGGCATCAAAAAGCCCGCGCTGAGGAACTCGGTTGGCATAGCGCGCGAAGAGTATGGACATCATCGCGAGTCGTACATCCTCTCCTCCTTCACCGCTCGCCTGTAGATATCGATCGACTTCTTCTTCGATGGCTTGCCGGCGCTTGGCCGACACCCCGTGACGCCGCTGCATGGCGGCAACAGCGCCCCGCAGCTGCTCGACCTTGCTAGGCGCGATCGCCTCGGCTTGCGTAGAAAGGAGATCGCCCAGACTGTTGAGGCGGCGTCGATTGAACACGTCCATCTGCTGTAGGTAGCGGTTGGCCATGTCCTTGGCCATTTTGCGGAACGAGCGGCGTTGCTGCGCTCGGTCGTCGCTGCTCTGCAGCCAGATGCTTGTGATCTCCCGAGAGCGCTTGATTCCGGGCTCCTCGTCGTCGTCGCCCCGCGAGCTATCGGAAAGCACGTCTGAGGGATGCAGCGCGTCGAGGCGCATGAGGATCCAGCGGGACACTTTGAACTCACGTCGCGTCAGCCAACGAATGAGCAGTTGCAGCTGCGCCCGATGCAAGCTGTGGGCATCGTCGAAAATGACTAGCGGCCGGGCACTCACTTCACGATCGGCACCCCTGAAGACAATCTCTTCGATGACATCGAAGGGGCGATAGCCGGCAGCTGCATCAGCATCAATCTCGCTCACGTCCGGAGGGACGAGCGCTGCAGAGACCTTGTAAATCGCTAACTCAACCTGCGATGCGCGGGCAAACAACGATGGGCCATCGCGTCCGCCGATCGCTGCTAACGCTGCTTCGGAACCCGGGCGTGGCCTGATCGATATGTTTTCGAGAAGAATCCCGGCATCCGTGAGGCTACGCAACCACGCGAGCACCGCGCGCGCCTGGAGCAGCGCCGTCATCAGTCCTCCTTTGAGATCTTCCGAGTAAGGAAACTCCCAGAACTCACGGTATTCCGCTTCGAGCGGGATACGCCCTCCGACGATGATTGGCCCCTCGTCACCGATGGCACGGCAGGACGTGAGAGAGTCTAGCAACGCCTTGTGTGTGCTAAGACTGCTGTTGCGCAGCAGCGTACGGAGAGTCGGGTAAAGGAACAATCGCGCGAGCGTCGTCTTCCCACTTCCCGGCGTGCCGACGATGACCGCCAGGCGGTCGTACAACGACCCTTCTTCGGCATACCGTTGAAAGAACGTAGTCAGCGGCTCCGGTGTCACGACCGCCAAGAAGGCCTCGTCATCGCGCAGGTATTCGGTCGCTCGCTTTTCGAAAGGGTTGGACATGATCGTTAAGCGTGACGCTGCCGCCGACGAAAGAGTGGTCGCATAGCAGCAGCCTGCACGCCGCCATCGCGAGCGCCGCCTTCCGTTTCTGCCCACAGTAAAGCAACCGAATTGTTGGGCGTGTTGTGGTCGAGCACGAGCGGCAAGGCGCACCCACCGTATCCCAGGCCCAAGTGTTCGACACCGCCCACGTCGGTGTGCGACGTTCGCAACACAGGGTCGTAGTACTTGCGCGTCAGGGCGATGAAGTCATCGTGACGACCCGGGACCTTGTCGACGGGCAGATCCTCGGGCAGTGTGGTGCCGAAACTAAAATGAGTCGCCTGAGCCCATCCCTCGCCGGCCAGCGCAGCGCGAGCTTCGCGCTCACGGGCTTCTACGGCATCGCAGGCAGCCTTGGTACCGATGTAGTGGTGAACACACAGCTGCCAGCCCGGCTCGAGCAATCCACTCTCGTCCAGCGTTTCAAGGGCGTTGGCCAGCGAGTCCTTGAACTTGATCAGCTTGCCCTTCCACTTTGTCTTGGATTCATCGTATCGAAGGAGCGACGTGCCGGTACCCATGAAATCGTCAATCAGGTAGACGATCGAGAACCGCGCCGTCTTATCCTTCAGATCACCTCGCAGCGAGTCGCGCAGATCCTGCCACTTGTCCTTATCGACCTGCGTGGCGACAACCAGTTGTTCGTTGGTCAAGATACCGACGTTCGAGTGCCGAACAATGTCGATCCGGGCTCCATCACTCAGCCCCATGAAGAGCGTCTGACGTCGCAGACGTTCGATTGCCGCAGTTGCCAGCGGGCTCGCGAGCACGCGATAAAGCGGAATGCCTTGCTGGGCTGCGACCGTTCGCACCAACCTGTCTCGAACGACACGCGGATAGAACTGCTCGACGAGGCGCTGGATTTCTGCGGGACCGATGTAAAGCAAGGTCGTTCGCAGGAATCGGTAGGCCACCTGCCTTTCGGCCCGTTCGAACTGCTGCAACCAAGTTGCGAGGCTTTCGACAAACCGCATCCCAGCCTGGAAGTCTCGATAACCGTCGTACTTCAGCCGAGCCATCAGGCGGAGCCACTCGAACTCTCGACGAGCCTGTTCGTCATTCCATTGGAGAATTCCGCTCAGTATCCTCAGCCCGAGTTCCTGGTTCATCGCGCAGACAAGTCGAATCGAAGGGCCGCGCCTTCATTGACGAGCGCACGCAAGTAGACGAGGGTCACTTCGATGCCTCGTTGGCCTCGCGGCGCGAGGTTCCAGCATGTTTCGGAATCAACGCTCAACTCGTCCACGCTAAGCGCGTACGGGGTCTTGAGAAGCTCGTAGTCGTTGCCCGGCCATCGACCACGATCTCCGATAGCTAGCCAGTGGGTTCCCGGATGATTGGCCTGAAGCCGTTGCAAGACATTCAGTTTGGTTACGTTCGGTGCGACGACATCCACGGAGTGGCTTGAACGCGTGACGCTAAGATGACGTCGGGCGGTGAGCAGCAGAGTCTGCTGCGCCAGATCCCAGAGACGACCCTCGGTGGTGGGCCGTCGCGCTTCAAGCGTAATCTGGTATCTGCGATCCGTCTGGCTCGCAATGTCGACGAGTTCGGTCTGGGAGCGCAGAGCACTCGCAACCGCAGATAACTCCTCGCAGACTGTCTCCGTCGAGTCGGGTACCGCATCGTCGGACAGCAGCCCCAATTCGGCGCCGTTGTAGTAGCCAATCAGCACGCGGTCCCAGCACTCGCGGGGTACGACGGTTCTGAGGTCACGTCTAACCGACGCGCCACGCCCGGTTGCCACGCCGATCCGGCCGCCCGAGAAGAGAATACGCGACAGTTCGGCTGCTATCGCATCGGACGGCGGGTCGAACCGCGAGCGCGAGTCGACCAATGTCCCGTCATAGTCGAGGATCGCACCGGCAAAACGTGCTTCCTTAAGTCTGCGTCGGAAGGCGCCTAGGCTTTCTGACCACCACGGCAAATTCTCTTGACGTTCGAGTCGAGCGACAGGCTGACCCGCCTTGCGCTCTATAGCCACCACATCGTCGTCTTTCATTGACTGCGCGGCACTTCTGCGCGGTGGCTTGGGCAGTGCCAAGTGATAGAGCTTGCGCCCGAAATCGGGCACGCCGGGACGACCTGGGTCGAGATCCCGAGCTTCACCGGCCCATCCTGTGATCTTGAGCGCAGCAAAGAGTGAGGCCAACATGGCACACTCGGACGAGCCAGCGATTGGCAAACGGACTTGCGGAATTGAAGTCGGGATCAGGTCGAGGGTCTTCAGCGCAAGCTCTTCGTCGGCCGCAGATACAAACGCAATGACGGCGCTCTCATCGGCTCTCTTGGCTAACCAGTGGTGACGACCGTGCGCGAAGTTGCGGAAGTCGGCAATCTGGAGGTTTCCAAGCGCCGCTTCGGTGAACTTCGATTCCAGATCGACCGCGCCGATCCGCGTGGTGGGCCCGTGTAGAACCAGCGTCGTTGCCCGGCCCCAAGCCGGCTGCAGCAACGTTTTCCATTGGTCCCATCTTTCTGCGTCACGAAGAAGCGCGAGCAGTGCGCTGGATTCCTCGTCAAAGCGCGAATCCCCTTGGTCGAACTCGACAGCATACGCACGCGTTAAAAGTGTGACGAATGCGAGCAGCGAGTTCGTCGCAAGAAAGCCGTCCTTGCCAGCGGGCGGAGGATAGACGACTAGATCAGTAAACGGATGCGCGAGCGCCGCGGCGGAGAGTGGGCTGTCGGCCTTGCCGCACATCACGGCGAGTTGCCGAGGCTCGCGAGCCACCAATGCATGAAAGGCGGCAATGATGTCGACATTGGACCCTCCGGCGCTAACGAGCCAACTTGAAGTCGCCGACGAAATTGGCTCGAAGATGGCCTCAAGCGGCGTGGCTACCGCAGCCAAATGGCCCGTCCGCCTACGGTGAAGGCTCGCCAGCGCGTGAGCCGCTGTTAAGGAACCTCCGGAGCCAATTGCCATCAGCGATGACAGGCCAGCGGTCCGCACCGCCTGGCGCAACGCCGTGATGTCGCATGAGAGCGCCCAGGAGAACGTCTCCGCGAGCTTAGACATTTCGGTGGCGTAGGGACGTGCCATGCGGTTAGATAAGACCTACGGTTATGGAAGTCGGAAGGTCCGCCGAGGGCGGGGTCGCGTGGTGAAACCGAAGCGCGCCGCACGGGCGTTGAACGGCACTCAAGGCCTTCCAATGTGCTGCAGATCTAAGCCGCAATAGGCCAAGGCGATCCTTTCGAGTGGGCGGCACAAATTCACCTCGAGATATCGATGCGATCGGTGCCCCCAGAAGTTCGCCTACGCAAACGTCGGGCAACGGTGCGTACCCATCGAGATAGCTGCAGTCATCCGCGTCTTACACCTTGAAGGCTGTCAGAAACTCTATCATGCTTCTACCAGTCGGAGCCTTCCCAATGCAAACCCTCGCCAAACAAGTTCTGGAGCACGCCGTTGGGTTGCCCGAGGGCACGCCTTTGGTCGCCAAGGAATTGCTCCACCTAGGAAACCGGGCGGCCGTGGATCAGGTTCTGTCCCGCCTCGTGCAGCGCGGCGCCCTTCTGCGTGCGGGCCGCGGCATCTATTTCCCGCCGGTCGAGAGCCGCTTCGGCTCCCGGGCGCCTTCGACTGCCAAGATGGTCGAGGGGCTTGCCGTCCAGCGCGGGGAAATCATCGTGTCGCATGGCGCGGCGGCCGCCAATGCGTTGGGCCTCACCACCCAGATGCCAATTCGGGCCGTCTATCTGACGTCCGGCCCCAGCCGGTGCCTGACGTTGGGGGCGCAGACCGTCGAATTCAGGCATGCACCGGTGTGGCAGTTGATCTTTCCTGGCCGCACCGCTGGCGACGTGGTGCGGGCGCTAGCGTGGTTGGGGCCTGAAAAGGCGGGAGCCGCTGTACGGGCGCTGTGCGCCAAACTGCCGCCAGCCGAGATGAAGGAAGTGGTGTCAGCGCGTGCGCGTCTTCCGACGTGGATGGCGCAGGAAGTCAGCGCGCTGGTGCCGCACGGCTGAGTTTTTCGAGCTATCCGTCGAAGAACCCCTGGAGGCACTTGTTCAGGCTACCGACGCATCCGGGTGTGCCCTCCTTACCTATTTACTGCGATGCCGCCGCACGTCTGTCGGGGTGGAGTTTCCCGAGGCGACGCGGAAGGCCATTGCGATCCACGTCTTCTGCACGCAAGGCGCCTTTTGAGGGGGTGACCAGTCCGCTCGCTACTGGCACGACGTGACCCGGTTGGATGCCGTAGGCTTCGTTGACTTGGCGATCGCGGACACGGCGCTGGCTGGCTGATCACAAGAGCATCTTCTTTGCGGAGAAAAGCCTGGATGGCGAACCGATCGACTACCACACCGCCGTCTCGCGCGGACTGCGCCTCATACCCGACGACAGTCCTTTAGCCAGGTTGGCCACCGACTACCAGCACATGGTCGACGATTGTCGGTTCCTCGATGAAGTCGAATCATTCGCCGCGCTTCATTATCAATGTCGCCGTATTCAGGAGAAGGCTAATGCGACGTGAGGCTGAATTTGCGTCCAAATCGGACCAAGGACTTGCCAGCCCTCATTCCCACTCGATCGTCGCCGGCGGCTTGCCTGAAATGTCATACACCACCCGATTGATGCCGCGCACTTCGTTGATGATACGGTTGCTGACGCGGCCGAGCAGGCTGTGCGGCAGTTCGGCCCAGTGGGCGGTCATGAAGTCCTGGGTCTGCACCGCGCGCAGCGCGACGACCCACTCGTAGGTGCGACCGTCGCCCATGACGCCGACCGACTTGACCGGCAGGAACACGGCGAAGGCCTGGCTGGTCAGGTCGTACCAGCTCTTGCCGCTGGCCGGGTCGAGGGTGTTGCGAAGTTCTTCGATGAAGATGGCGTCGGCGCGGCGCAGCAGGTCCGCGTACTCGCGGTGGATTTCGCCGAGGATGCGCACGCCCAGGCCCGGGCCGGGGAAAGGATGGCGATACACCATGTCGCGCGGCAGGCCGAGTGCCACGCCCAGTTCGCGCACTTCGTCCTTGAACAGTTCGCGCAGCGGTTCCAGCAGCTTCAGCCCGAGCTGTTCCGGCAGGCCGCCGACGTTGTGATGGCTCTTGATCGTGGTGGCCTTCTTGCTCTTGGCACCACCGGATTCGATCACGTCCGGGTAGATGGTGCCCTGGGCGAGGAAGGTGGCGCCCTTGTGGCCCTGTCCGCCCGCCTTCAGCCTGGCGGCTTCCGCCTTGAACACTTCGACGAATTCGCGGCCGATGATCTTGCGCTTGGCTTCCGGGTCGGACACGCCCTTCAGGTGGCCGAGGAACTGGTCGGCCGCGTCGACGTGGATCACCCGCGCGTGCAGCCGGCCGGCAAACATGTCCATCACCATCTTGCCTTCGTTCAGGCGCAGCAGACCGTGATCGACGAACACGCAGGTGAGCTGGTCGCCGATGGCGCGGTGAATCAGCGCCGCCGCGACCGATGAATCGACGCCGCCTGACAGGCCGAGGATGACCTCCTCGTCGCCGACCTGTTCACGGATGCGTGCAACCGCCTCTTCGATGTAGTCGCCCATGATCCAGTCGGCGGCGCAGCCGCAGACGTCGAGGACGAACTTGCGCAGGATGTCGGCGCCGCGCGCCGTGTGTGTCACTTCGGGGTGGAACTGCACGCCGTAGAAGCGGCGCGCCTCGTCGGCCATGCCGGCGATCGGGCAGCTGTCGGTCGACGCCATCAGCTTGAAGCCGGGCGGCAGTTCGGTCACCTTGTCACCGTGGCTCATCCACACCTTGAGCATGCCGTGGCCCTGCTCGGTGCGGAAATCCTCGATGCCGTCGAGCAACTTCGTGTGGCCGCGCGCGCGCACTTCGGCGTAGCCGAATTCGCGCACGGTGCCGGCTTCCACCTTGCCGCCCAGCTGTTGCGCCATGGTCTGCATGCCGTAGCAGATGCCCAGCACCGGCACACCCAGTTCGAACACCGCCTGCGGCGCACGGTCGGTTTCTTCCTCATAAGCCGACATGTGGCTGCCGGACAGGATGACGCCCTGCGCACCGAAGCCGCGCACGAAGTCGTCGCTCACATCGGCCGGGTGGATTTCGCAATACACGTGCGCCTCGCGCACGCGGCGGGCAATGAGCTGGGTGACCTGGGAGCCGAAATCGAGGATGAGGATCTTGTTGTGCATGGGGGATTCAGGGGTCAGGGGACAGGGGCTGGGGACTAGGGTGAGTCCGCGAGGCGCGACGAGAGGGAGGCTTGCAGACCTCTGATCATCCGGCCGAGTTCATCGGCGTCCTTCAGCGTGACGTTCATTCGTTGCGCATCCACGTAATCAAGGCGATGCGAGAGAAGGAGCTGGGTTTCGATCTCGGCAAGAGAGCCGGCTGCGATCGACAGAAAACGCAGGAAATCACGCGTTGAGCTTCTTGCATGGCCTTCGGCGATATTCGAAGGGACCGACACAGCGGCGCGTCGCAACTGGCTCACCAGTGCGAAGCGCTCGCCCTCAGGTCGCCCTCAGGGAAACTCCGGCTCAGGGCATAGACAGCAAGGGCGAGATCCATTGCTCGTTGCCAGACCAGCAAATCGCGATAGCTGCGCACCTCGCTCATCCAGCCCCGGCCCCTCCAGCCCCTAGCTCCTAGCCCCTCATTCAACGTGGTAGTTCGGCGCTTCCTTGGTGATCTGCACGTCGTGCACATGCGACTCGCGGATGCCGGCCGACGTGATTTCGACGAACTGCGCGGTGCTGCGCATCTGGTCCACCGTCGAGCAGCCGCAATAGCCCATCGACGCGCGCAGGCCGCCCATCAGCTGGGTGATCACATTGACCACCGGGCCCTTGTACGGAACGCGGCCTTCGACGCCTTCGGGCACCAGCTTGTCGGCATTCGACGCCGGATCCTGGAAGTAGCGGTCGGCCGCACCCTGCTGCATCGCGCCCAGCGAACCCATGCCGCGGTAGGACTTGTACGAGCGCCCCTGGAACAGTTCGATCTCGCCCGGCGCCTCTTCGGTGCCGGCCAGCAGGCCGCCCAGCATGACGGCGTTGGCGCCGGCGGCCACAGCCTTGGCGATGTCGCCCGAAAAACGGATGCCGCCGTCGGCGATCATCGGCACGTCGGTCGATGCCAGCGCGGTCGCCACGTTGTCGATCGCGGTGATCTGCGGCACGCCGACACCGGCGACGATGCGCGTGGTGCAGATCGAACCGGGGCCGATGCCGACCTTGACGCCGTCGGCCCCCGCATCGACCAGTGCGCGAGCCGCATCGGCCGTGGCGATGTTGCCGCCGATCACGTCCAGATGCGGAAAGGTGCGCTTGACCCAGCGTACGCGGTCGAGCACGCCCTGCGAGTGGCCATGCGCGGTATCGACGACGATCACGTCGACGCCGGCTTCTGCCAGCGCCGCAGCGCGCTCTTCGGTGCCTTCGCCGACGCCGATGGCCGCGCCGACGCGCAGCCGTCCGTGCGGATCTTTCGCGGCCAAAGGATGTTCGGTCGACTTCAGCATGTCCTTGACCGTGATCAGGCCGCGCAGCGTGTCGTTTTCGCCGAGCACCAGCACGCGTTCGAGGCGGTTGCGGTGCATCAGCGTGCGCGCTTCGTCGAGCGAGGCGCCTTCATGCACGAAAATGAGCCGCTCGCGCGGCGTCATGATGCGCGCGACCGGCTGGTCGAGATTGGTTTCGAAACGCAGGTCGCGGTTGGTCACGATGCCGACCACGCGCGGGCCGTCGAGCACCGGAAAACCGGAAATGCGGTGACTGCGTGTCAACCCGAGCAGCTCGCGAACCGTCATGTCGGGAGAGATGGTGATCGGATCCTTCAGCACACCGGCTTCGAACCGTTTCACCTTCGACACTTCAGCGGCCTGCATTTTTGCCGTCATGTTCTTGTGAATGATGCCGAGGCCGCCTTCCTGGGCCAGCGCAATCGCAAGACGCGCTTCGCTGACAGTGTCCATCGCAGCGGACAGCAGGGGGAGATTGACGTGGATATTGCGGGAAATACGGGTACTGAGGCTTACATCGCGTGGCAGAACACTCGAATGTGCCGGCACGAGCAGCACATCATCGAAGGTCAGCGCCTTCTGGATAACACGCATGACTACTTTCCAATCTGTCAAAAACGTATTATACGCCGCTCCACGCGGCTGGCTGCAGCAGGCGCGGAGGCGATCGCTGCAGTACCCTCACTCATTTCGGGCAGGAGTTTCTGACGTGTATCTTCGACTGGCGTTCATCGCCCTGGCGTGTCTGCCGCTGCTAGCGACCGCGCAGGTTTATCAGTACAAGGACGCAAACGGCAATCCGGTGTTTTCGGACAGCCCGCCGCCCGGTGCAAAAGCCATCCGCAAGGACGTGAAGGTCGCGCCGCCCGCGGCTGACACCTCCAACAGCAATCTGCAGGAGAAGCTGCAGAGCTTTCAGCAGCGGCGTGAGGCGGCTGCGGCCGAAGAAGCCAAGGCAGCAAAGGAAAGGGCTGAGAAGGAAAAGGCCGACGCCAACTGCACGCGGGCGCGCAACAAGCTTGCGGCACTGCAGTCCGGTCAGCGCATCGTGCGCTACAACGCCCAGGGCGAACGCGAGTTCATCGACGACGCGACGCGGGCTACGGAAACCGCCGACGCGCAGCAGTCGGTGTCGGAGTGGTGCAAGTAGCGGTAGAGGTCATGCGACACGCTCAGGCTGCCGTTTCAGCCTCTCCGCCCCGCTCGCCACCGCCCTTCTTCAGCACCTTGCCTTCGGCTGCACGCTGACGGCGCACTTCCTTGGGATCGGCGATCAGCGCGCGGTAGATTTCCACCCGGTCACGGTCGCGCAGCACCTGATCCGGCTTGACCAGCTTCGCGAACACCCCAAGCTTGTTGCGCGCGAGATCGATGTCCGGATACTTCTGCAGCAGACCGGACGCTTCGACCGCCTGCACGGCCGTGGCCCCTTCGGGCAATTCTATGGTCACGAGGTCCTGCCGCTCGGGCAAGGCGTAAATGACCTGGACGCGGATGCTTGCACTCACGTCAGGCCTCCTTGCCGTAGATGCGATCCGCCTGCTTCACGAAAGCCTCGACGAAGGTGTTCGCAATGTGGCTGAACACCGGGCCGACTACCTTTTCGATCAGGCGGCTGGAAAACTCGTAGCGCAGGTTGAATTCGATCTTGCACGCCCTATCTCCGAGTTGCGTGAAGGCCCAGGTGCCGTCGAGCGACTTGAACGGACCTTCGACGAGTCGAATGGTCATGCTGTGCGGGAACACCTTGGCATTGGCGGTCGCGAAATGCGCCTTCACGCCGTGGTAGTTGATGTCGATGCGCGCACGCGTCAACGTGTCGGTGCGCTCGATGACTTCACTGCCGCCGCACCACGGCAGAAACTCGGGGTAATGCTCGACGCCGTCGACCAGCCTGAACATCTGTTCCGCGCTGCGCTCGATGAGCACGGTTTTTCGGACTTCGGCCATGTCTTCAGAAGGTAAAATCGCAATTCTAGCTGTGCAGCGTCCTCTCGCGCAGCCTCTCGTTCAAGCCACTGCAGCAGATTCCCCGGTCACCGGTTACCCCACATGAGCATCGCCGAAAACAAGAAAGCGTTTCACGACTACTTCATCGAAGAGCGCTTCGAGGCCGGACTGGTGCTGGAAGGCTGGGAGGTCAAGGCCATCCGCGCCGGCCGCACGCAGCTGAAGGAAGCCTATGTCGTGCTGAAGGGCGAAGAGGTTTTCGTGATCGGCATGCATGTATCGCCGCTGCTGTCCGCCTCGACCCACATCCACCCGGACGCGACGCGCAGCCGCAAGCTGTTGCTGCACGCCGAACAGATCAGCAAGCTGATCGGTCTGGTCGAGCGCGCCGGCTACACGCTGGTGCCGCTTAACCTGCACTACACCCGCGGCCGCATCAAGCTGGAAATCGGGCTGGCCAAGGGCAAGAAGCAGTTCGACAAGCGCGAGACCGAGAAAGAACGCGACTGGGAGCGCGAAAAGGCGCGCCTGATGCGCTCGCGGGTGTGACACCCACCACGCGGGTGCGCCTGTTCGGTGGCAGGCTGATCCGCGCGATGACTGCAGCGCCCCGGTCCCGTAGCAACCCTATGTCGCCGCGGGTGAGCCCGCCAGGCGGCAGCAGGCAGCAGTGCTAAAGTCCGTCGATCCGTTGAACCTGAAAAGAACACGCCATGAGCCGCGACAGCATTGCCCACATCGGTCTGGGCAGCAATCTCGCCGATCCGGAAGCGCAGGTGCTGGCCGCCTTCGATGAAATCGCCGCCACGCCCGGCATCACGCTGGAGCGCCGCTCGTCGCTGTACCGCACGGCGCCGATCGGCTACGACAACCAGCCCGACTTCATCAATGCCATTGCGCGCGTGCGCACCACGCTCGAACCGCAGGCGTTGCTGGACGCGCTGCTCGCCATCGAACGAACGCACGGTCGCGTGCGTGAGTTCCTGAACGCGCCGCGCACCCTTGATCTGGACGTGCTGCTGTACGACGACCGGCAGATCAGCACCGATACGCTGAACGTGCCGCATCCGCGTGCACATCTGCGTGCCTTCGTGCTGCTGCCGCTGCTGGAAGTGTCGCCCGACCTGGAGATTCCGGGGCTGGGTGCGGCAAGCGCCTTTCTGGCGCATTGTCAGGACCAGCCGATTTCGCGCATTGCCGACGCGATGATGGTGCGCCTTGCTGTCGGCAGCGTTGTGCCGACGCCTGCGTAAGTCTCGAACCCGGGCTAGAACCCCTGCCGGAACACCCGCTGCGCCCAGATCAGGGCGGACAGCGTCTTGGCATCCGTCAGCTCGCCGCGCCAGACGGCGGACATCGCGGCTTCGAGAGACAGTGGAATTACCTCGAGGAACTCGCCTGCGTCGAGATTGGCGCCGACATGGCGCAGACCACGCGCGAGGAAGATTTCTATCCGTTCGTCCGAGTAGCCGATGCACGGATGCATCGTGCCCAGATGCTTCCATTCGTCGGCCTCATGGCCGGTTTCCTCGCGCAGCTCGCGCACGGCCGTCTTTTCGGGCGGCTCGCCCGGATCGATCTTGCCGGCGGGAAATTCGATGAAGGTGCGCCGCGGACCGTAGCGGAACTGGCGTTCGAACAGCATGTTGCCGTCCGGCAGCACCGCGATGATCACCACGGCCCCGGGATGGCGGATGTACTCGCGCACCGCCTGCGTGCCATCCGGCAGCGCCACCTGATCCTGATAGACCTTCAGCAGCACGCCGTCGTAAACCTGACGACTGTCCACCGTGGTTTCGATCAGGGGATCCTTCATTACTTCAGCGTCTGCCCCAGCGCGGAGGCACACAGCGACAGCAAGGACTGCGGCATCAGCCCGATCAGTGCGATCGCGAGTGCATTGACCGACAGCAGCGCGCGCATTTCGGTCGATGCCACGATGGGGGCTTCATCCTGCGGCGCATCGAAGTACATCAGCTTGACGACGCGCAGGTAGAAATAGGCGCCGATCAGCGACATCATCACCGCGAACACCGCGATGTAAAGATAACCCGCTGCGACGACCGCCTGCAACACGGCCAGCTTGGCGAAGAAGCCGATGAAGAACGGGATGCCGGCCATCGAGAACATGACCATCATCATCACCGCGGCGAACCACGGGCTGCGCTTGTTCAGTCCCTTCAGGTCGTCCAGTTCCTCGGCTTCGACCCCGGCACGGGTCAGCAGCAGCAGCACGCCGAAGGCGGCAGCGCTCATCAGCACATAGGCGATGGTGTAGAACATCGCGCTGCCGAAGGCGTACGAAAGGTGGATGTCGCCGGACGCGCGCAGCTCGATGACGCCGCTGACCAGACCAAGCAGCATGAAGCCCATGTGCGAAATGGTCGAATAGGCCAGCATGCGCTTCAGATTGGTCTGTGCGATGGCGACGATGTTACCGAGCGCGATCGACAGCACCGCCAGCAGCATCAGCATCTGCTGCCATTCATCGGCCAGCGTCGGCAGTCCGTCGACCAGCAGTCGGATCGCCATCGCGAAACCGGCCAGCTTGGGCGCCGAACCGATCAGCAGCGTGATCGGCGTCGGCGCGCCGTGATAGACGTCGGGAATCCACATGTGGAACGGCACGGCACCGATCTTGAACGCGAGGCCTGCGACCAGGAACACGAGGCCGAAGCGCAGCACTTCCATATTGGTGGTCGGGTCGGACAACTTGCGTGCGATGGCCGAAATTTCGAGCGTTCCGGTCGCGCCATACACCATCGACATGCCGTACAGCAGCAGGCCCGAAGCCAGCGCGCCGAGCACGAAATACTTCATCGCCGCTTCGGTCGAGCGTGCGGAGTCGCGGTCGAGCGCCACCAGCGCATACAGCGCGAGCGACAGCAGTTCGAGGCCGAGATAGAGCGTCAGGAAGTGATTGGCGGAAATCATCACCTGCATGCCCAGCGTGGCGAACAGCACGAGCAGGTAGTACTCGCCGCGTTCCATGCCGCGCACTTCGAGGTAGCCACGGCTGTAGATGACGACTGCGAACACCGTCAGATACAGGCAGCTCTTCAGCACGTCGGACAGGCGATCGTCGACGAACATGCCGCTGAAGGTCAGCGTCGTGTCCGCTCCGGCCGTCGCCACCTGGATGACGAAGGCGCCGACCAGCGTGCTCAGCGTGAGGATGTAGGGCAGCCAGTTATGGCGCTCGGACTTGAACAGGTCGGCGAGCAACACGACGCAGGCCATCACCAGCACGAAGATTTCGGCCGATGCGGGATAGAGGTCAGGCAGTGGGAAGTTCATTCTGTGTGTCCGTCAGAGCTTGCCAACGGCAACGTGTCCCAGCAGCTGGTTCACGGTCGCGTGCATGATTTCAGTCACCGGTTGCGGCCAGATGCCCATGGCCAGGGTGCATGCGGCAAGAACGCCGAGGATCAGCATTTCGCGGGCGTTGATGTCTTTCAGTTCGGCAACATGGCTATTGGCGACCGCGCCGAAAATGACGCGCTTGTACATCCACAGCGTGTAGGCCGCGCCGAGGATCAGCGTGGTCGCAGCGGCGAAGCCGGTCCAGAAGTTGAACTGCAGTGCGCCGAGCACCACCATGAATTCGCCGACGAAACCGGACGTCGCCGGCAGTCCGGCGTTGGCCATCGCGAACAGCAGGAAGAAGGCCGCAAACTTCGGCATGGTGTTCACCACGCCGCCGTAGTCACCGATGTTGCGGGTGTGCATGCGGTCGTACAGGACGCCGATGCACAGGAACATCGCAGCCGACACGAAGCCGTGCGAAATCATCTGCACCAACGCGCCTTCGATACCGAGCGGATTGAAGATGAAGAAGCCGAGGGTGACGAAACCCATGTGCGAAATCGATGAATACGCGACGAGCTTCTTCATGTCGGTCTGCGCCAGCGCGACCAGGCCGATGTAGATCACCGCGATCAGCGACAGGCCGATGACGACGGGCGCAAAGTGTGTCGCGGCATCCGGCACGATCGGCAGCGAAAACCGGAGGAAACCATAGGCACCGAGCTTCAGGCCGATTGCCGCCAGCACCGCCGAACCGCCGGTCGGTGCTTCGACGTGGGCGTCCGGCAGCCAGGTATGCACCGGCCACATCGGCACCTTCACCGCAAAGCTCGCGAAGAAGGCCCAGAAGATCAGCGACTGCGCCGCCATCGCCAGCGGCTCGCGGTGCCAGTCGAGGATGGCGAAACTGCCGCTCTTGTGGAACAGGTAGAGCAGCGCGATCAACATCAGCAGCGAGCCGAGCAACGTGTAGAGGAAGAACTTGAACGCGGCGTAGACGCGGTTCTTGCCGCCCCAGATACCGATCACCAGATAGAGCGGAATCAGCGACGACTCGAAGAAGACGTAGAACAGGATGCCGTCGAGCGAGGAGAAGATGCCGTTCAGCAGACCCGACATGATCAGGAAGGCCGCGTTGTACTGCGACACCTTGGTTTCGATCACCTGCCAGCCCGCCATGATCACCAGCAGCGTGATGAAGCTGTTCAGGATGACGAAGGGCATCGAAATACCGTCGACGCCGAGGTGGTAGTTGATGTTGTAGTCGCGCACCCACGGCATCAGTTCGACGAACTGCATCGACGCACTCGACGGATCGAAGCCGGTGTAGAGCGGAATCGTGATCAGGAAGCCGAAGATCGCGGTCACGAGCGCGATCAGCTTCGAGAACGCGACATTGCGGCCATCGCCGCTGGCCAGCACCAGCAGGCCGCCGGCAATCGGCAACCATATGGCGAGACTGAGAAGGGGAATATCGGTCATTTCTTTATTTGTCTGGCTTGCTCAACGATCGGTCCGGCCCGCTGTGCAGAAGCACTCCCTTGAATCACACGCTGCAGGCGGCAGCTGCGCCGCCCGCACCCCATCACTTGAAGCCCAGCCTCCACAGCAGCAACAGGCAGACGCCGATCACCATTGCAAAAGCGTAGCGGTAGATGTAACCGGTCTGGATGCCGCGCGCCATTCGCGCAAAGGCGCCGACGGCCGAAGCGGAGCCATTGACCAGCACGCCGTCGATCACTGCGCGATCACCGGCCGACCACAGGCCGCGACCGAGCGCACGCGCGCCACCGGCAAACACCACCTCGTTGAACTTGTCGAAGTAGTACTTGTTTTCGAGCAGCGTGTTGATCGGGCGGAAGATCGGTGCGACGCGGCCCGGCAGCGACGGCATCGCGATGTACATGACCCAGGCCAGCACTACGCCTCCCAATGCCAGCCAGAACGGCAGCGCAGTCACGCCATGCAGTGCCATGCCGGTTGCCGTGGTGAAGTGGTGTCCGAGTTCGGCCAGCGTGTCGTGCTGCGGCAGCACTTCGACGACACCGGAGAACCAGTCGCCGAAAAGCATGGGCTGCACCGTCCAGAAACCGATGCCGACCGACGGAATCGCCAGCAGCACCAGCGGCAGCCAGACCACCCAGGGGGACTCGTGCGGCTTTTCGCCCGGTGCCAGTCCGTGGTGTTCGTCGGCGTGGTCGTCGTGCACCGCGTGATCGTCACCGTGAGCCGCATGGGCGTGATCATCGTGTGCGGCGAGAGCCGCCTTCGCGTCGTGTGCGGGCGCATCGTGATGCTCGTGGTGCGCCTTGCCGAAGTTCTCCGGGCCGTGGAACACGCGGAAGTACATCCGGAACGAATAGAAGGCGGTCACGAACACACCGGCGACAACGCAGAAGTAGGCGTAGCCCGCGCCGGGGATGGTCGAGAAATGCACCGCCTCGATGATCGAATCCTTCGAGTAGAAGCCGGACAGGAAGGGCACGCCAATCAGCGCGAGCGAACCGAGCAGCGACGTGAACCAGGTGATCGGCATGTATTTCCACAGGCCACCCATGTTGCGCATGTCCTGGTCGTGGTGCATGCCCATGATGACCGAGCCGGCGCCGAGGAACAGCAGCGCCTTGAAGAAGGCGTGCGTCATCAGGTGAAACACCGCCGCCGAGTAGGCCGACACGCCGAGCGCCACCGTCATGTAGCCGAGCTGTGACAGCGTCGAGTAGGCGACGACGCGCTTGATGTCGTTCTGGATGATGCCGAGGAAGCCCATGAAGAGCGCCGTCGTCGCGCCGATCACCAGCACGAAGGACAGTGCGGTTTCGGACAGCTCGAACAGCGGCGACATGCGGGTCACCATGAAGATGCCGGCCGTCACCATCGTCGCGGCGTGGATCAGCGCCGAAATCGGCGTCGGGCCTTCCATCGAATCCGGCAGCCAGACGTGCAGAGGCACCTGGGCCGACTTGCCCATCGCGCCGATGAACAGGCAGATGCACACGGCGGTCAGCAGCGGCCAGTCGGTGCCGGCCACCGTCATGGCAACCAGTTCCTCGCGCTTGGCGAACACTTCGGCGTAGTTGAGCGTGCCGGCGTAGGCGGCGATCAGGCCGATGCCCAGCAGGAAACCGAAGTCGCCGACGCGGTTCACCAGGAAGGCCTTCAGGTTGGCGTAGATCGCGGTCGGGCGCTTGAACCAGAAACCGATCAGCAGGTAGGACACCAGACCGACCGCTTCCCAGCCGAAGAACAGCTGCACGAAGTTGTTGCTCATGACGAGCATCAGCATCGAGAAGGTGAACAGCGAAATGTAGGAGAAGAAACGGTTGTAACCGGGGTCTTCCGCCATGTAGCCGATGGTGTAGAGGTGCACCATCAGCGACACGAAATTGACGACCAGCATCATCATCACGGTGAGCTTGTCGATCTGGAAACCGATTTCCATCGTCAGGCTGCCGCTGGTCGCCCAGGTGTAGAGCGCTCCGTTGAAGCTGTTGCCGGCCTGCACGTCCTGGAAGATCACCCACGACGCCACCAGCGACACGGCGACGCCGAGGATGGTGACGCTGTGCGCCACCCAGCGCGGTATGACACGGCAGAACAGGCCGGCGATGATCGCGCCGATCAGCGGTGCCAGCGGGACGAGCAGATAGAGCTTTTGCATCGAGGTCATGTCGCTCAACCTTTCAGGCTGTCGAGATCATCGACGTGGATGGTGTTCAGGTTGCGGAACAGCACCACGAGGATGGCCAGCCCGATCGCGGATTCCGCGGCGGCTACGGTGAGGATGAAGAAAACGAAGATCTGGCCGGACGGGTCGCCCAGGTAATGCGAGAAGGCGACGAAATTCATGTTCACCGCCAGCAGCATCAGTTCGATCGCCATCAGCAGCACAATGAGGTTTTTCCGGTTCAGGAAGATGCCGACGACGCTGATCGCGAACAGCAGCGCGCCCAGCACGAGGAAGTGGGACAGCGATAGGGAGAGCAGTGATGTCATGTCGTGCGCTTCTTGTCTCAGTCTTTTTCGGCCGGCATCGACACCAGACGTATGCGGTCTTCGCGACGCACCGCAATCTGCTTCGCCGGGTCCTGGAACTTGGTGTCCTTGCGCTTGCGCATTGTCAGCGCGATGGCGGCGATGATGGCCACCAGCAGGATGACTGCCGCCAGCTCGAACGGATACACGTACTCGGTGTAGATCAGGCGGCCCAGTTCCTTGGTGTTGCTGTAGTCGGCTCCCGGCGCTTCCGGCGCCGGCGCACCGGCCGCCGAGAAGTAGCGCGCACCGAGCACGGCCACCATTTCGGCAAGCATCAGGCCGGCCACGATCAGACCTGGCACCAGATTCGCCCAGAAACCTTCGCGCAGACGTTCGATGTTGATGTCCAGCATCATCACGACGAACAGGAACAGCACCATCACCGCCCCGACATAGACCAGCACCAGCGCGATGGCGAGAAACTCGGCGCGCAGCAGCATCCACACGCCACCCGCCGTGAAGAAGGCCAGCACGAGATAGAGCGCCGCGTGCACCGGGTTGCGCGCGGTGATCACGCGCAGCGACGCCAGCACCAGAATCGTGGCGAGAAAGTAGAAGACTGCGGTATGGAAATCCATCATCTATATATGTCGTTCTTGTCCGTTCCCTGAAGTACCGCCCACGCACCGCGCGGACCGGCACCCGTCAGCGGTATTTCGAGTCCGCTTCCCTGTCGCTGGCGATCTGGCCTTCGTAACGGTCACCGACCGCGAGCAGCATCTGCTTGGTGTAGTACAGGTCGCCACGCTTTTCGCCGTGGTACTCGAGCACACGCGTTTCGACGATGGCGTCGACCGGACAGGCTTCTTCGCAGAAACCGCAGAAGATGCACTTGGTCAGGTCGATGTCGTAACGCGTGGTCCGGCGCGTGCCGTCGTCGCGCTGGTCGGATTCGATCGTGATGGCCATTGCCGGGCACACCGCCTCGCACAGCTTGCACGCGATGCAGCGCTCTTCACCGTTCGGGTAGCGGCGCAGCGCATGCAGGCCGCGGAAACGCGGCGACTGCGGCGTCTTCTCTTCCGGAAACTGGATGGTGATCTTGCGTGCGAACAGGTGCCGGCCGGTCAGCGCCATGCCTTTCAGCAGTTCGGTCAGCATCAGACCGCCAAACATGTCTTTCATCGATCCCATGACGCGTCCTTCACTTCCAGATCGACAGCGGAGACATCATCCAGCCGCCGATGAACACGAGCCACACGATGGTGACGGGAATGAACACCTTCCAGCCCAGACGCATGATCTGGTCGTAGCGATAGCGCGGAAAGGTCGCGCGCAGCCACAGGAAGAAGAACAGGCAAAGCGAAGTCTTGGCGGCAAGCCACAAGATGCCGTCGGGCAGGAAGCCCACCGGCGACAGCCAGCCACCCAGGAACATGATCGACGTGAGGCAGGCGATCAGGATCATGTTCGCGTATTCGGCCAGGAAGAACAGCGCGAACGCCATGCCCGAGTACTCGATCATGTGACCAGCGACGATTTCCGACTCGCCTTCGACGACGTCGAACGGCGAACGATTCGTTTCCGCCACGCCGGCAATGAAGTAGACGACGAACATCGGCAGCAGCGGCAGCCAGTTCCACGACAGCACGCCGACACCCATGTCGGCGAACATGCCCTCACCCTGCCCGCGCACGATGTCGGACAGGTTCAGGCTCTGCGACACCATCAGCACGGTCACCAGCGCGAAGCCCATCGCGATTTCGTAGCTGACGATCTGCGCGGCGGAACGCAGGCTGCCGAGGAAGGCGTACTTCGAATTCGACGCCCAGCCGGCGATGATGACGCCGTACACGCCCATCGACGTGATGGCCATGATGTACAGCAGGCCGGCGTTGATGTCGGCCAGCACCAGACCTTCGCTGAACGGAATCACCGCCCACGCAGCCAGCGAAGGCGCGAGGGCGAGCACCGGTGCCAGCACGAACAGCATCTTGCTTGATGCCGACGGCAGCACGATTTCCTTGAACAGCAGCTTCAGGCCGTCGGCGATCGGCTGCGCCAGACCTCCGAGAAACTTGATGCCGAAGAAGGTGACGCGGTTCGGGCCATTGCGCACCTGCATCCAGCCGATGATCTTGCGCTCGGCCAGCGTCAGGTAGGCGACGCAGCCGAGCAGTGGCAGGATAATCGCGAAGATCTTGACCACGGTCCATACCGGCAGCCAGGCGGCGCCGAGCAGTTCCTGCACGGGTTGCAGCAGCGCATCCATTACACCGCCTCCGCTGTCAGGGTGCCCGTCAGGCTGCCCAGTGTTGCCGTCTGCGGCCAGCCGGCCGCCACACGGACACAATCGGCCGGCACCGTGTCATCGAGTGCCAGATCCAGTTCGCAGGACGACGCCGCTCCGCGCAGGCGCACCCGCTTGCCGGCCGCCAGACCGAACTGTGCAGCCGTTGCGCTGTGCATGCGGGCAACCGGCGCCGCCGAGTCACGCGCTGCAGCAAGCGCCGGCGCGCGACGCACCGTGGCGTCATTGCGGTAGATCGGAAAGTCGGCAACGCGCTGCAGCCCGTCGGGCGAAGCGGTGCTCGCCAGACTGACGCCGGTCGCCACATTGCCCAATGCCGCATCGGGCAGCCAGCCGCTTGCACCGGACAGCGCCTTGTCACGCACGGCTTCCGACGTATCGAAATCGAAGCCCGGCAATTCAAGCAGGCTGCCCAGCACACGCAGCACCTTCCACGCCGGCCGCGTGTCACCCTTGGGGCGCACGACGGCATGGAAGCTCTGGATGCGGCCTTCGCAGCTCACGTAGGTGCCGGACGTTTCGGTAAAGGGCGATATCGGCAGCAGGCAGTCGGCGTAATCCAGACCCGTCTTGAACGGCGACATCACGATGACCGTATCGGCTGCCTTCAGCGCTGCAAGTGCGGCGGGCGGATTCGCGGAATCCACCTCCGGTTCGGTATTGAGCAGCACCACGGCGTGCAGACCGGCCGCGAGCATGTCGCGCGCATTCAGGCCCGATTGCGCGCCCACCACCTGGGCGCCGACGCTGTTGGCCGCTTCGACCAGATAGCCGAACCGTGCGCCGGTGATGTCGGCCAGTGCCTGCGCCAGTGCATGCAGCGCGGCGGCATTGCCCGCCTGCTGCACGACCGAGCCGAGGAAGATCGCGCGACCGCCCTCGCCTTCATCAATGAGGCTTTGCGCAATGCGCAGCCCGGCATCCGTCACCGGGCCGGCGTCGACGCCTGCGGGTACGGCAACGCTGCGGATCTGCGCTGCGGCGCGTACCAGCGCGGCCAGTTCGGCCGCCATCGCAGCCGGCGCAACGGTGATGCGTTCGTGCAATGTCATCAGCCAGTCGCTGCCATCGACACCCAGCGCACTGACCCTGGTGCCGTGGCGCGCGGCCTGACGCAGACGCTGGGCGATCAGCGGATGGTCCTTGCGCAGGAAGCTGCCGACCACCAGGGCCGCGTCGAGCTTCGACACGTCCGCGATCTTCATGCCCAGCCACGGTGCACCGGACAGCTTGCCGTCGAGTGAAAAATCACTCTGACGCAGGCGGTGATCGATATTGCCTCCCAGCCGGCGTGCCAGCTGGCCGGCGAGATACAGTTCTTCGGTGGTCGAGTACGGTGCGGCCAGCACGCCGATCTTGCCGGCGCCATGGTCGCGCGCCACGCGGCGCAGCCCGTTGGCGACGTATTCGAGCGCGGTTTGCCAGTCGACTTCAAGCCACTGACCGTCCTGCTTGATCATCGGCTTGGTCAGACGCTGGTCGCCGTTCAGCGCCTCATACGAAAAGCGGTCGCGATCGGAAATCCAGCACTCGTTGACCTCTTCGTTTTCCAGCGGCAGCACGCGCATGACCTGGTCATGCTTGACCTGCACCACCAGATTGGTGCCGAGGCTGTCATGCGGACTCACGGTCTTGCGACGGGACAGTTCCCAGGTACGGGCCGAGTAGCGGAACGGCTTGGAGGTTAGCGCACCGACCGGGCACAGGTCGATCATGTTGCCGGACAGTTCGGAATCGACAGTGTGGCCGACGAAGGCCATGATTTCCGAATGCTCGCCGCGGTTCGCCATGCCCAGTTCCATGACACCGGCGATTTCCTGACCGAAACGGACGCAGCGCGTGCAGTGGATGCAGCGCGTCATGTCGGTCGAAATGAGCGGGCCGAGGTTCTTGTTGAACACGACGCGCTTTTCTTCCTGATAGCGCGATGCCGAGGCACCGTAGCCGACCGCCAGATCCTGCAGCTGGCACTCGCCGCCCTGATCGCAGATCGGGCAATCGAGCGGGTGGTTGATCAGCAGGAATTCCATCACGCCCTTCTGCGCAGTGATGGCCTGATCCGAGTGCGTCTGCACCTTCATGCCATTGGTGACCGGCGTGGCACACGCCGGCAGCGGCTTGGGCGCGCGTTCGACCTGCACCAGACACATGCGGCAATTGGCCGCGATGGACAGTTTCTTGTGATAGCAGAAGTGCGGAATGTGCACACCCAGACGGTTGGCGGCGTCCATCACCGTGCTGCCGTCCGGCACTTCCAGCTTCTGGCCGTCGATTTCGATCTCTAGCATGCTGCGTGGTCCACGTAGATACGGCTGCCTTCGCGCTGCACGTCGACCGGGACGAGGCAGCGCTTGTGTTCGATGTGATATTCGAACTCGGAGCGGAAGTGCTTGATGAAGCTCTTGACCGGCAGCGCCGCCGCGTCGCCCAGCGCACAGATGGTGCGGCCGGCGATATTGGTGGCGACGTTGTCGAGTACATCGAGGTCGTCCGGACGGCCCTGACCGTGCTCGATGCGATGCACCATGCGGTACAGCCAGCCGGTACCTTCGCGGCACGGCGTGCATTGGCCGCACGATTCCTCGTGATAGAAATAGGACAGGCGCTCGAGCGACTTCACCATGCAGGCGCTTTCGTCGATCACGATGACCGCGCCTGAACCCAGCATCGAGCCGGCCTTGGCGATGGCGTCGTAGTCCATCGTGCAGTCCATCATGACATCGGCCGGCAGCACCGGTGCCGACGAGCCACCCGGAATGACCGCCTTGAGCTTGCGCCCGCCGCGCATGCCGCCGCACATGTCGAGCAATGTGGCGAACGGCGTACCGAGCGGAATTTCATACACGCCCGGACGATTGACGTGACCGGACACCGAGAATATCTTGGTGCCGCCGTTGTTCGGCTTGCCCAGCGCGAGGAACTGTTCGCCGCCGTTGGCGATGATCCACGGGATGGCCGCGAAGGTTTCGGTGTTGTTGATCGTCGTCGGCTTGCCGTACAGGCCGTGACTGGCCGGGAACGGCGGCTTGAAGCGCGGCTGGCCCTTCTTGCCTTCGATCGATTCGAGCAATGCGGTTTCTTCGCCGCAGATGTAAGCACCCCAGCCATGGTGGGCGAACAGCTCGAAATCGAAGCCCTTGCCCATGATGTTCCTGCCGAGGAAACCTGCGGCGCGCGCTTCGGCGAGCGCCTCCTCGAAGCGGGTGTACAAGGTCCACACTTCGCCGTGGATGTAGTTGTAGCCGCGGCTGCAACCCATCGCGAAACCGGCGATGATCATGCCTTCGATGACCATGTGCGGGTTGTAGCGCAGCAGGTCGCGGTCCTTGAACGTGCCCGGTTCGCCTTCGTCGGAATTGCACACGACGTATTTGTCCATCGGGAACTGGCGCGGCATGAAGCTCCACTTCAGGCCGGTCGGAAAACCCGCACCGCCGCGGCCGCGCAGGTCGGACTTCTTCACCTCGGCGATGACCTGTTCCTGCGTCATGCCGGTTTCGAGGATCTTGCGCAGGGCGGCGTAACCGCCGCGCTTCACGTAGTCGGCCAGACCCCAGGTGCGGTCGCCATCCAGTCCTGCAAGCAGGATCACGGGCAGTTCGGTCGCGGCATTCATTTGAGTTCGTCCAGCAGGGCGTCGATGCGTTCGCGGGTCATCCAGCTGCACAGGCGCGTGTTGTTGACGATGATGGCCGGCGCGTCACCACAGACGCCCATGCACTCGCCTTCCTTCAGCGTGAAACGGCCGTCGGGCGTGGTTTCGTTGAAGCCGATGCCGAGCTTTTCCTTCACGTATTCAGCCGCCTGCTCGCCGCCCGACAGCGCACAGGGCAGATTGGTGCAGACGGTGACCTTCCAGCGGCCGACCGGCTTCACGTCGTACATGTTGTAGAAGGTCGCCACCTCCATCGCCGCCATCGGCGGAATGCGCAGGTGCTGCGCCACCGCTTCGATCGCGTCCGGCGACAGCCAGCCATTCTGTTCCTGCGCAATGCGCAGGCCGGCCATGACGGCCGAAATGGCCTGGCCTTCGGGATACTTCGCGACTTCGCGGTCGATCGCCGCGCACGACGCTTCAGTCAGCGTGAAAGTCATTCTGTCCATGCTCATCGATCACTCATCGATCTCTTACCGGTCAATCTCGCCGAACACGATGTCCATCGTGCCGATGATGGCGACCACGTCGGAAATCATGTGGCCGCGCGACATTTCATCCATCGCGGCCAGATGCGCGAAGCCGGGGGCGCGAATCTTCAGCCGGTAGGGCTTGTTCGCGCCGTCGGACACCGCATAGATGCCGAACTCGCCCTTGGGGTGCTCCACCGCCGCATAGCATTCGCCTTCCGGCACATGGATGCCTTCGGTGAACAGCTTGAAGTGGTGGATCAGCTCTTCCATATTGCCCTTCATCGCTTCACGCGACGGCGGCGCCACCTTGTGGTTGTCGGTGATGACCGGGCCGGGATTGACGCGCAGCCAGTCGATGCACTGACGGATGATGCGGTTGGACTGGCGCATTTCCTCGATGCGCACCAGATAGCGGTCGTAGCTGTCGCCATTGGTGCCGATCGGGATGTCGAAATCCATGCGGTCATACACTTCATACGGCTGCTTCTTGCGCAGATCCCAGGCGATGCCCGAACCACGCAGCATCGGGCCGGTGAAGCCAAGCGCCTTGGCGCGCTCCGGCGTCACGATGCCGATGTCGACCAGGCGCTGCTTCCAGATGCGGTTGTCGGTGAGCAGCGTTTCGTACTCATCGACGTAACGCGGGAAGCGGTCGGTGAAATCCTGCAGGAAGTCGAGCATCGAACCGCTGCGGTTCTCGTTCAGCCGCTTGATGGCATCTGCATTCTTGAACTTGTTCAGCTCGTACTTCGGCATCGAATCGGGCAGATCGCGATAGACGCCGCCCGGACGGTAGTAGGCGGCATGCAGACGCGCGCCGGACACGGCCTCGTACGCGTCCATCAGGTCTTCGCGTTCGCGGAAGGCATACAGGAACACCGTCATCGCGCCGACGTCGAGCGCGTGCGCGCCCAGCCACAACAGGTGGTTCAGGATGCGCGTGATTTCGTCGAACATGACGCGGATGTACTGCGCACGTTCCGGCACCTCGAGCTGCAGCAACTTCTCGATCGCCATGCAGTAGGCGTGCTCGTTGCACATCATCGACACGTAGTCGAGCCGGTCCATGTACGGCACGCTCTGGATCCAGGTGCGTGTCTCGGCCAGCTTTTCGGTGCCGCGATGCAACAGGCCGATGTGCGGATCCGCGCGCTGGACAACTTCGCCGTCGAGTTCGAGCACCAGACGCAGCACACCGTGGGCCGCCGGATGCTGGGGCCCGAAGTTCATCGTGTAGTTGCGGATTTCAGCCATGACCGACGTCCCCGTAATTCTCTTCGCGCACGACGCGCGGCGTGACTTCGCGCGGTGCGATGCTGACCGGCTGATAGATGACGCGCTTCTGGTCCGGGTCGTAGCGCATTTCGACGTGACCGGAAATCGGGAAATCCTTGCGGAACGGATGGCCGACGAATCCGTAGTCGGTCAGCAGACGGCGCAGGTCGCCGTGGCCGGTGAACATGATGCCGAACAGGTCGAACGCCTCACGCTCGAACCAGTTGGCGGCGGGCCAGACGTCGTTCACCGACGCGATGACCGGGAAATCGTCGTCCTGGATCAGCACGCGCAGACGAAGACGCAGGTTGGACGCAACCGACATCAGGTGGCACACCACAGCGTAGCGCGCACCGGACGAGCGTGTCGCATGCGTCGAATAGTCGATGCCGCACAGGTCGATCAGTTGTTCGAACGGCACGTCCGCGTTGTCGCGCAGCGCGAGCGCCATATCGTGATAGTCGGCCGAACCGACTTCCAGGGTCAGTTCGCCGAGCGCGGACGTCGTTGTCCGGAGGCGTTCGCCGAACTGCGCGAGCAATGACTCGCGCAGGGATTCAAGCCGTGAGCTCATGATGTTCAACGCGCGATCGTGCTGGTGCGGCGAATCTTGTTCTGCAGTTGCACCAGACCGTAAATCAACGCCTCGGCTGTCGGAGGACAGCCCGGCACATAGACATCCACCGGCACGATGCGATCACAGCCGCGCACCACGGAATAGGAATAATGGTAGTAACCGCCGCCGTTGGCACATGACCCCATCGACAGCACCCAGCGCGGCTCGGGCATCTGGTCATAAACACGGCGCAGCGCTGGTGCCATCTTGTTGCACAGCGTGCCGGCGACGATCATCAGATCGGACTGGCGCGGGCTGGGACGGAACACGATGCCGAAGCGATCAAGGTCATAGCGCGACGCACCGGCCTGCATCATCTCGACGGCACAACAGGCCAGGCCGAAGGTCATCGGCCACAGCGATCCTGTGCGCGTCCAGTTGATCAGCTTGTCCAGCTGCGTCGTGACGAAGCCTTCCTGCAGTACACCTTCAATGCTCATCGCTCAATCCGTCGAAAAAAACTGCAAGTACCGGGGGAACAGCCAGCGCCTTCATTCCCAGTCTAGTGCGCCCTTCTTCCATTCATAGACAAACCCCACAACGAGGATGCCGAGGAAGATCATCATCGCCACGAAACCGAACATGCCGATCTCTTCGAGCACGATGGCCCACGGGAAGAGGAAGGCGATTTCAAGGTCGAACAGGATGAACAGGATGGCCACGAGGTAATAGCGGACGTCGAACTTCATCCGCGTATCTTCGAACGCCTCGAAGCCACATTCGTAGGGAGATAACTTTTCGGGGTCGGGACGACTGGGTCCGACGAGCTTGCCGGCGAGCATCGGCACGAAACCGAAGGCGACACCGATCAGGATGAACAGCAGGACCGGGAAATATTCGATCAACATGACGGGTTGTTCATGCGTAAAAACTGTTCCGGCGACACGGTGAGTAGTCCGGGGCCGACATCGATGCAGGGCCGGATGGACCCTGCATCACGTTGCACTGCAGCGTGAAACGCGCGGAGTATAGCGCGTTTCACATCAGCCGAAACCTACTTGGGGATATCGGCAGCCTTCGAATCGGGATTCTGCACTTCCGGGGCCTGAGGCGCAGCCGGCACGGCAGGCACCGTCACACTCTTGGCTGCGTCGATGACCGAACTCGCGCCGGAGCGCGGCTGATTGGTCGCGATGTAGCTCAGCGCGAGACTGGTGCAGAAGAACACGGCAGCGAGCGCGCCGGTGGCGCGACTGAGGAAGTTGGCCGAACCCGACGAGCCGAACAGGCTGCCCGATGCACCACCGCCGAACGCGGCGCCCATGTCGGCGCCCTTGCCATGCTGCAGCAGCACAAGAACGATCACGGCAATTCCGACCAGAACGTGGATCGAAAGTACGACTGAAAAAACGATGCCCATCAAATCACCTCAGGATGCAGCAGCAGCCGCAACGATGGCGAGGAAGTCCCCCGCCACCAGCGCCGCGCCGCCAATAAGACCGCCGTCAATGTCAGGCTGGCTGAAAAGTTCGGCTGCGTTTTGCGGCTTGACACTGCCGCCATAAAGAATCGATATGCGCGCCGCGACCGCCGCACCGCACAGTGCTTCGAGGCGCGCACGAATGAAGGCGTGCACCGCCTGTGCCTGCGCCGGCGTGGCGGTCACGCCGGTGCCGATGGCCCACACGGGTTCATAGGCAATCACGCAGCGCGCCAGGGCCTCGCTTCCGATGCGCTGATGCACCGCCGTCAGCTGCCGCTCGACCACGGACTCGGTCACGGCACGTTCGCGTTCGTCCAGTGTTTCACCCACGCACAGAACCGGAACCAGACCGGATGCCAGCGCGGCTTCTATCTTCACCGCGACCAGCGCATCGCTCTCACCGTAAAGCGCGCGACGTTCGGAATGGCCCACGAGCACGTATCGACAGTCGAAATCCGCAAGCATCGCGCCCGAAACTTCGCCTGTGTAAGCACCGTATTTCACGTGCTCGCTCAGGTTCTGGGCACCCCAGCCGACAGAAGACCCCGAAAGCAGATCAGCTGCCTGATGCAGATAGGGGAACGGCACGCAGACCGCCACCGGGAAACCCGGGGCCGGCGCATCGCGCAAGGCCTTGAGCAGGTCGGCGTTCACCGCCTTCGACCCATGCATCTTCCAGTTGCCCACCACCAGTGTTCGCATCGCCGCCACAGTCACCTGCCAAAAGCAAAACCCCGGATTCTAGCGCATGGCTGCGCAAAAATCCGGGGTTCGCACGTCGGACGGATGCAGGTCAGCCGAATCGACCGGTGATGTAGTCTTCGGTTTCCTTGCGTTGCGGCTTGATGAAGATCTGGTCGGTCAGGCCGAACTCCATCAGTTCGCCCATGAACATGTAGGCGGTGTAGTCGCTGACACGCGCCGCCTGCTGCATGTTGTGGGTCACGATGAGGATAGTCACCTTGTCCTTCAGTTCGGTCACCAGTTCCTCGATGCTCGCGGTAGCAATCGGATCCAGCGCCGATGTGGGCTCATCGAACAGGATGATTTCCGGGTCGGTCGCCAGCGCGCGCGCGATGCACAGCCGCTGCTGCTGCCCGCCGGACAGATTGGCACCCAGCTCGTTCAGGCGGTTCTTGACTTCTTCCCACAGTGCCGCGCCGCGCAGCGCTTCCTCGACGCGCTCGTCGATCACCGAACGGCGCTTCTCGCCCCGCACGCGCAGACCGTAGGCGACATTCTCATAAATCGACTTGGGAAAGGGATTCGGCTTCTGGAACACCATGCTGATGCGCATGCGCACCTCGATCGGATCGACGTCCTGGTCGAGCAGATTGGTGTTGTCCGGGTACAGAATGATCTTGCCGTCGTAGCGATTACCCGGATACAGATCGTGCATGCGGTTGAAGCAGCGCAGCAGCGTCGACTTGCCACAACCCGACGGGCCGATCAGCGCCGTCACCTTCTTCTCATGCACCGGCATGTTGATGCCCTTCAGGGCATGAAAGGCGCCGTAGTGGAAATCGAGGTTCTGCACCTCGGCCTTGGTGGCGATGTTCGCGTCGGTCACGGTATTCATGTCGGATCTCTCAGAATGCAGGGGGCGGAGCCACTTACCACTTGATGTTGCGGCGCAGACGGTAGCGCAGCCAGATTGCAGTTCCATTCATGGCGAGCGTCATCAGCACGAGCACAAAGCCGGCCGCTGCTGCATTCACCTGAAAGGCGGCTTCCGGGCGGGATGTCCAGTTGAACATCTGGATAGGCATCACCGTAAAGGGCGCAAACAGCCAGTCGAAATTGATGAAGGGCGCCACGTCACCAATCGGCGCAGGCGGCAGGAACGCGATAAAGGTCAGCGCGCCGATCGTGATGATGGGCGCGGTTTCACCGATCGCGCGGGCCATGCCGATGATGATGCCGGTCAGGATGCCGGCACTCGAGTACGGCAGGATGTGGTCTTTCACCGTCTGCCATGTGGTGGCGCCACAGGCGTACGAGCCCTCGCGCACCATCTGCGGAATCGCGCGGATCGATTCCCGGGTCGCCACAATGACCACCGGCAGGATCAGCAGTCCCAGCGTCAGGCCGGCCGACAGCACGCTCTGACCGAAACCGAACTTGTAGACGAACAACCCCAGCGCCAGCAAGCCATACACGATGGAGGGCACGCCAGCGAGGTTGGTCACGTTGATTTCGATGATGTCGGTCACCCAGTTCTTTGGCGCGTACTCCTCAAGATAGATACCGGCGGCAACGCCGAGTGGCACGGCGGACATCGCTGTCACGATCATGACCAGAATGGTGCCGACCCAGGCTGTCAGGATGCCGGCGCTGCCTGCGCGGCGAGACGGGAAGCTGGTAAAGAAATCGTAGTCAAGGCGCTCGGCGCCCTTGATCGCCATTTCGGCAAACAGTGCGGTGAAGGTCAGCACGCCGATCATCAATGCGAGCAAGCCCAGCACGCCGAACATCATGTCCCACCGTTTGTGGCGCGTGATCATCGCCCGGATGACCTGGATATCCTGTTGATTCATCGCTCAGTACACCTCACGGAAGCGCTTGCGCAGGTAATAGCCAAGCAGGTTGAAGCACAGGGTCAGCAGCATCAGCGTCAGGCCGGCCGCAAAGATCGTCTGGTATCCGATCGAGCCATGCGGCAGGTCGCCCAGCGCAACCTGCACGATGTAGGACGTGATGGTCGCGCCCGGCTCCAACGGGTTCAACGTGAAATTGGGCTGCATGCCGGCAGCTACTGCAAGGATCATCGTTTCGCCGACTGCCCGCGAAATACCCAGGATATAGGCCGAGGCGATGCCGGATGTCGCCGCCGGCACCACGGTGCGCAGCGCGGTCTGCAGACGGGTCGCCCCCATTGCGTATGAGCCCTCGCGCAAGCTCATTGGAACCGCGCGCATCGCGTCCTCCGAAAGTGAGCTGACGTAGGGAATGATCATGATGCCCATCACCAGACCCGCCGACAGCAGGCTGAAGCCGGGCAGTTCCGGGTAGATCTTCTGCAGAATGGGTGTCACCACCGTCAGCGCGAAATAGCCATAGACGATGGTGGGCACGCCACCAAGAAGCTCAAGAAAGGGCTTGGCAATTTCGCGCGTCTTGAACGATGCGAATTCGGACAGATAGATCGCGATGATGGTGCCCAGCGGCAGAGCCACTGCCAGTGCGACAAACGAACTGGTGAGGGTGCCGGACAGCAGCACCATGATGCCGTAGTGGGCATCGTCGAACAGCGGCGTCCATTGCGTGTCAGTCAGGAAATCCCATAACGACACATGTTCGAACAAGGTCAGTGACTCGTTGAACAGCACATAGACGATGGCGATCGTCGTGATCACCGAAATCGACGCTGCGCCGAAGAGAATGAATTCAATCAGCCTTTCCTTGACGTGACGGGATGCGCGCTTGCGCAAGCGGTCGCTGACCGTATCGGTCGCACTCGACAAAGGTGCTGACATGGGCGGGGCGTTGGCGGACATTGTGGGGCGCTCATTCTATCGGCCGCTGGCAGCCGCGGCGACTGGACAACAAAAAGCCCCGGGAGAGCCCCGGGGCCGCAGCGCGCGATTCTTATTCCTTGGGATCGCGCTTGAGCAGTTCAGAAATCGTCACACCCACCTCGGCAACACCACCAAAAGCCGTACCGGTACGACGCTTTTCGAAGTTTTCATGCGCATGTTTGTAGTCAGCAGGCGTCAGCGGAACGTATTTCACTTCCTTGACGAGCTCCGCGCTTTCCTTGAGGTAATAGTCGACAAACTCCTTCACCTCCGGTCGGCTTGCTTCAGCCGCATTCACGTAGATGAAGATCGGACGCGACAGAGGCTGGTATTCGCCGGCAATCACCGCTTCGAGCGACGGCAGCACTGCCTTGCCGGTCTTCGGATTGACGATGGGCACCGCATTCAGCTTGTCCTTGTTTTCCGCGTAGTACGCGTAACCGAAGTAGCCGATCGCATTCACGTCGCGCGACACGCCCTGCACGAGCACGTTGTCGTCTTCCGACGCGGTGAAATCGCCGCGGCTGGACTTGGACTTGCCGACGATGGCTTCGGTGAAGTAGTCGAAGGTACCCGAGTCGGCACCTGCGCCGAACAGCTTCATCGGCGCATCGGGCCAAGCCGGATTGACCTGATTCCACTTGGTGATCTTGCCCTGGGCGGCCGGCTCCCACATCTTCTTCAGTTCTTCGACGGTCGCCTGCTTCAGGAAGGTGTTCTTCGGGTTCATCACGACGGTCAGTGCGTCGAAGGCAACCGGGAGTTCGATGTACTTGATGCCTGCTGCCTTGCAGTCCGCCATTTCCTTCTCGAGGATCGGGCGCGAAGCGTCCTGGATCGCAGTTTCGCCACGGCAGAACTTCTTGAAACCGCCGCCCGTGCCGGAAATCCCCACGGTCACCTGCACCTTGCCCTTCTTCAGCTTCATGAATTCTTCGGCAACCGCTTCGGTCACCGGAAATACGGTGCTGGAACCGTCGATCTTGATCAGCGCCTGAGCGAGAGCCGAGCCGGATGCAAACAGGGCGCCAAGGGCGGCGGTCAGGGTGGCGATCTTGCGTACGTTCATCAGTAGTCTCCGTAAGGTGTCATCGATTTCGATGCGACCTGCGCAGTCTATGAAGACTTTGTTACAAACATGTGAAGGTGTAATAATTGATCGAACCACCCGACCGAGCGTCGTCATACGGTCAGCAGCGCCTGTTCCAGATCGTCCACGTTGTAGTCAATGCGCTTGACGCCGATCGACAGGCGCACCATGTCTTCCGACACGCCGGCCCGCCTCAGCTCGTCCGGCGACAGCTGGCGGTGGGTGGTCGAGGCCGGATGGCAGGCCAGCGACCTGGCGTCGCCGATATTGACCAGCGGGGTGATCAGCTTGAGCGCGTCCTGGAAGCGCGCCCGGCCTCTCGACCGCCCTTGACGCCGAAGGTGAGCTGCCCCCCGCCAAAGTAGCGTTGTATCCGGCCGTGGCTCGAATGGTCCGGCAGCCCCGCGTATTTGACCCACTGTACCTTGAGACGCGGCTGCAGATGACGGGCAATCACGGTCGCGTTCTCGCAGTGGCGGTCCATGCGCACCCCCCAGCGTCTCGAGCCCCTGCAGTATCAGGAAGATGTTGAACTGCGAAGTCGCCGCGCCCATGTCGCGCAGCGGCACCGTGCGAGCCCGGCCGATGTAGGCCGCCGGCCCCAGCGCCTCGGTGTGGTTCACGCCGTGATAGCTCACTTCCGGCTCGTTCAGCCGGCGGAAGCGCGGCTTGTGCTCGGTCCACGGAAAACGGCCGCCGTCGACGATGATGCCGCCGATGCTGGTGCCGTGGCCACCCATGTACTTGGTGAGTGAATGCACGACGAGGTCGGCGCTGTGCTCGAGCGGCCGTGTCAGCCAGGGCGACGGCAAGGTGTTGTCGACGATCAGCTTCAGCGTGTGTGCGAACAGAGTATAGGTACCGCCTTACAGCGCCGAGGTAGCGACGATGTTGGTGCCCGCCTTGGCGATGGGCATGATTGCGTAGGTGATCGCCGCCAGGCCGGCGCCAGTGCGCCGATGCCGCCTTCGAGGGCGGCGACGCACTGTTCCAGCACGTCGCTGGTCGGGTTCATGATCCGGGTGCAAATATTGCCCTTGACCTTGAGGTCGAACAGGTCGGCCCCGTGCTGGGTGTCGTCGAAGGCGTAGCGGGTGGTCTGATAGATCGGTACCGCCATCGCCTAGGTGGTCGGATCCGGCGAATACCCTGCGTGGATGGCGAGCGTGTCGAAACGCATGGTCGTGTCCTGCCTGACTTGAAGGGCGGAAATCTACACGCGACAAGCCGCTTGCACAAAAACGATGCAGCAAAAAGAAAATGCCGTCCCGCATATGCGGAGGCGGCATTTCCTGACGAAGACTGCAGTGCCGTCAGGCAGCCATCGCGGACTTGACGACTTCGGCCAGTCGCAGCGCGAGCCGACCGACTTCCGCCGCATCCTGACCTTCGACCATGACGCGCAACAACGGCTCGGTGCCCGACGGACGCAGCAGCACGCGACCACGCTGGGCCAGTTCACCTTCGACTTCGATGCGCGTCTGATCGATGATCGGTGCCTTGGACCAGTCGAATCCCGGGCGCAGCTGCACATTGACGAGCTTCTGTGGATAGAGTTTCAGCCCGGAGCAGGCCTGATCGAGACTCACGTCCTGCGAGCGCAGCGCCGCGAGCACTTGCAGTGCCGCGACGATGCCGTCACCTGTCGTATGGCGATCGAGATCGATGATGTGACCCGAATTCTCGCCACCCAGGCGCCAGCCCTGCTTGTGCAGCGCTTCCAGCACGTAGCGGTCGCCGACCTTGGCGCGTGCCAGACCGACACCCATATCGTGCAGTGCATGCTCCAGCGCCAGATTGGTCATCAGCGTGCCGACCACACCGTTCAGGCGGCCTTCGCGCAGCCGCTGGCCGGCGATCACGTATAACAATTCGTCGCCATCGTAGATGCGGCCGGAAGCGTCGCACATCATCAGGCGGTCGGCGTCGCCGTCCAGCGCGATGCCAATGTCCGCACCGTAGGTGCGGACCGCCTCGGACAGCGATGCCGGCGCCGTGGCACCCACGCCGTCATTGATGTTCATGCCGTTCGGGCTGCAACCCACGCAAACCACTTCGGCACCCAGTTCGTGGAATACCTTGGGCGCGATCGAATACGCCGCACCATGCGCGCAGTCGACCGCGATCTTCAGCCCGCGCAGGTCGAGTTCGGTCGGGAAGGTGCTTTTGCAGAATTCGATGTAACGGCCCGGTGCATCCTCGATACGGCGCGCCTTACCCAGTCGCGACGACTCCATGCAGCCCATCGGTTCGTCGAGCAATGCCTCGATCTGCAGTTCGACCTCGTCGAGCAACTTGGTGCCGCGCGCGGAGAAGAACTTGATCCCGTTATCTTCGAACGGGTTGTGAGAGGCGCTGATCACGACGCCTGCCTGCAGGCGCAGCGCACGTGTCAGATAGGCGACGGCCGGTGTCGGCACCACCTTGGCCAGCATGGTATCAACCCCGGCTGCAGCAAAGCCTGCTTCCAGGGCGGCTTCGAGCATGTAGCCCGACACCCGCGTGTCCTTGCCGATCAGTACCGCCGGATGCTCTCCGGCTGGCAGGTGTTCGGTGGCCACCAGCACGCGTCCGGCTGCATAGCCGAGCCGCATCACGAAATCGGGGGTGATCGGCGCCTGACCGACACGGCCACGCACGCCATCAGTACCGAAATAACGTCTCGACATCTTGTTTGTCTCCTCAAGGGCAGTCGGGGAAAATCCCTGCGACCTGCCAGACAGCCAGCGCGTCACGCGTCGCCGCCACATCGTGTACCCGTACCATCCATGCCCCACGCGCCACCGAAGCCAGCGCCGCCGCGATACTCGCCGCGGTCCGGTCGGACACCGGGCGCCCGGTCAGCCGCCCCAGCACGGACTTGCGGGACAGACCGACCAGCAACGGGTAACCGCATCCGGCCAGATCAGTCAGCCCCTGGATCAATTCCAGGTTGTGCGCCGGGGTCTTGCCGAAACCGAAACCCGGATCGAGCATGATCCGCGACCGGTCAACGCCCGCATCCTGCGCCCGCCGCGCGCTTTGCAGAAGGAAATCAGTCACTTCACGGCATACATCGGCATAACTCGGCGAAACCTGCATGGTTTGCGGCGTGCCCTGCATGTGCATGATGCACACGCCGGCATCGGTCGCCGCGACAACGTCCAGAGCGCCGGGAGCACGCAGGCCGTTGATGTCATTGACCAGCGACGCGCCCGCGGCCAATGCAGCCCGCATTACTTCCGGTTTCCAGGTGTCGATCGACAGCGGCACGCCGAGGCCGGACAGCGCTTCGATGACCGGTACGACGCGGCGCAGCTCTTCTTCCGCAGAGACCGGATCGGAGCCCGGACGGGTCGATTCGCCACCGATGTCCAGCACGTCTGCGCCATCGGCGATGAACTGTTGAGCCTGCGCCACAGCGCGTTCGAGGTCGAAGGCCACGCCGTCGCCCGAGAATGAATCCGGTGTGGCGTTGATGATGCCCATGATCAACGGGCGGTCGAGCAGAAGGCGGTAGTCACCGCAGTGAAAATTTCTGTCGGCGGACGATGTATTCATGGCGCTCACAAAAGAAAACCGGAGGCATCAGCCTCCGGTCGGGGTTGCAGCACGGCGTCGATCAGGCTGGCGCAGCGGCACTCGGGGCGGCACCCGGCGTGTTGCTGTCGGCCGAAGGCTTCGGCGGACGCGACGTCGGCTTCGGCGGGCGAACCGGCCGGCTGTTCATCACATCGTCGATCTGGTCGGCGTCGATGGTTTCGAAGTCCAGCAGTGCCTGGGTCATCGCCTCGACCTTGTCGCGGTTCTCTTCAAGCAGGCGCCGCGCTTCGGCGTAACGGTCATCGATGATGCGGCGGATTTCGGCATCCACGCGCTGCATGGTCGTTTCCGACATGTTGCGGTGGGTGGCCATCGAACGGCCGAGGAAAACCTCGCCCTCCTCCTCGCCATACACCATGGCGCCCATCAGATCCGACATACCCCATTGCGTCACCATCCTGCGGGCCAGATCGGTCGCGCGCTGGAAGTCGTTCGCCGCACCGTTGGTCATCTGGTGCATGAATATCTCTTCTGCGATGCGCCCTGACAACATCATCGAAATGAGCTGCAGGCAGTATTCCTTGTCGTAGCTGTAGCGGTCCTTCTCGGGCAGCGACATTGTCACGCCCAGCGCACGGCCACGGGGGATGATCGTCACCTTGTGCACCGGATCGCACTTGGGCAGCAGCATGCCGACGACTGCGTGACCGGACTCGTGATAGGCGGTGTTCCGCTTTTCTTCCTCGTCCATGACCATCGTGCGGCGCTCGGCACCCATGATGATCTTGTCCTTGGCGCGCTCGAAGTCTTCCATGTCGACCACGCGCTTGTTGCCACGCGCAGCGAACAGCGCCGCCTCATTGACCAGATTGGCCAGGTCGGCACCGGAGAATCCGGGCGTACCGCGGGCGATGATCTCCGCCTTGACGTCAGGTGCCAGCGGCACCTTGCGCATATGCACCGCAAGAATCTGCTCGCGACCACGGATATCCGGCAGCGGTACAACGACCTGGCGGTCGAAGCGCCCCGGGCGCAGCAGTGCGGGATCGAGCACGTCCGGACGGTTGGTCGCAGCGATCACGATGATGCCGGTCTGACCTTCGAAGCCGTCCATTTCGACCAGCAGCTGGTTCAGCGTCTGTTCGCGCTCGTCGTTGCCACCGCCCATGCCCGCGCCACGCTGACGACCGACCGCATCGATTTCGTCGATGAAAATGATGCATGGCGCCTGCTTCTTGGCCTGTTCGAACATGTCGCGTACGCGCGCCGCGCCCACGCCGACGAACATTTCAACGAAATCCGAGCCCGAAATCGAGAAGAAGGGAACCTTGGCTTCTCCGGCGATCGCCTTCGCGAGCAGCGTCTTGCCGGTGCCGGGTGAACCGACCAGCAGCACGCCCTTGGGAATGCGGCCACCCAGTTTCTGGAATTTCGACGGATCACGCAGGAATTCGACCAGCTCGACCACTTCCTCCTTCGCCTCGTCGCAGCCCGCGACATCGACGAACGTGATGGTATTGGTCGATTCATCGAGCAGCCGGGCCTTTGACTTGCCGAACGAGAACGCGCCGCCACGGCCGCCACCCTGCATCTGACGCATGAAGAAGATCCAGACGCCGATCAGCAGCAGCATCGGGAACCACGACACGAAAATGCTCATCAGGAAACTCTGCTCTTCCTCCGGTTTCGCGACCACCTTGACATTGCTCTTCAGCAGATCGCTGACCAGCCAGATGTCCTGCGGCGGCGCGTAGGAAGTGATGCGCTTGCCATCCACGGTCGCCGCATTCAGCGTCCGACCCTGGATTTCAACCTTCGCAATGCGCCCTGCCTTGACCTCGTCAAGGAATTCGGAGTACTCGACCGTGCCCTGTGCTGTCTGGCGCTGGTTGAACTGGTTGAAAACCGTCATCAGCACGATGCCGATCACGAGCCAGATTGCTAGATTTTTGAACATGTTGTTCAAGGCAATTCCTCAGTATCACGATGGCCGGGGAACCGGCCGGATCAATGCAGCAACAGACAGACCAGGCAAGGCGCTTTATGTTCCGGGTCCGGGGCACGACTTTTCAGGCAGACGGATCGCCGCGCCTGCCGCGACACAGAAGATACACCTCTGCACTGCGGTCGCGCGAACTGTCAGGTTTTCGCACGGACACGGTGTCGAAAAGCTGTTCCATGTCGCGCCGCAACGCATCGAAGCCGGTGCCCTGGAATACCTTTACGAGCATGTCGCCGCCGCTCTTCAGGTATTCGCGGGAAAACTCCAGCGCCAGTTCGAGCAGGTGGATCGAACGGGCCTGATCGGTCAGCGCTATTCCGGTCAGATTGGGGGCCATGTCCGACAATACAAGCCCGACCGGCCGACCGTCCAGTGCCGACACCAGCTGGCTGAGCGTATCGTCTTCGCGGAAGTCGCCCTGGATGAAATGAACACCCGTCACGGGCTCCATCGGCAACAGGTCGAGCGCGATCACGCGACCGCCCGGCAAAGTTTTCTTCGCCGCCACCTGCGACCAGCCGCCGGGCGTGCTGCCCAGATCGACCACCACCTTGCCGGGGCCAAGCAGGCGGTCGCGCTCGTCGATCTGCAGCAGCTTGAAGGCGGCGCGCGAACGATAGCCCTGCGCCTGCGCCTGCTTGACGTAAGGATCGTTGATGTGGTCGTGCACCCACTGGCGGCTGGTTTTGTTCTTTGCCATGACTTAGACTTGCGCGCCTTTACGGATTAAGCACATGTTGACCCTTTCGCCTGACGAACGCCGCGCCCTTCGCGCAAGCGCCCATCCGCTCAAACCGGTCGTGATGATTGCCCAGAACGGGCTGACGGATGCCGTTCTGAAGGAGATCGAGCTCGCGTTGAATTCGCACGAACTGATCAAGGTGAGGGTGTTCGATGCCGAGCGCGAACAGCGCGACGCCTGGCTGACAGCGGCCTGCGAGGCGCTCGGCGCGGCGCCGATCCAGCGCATCGGCAACATTCTCGTGCTGTACCGCCCGAATCCTGAACTGCACGTCGTGGCGGCACCGCCTGCCGCACCGGTGCGCAAGACGCGTGCCAATGCAGGCGACAAGCCCTCCGCCGGCAAACCGGTGCCAACGCGCAGCAAACCCGCCAAGCCGGTCGCCGGCCGACGCGGTGTGGCACGCAATGCCAAACCCGCCAGTACGTTCAAGGCGCGCGGCCGGTAAGCACCCGGCCGCGGCGGCGGTTTTTCAAACGTAGCGCACATCCACGATTTCGTACTCGCGCACACCGCCCGGTGCCTGCACCTCGGCCATGTCGCCCGCGTACTTGCCGATCAGCGCACGGGCGATCGGCGAATTCACCGAAATCATGCCCGCTTTCAGGTCGGCTTCATCGTCTCCGACGATCTGGTAGCTGACCGGCTTGCCGGCGCCGACGTCCTCCAGATCGACCGTTGCACCGAAGACCACTCGACCTTCGGCGTCCAGCGTCTTCGGATCGATGACCAGCGCGTTGGCGAGTTTGCCTTCGATTTCCTGGATGCGCCCCTCGACAAAACCCTGACGCTCCTTCGCCGCGTCGTACTCGGCGTTTTCGGACAGGTCGCCATGCGAGCGTGCTTCGGCAATCGCGGCGATCACGCCCGGACGATCTACGGTTTTGAGGCGGTGCAGTTCCAGCTTCAGCTTTTCGGCACCGGCCACGGTAAGAGGTACGCTCATGTCAGTCCATCTGCGCATGCAGAGCCTGCAGCGCGTAAGTTTCGAGTTCGGAAATGCGCATGCCTGCACACGCGGCACGCGCCCCTTCAACCGTCGTGAACAGGGTCACCCGGCTCGCCAGCGCGCTCGTGCGGATTGAACGCGAGTCATTGATTGCACTGCGCTTTTCATCCACGGTATTCACGATGAAAGAAATTTCATCATTCTTGATCATATCGACGATGTGCGGGCGGCCTTCATTTACCTTGTTGACCGCAGTCACCGGCAGACCGGCGGCCGCAATCGCTGCCGCGGTGCCGCGTGTCGCGGCCAGCGTGAAGCCGAGTTCGTGCAGTTCGCGCGCCACATCGACCGCCTTGGGCTTGTCGGCCGGACGCACCGAGATGAAGGCCTTGCCGCTGCGCGGCAGTTTGACGCCGGCGGCCAGCTGACTTTTCACGAAGGCTTCGCCGAAGGTGCGCCCGACGCCCATCACTTCACCGGTCGATTTCATTTCCGGACCCAGGATGGTGTCCACCCCCGGGAACTTGACGAAGGGGAATACCGCTTCCTTGACCGAGAAGTACGGCGGCACGACTTCGCGCGTGACGCCCTGATCCGCCAGCGAACGGCCGGCCATGCAGCGCGCGGCAATCTTGGCCAGTGGCAGCCCGCAGGCCTTTGAAACGAAGGGCACGGTGCGCGAGGCACGCGGATTCACTTCCAGCACATACACGGTGTCGCCAGTGGCGTCGCGCTGGATGGCGAACTGCACGTTCATCAGGCCCACCACATTGAGACCGCGCGCCATCAGCTCGGTCTGGCGACGCAATTCGTCGCACAGTTCGGGCGTGAGCGAAAACGGCGGCAGGGAGCAGGCAGAGTCGCCCGAATGCACGCCCGCCTGCTCAATGTGCTCCATGATGCCGCCGATGATCACCTGGGTGCCATCGGAAAAGGCATCGACGTCGACTTCGGTCGCATCGTTCAGGAAGCGGTCGAGAAGCACCGGCGAGTCGTTGCTCACCTTAACCGCCTCGCGCATGTAGCGTTCGAGGTCAGACTGCTGGTGCACGATTTCCATCGCCCGGCCGCCCAGCACATAGCTCGGACGGACGACGAGCGGGTAGCCGATTTCCGCCGCCAGACGCACCGCCTGGTCTTCGGCCCGCGCCGTGCGGTTCGGCGGCTGCCTGAGCCCCAGTTCCTGCAGCAGCTTCTGGAAGCGTTCGCGATCTTCCGCGGCATCGATCATGTCCGGGCTGGTGCCGATGATGGGCACGCCGTTGGCCTCCAGGTCACGCGCCAGCTTGAGCGGCGTCTGGCCGCCGAACTGGACGATGACGCCGACCGGCTTCTCGATGGCGACGATTTCCAGCACGTCTTCCAGTGTAAGTGGCTCGAAGTAGAGTCGGTCCGAGGTGTCGTAGTCGGTCGATACGGTTTCCGGATTGCAGTTGACCATGATGGTTTCAAAGCCATCTTCGCGCAGTGCAAGCGCTGCATGCACGCAGCAGTAGTCGAATTCGATGCCCTGGCCGATACGGTTCGGACCACCGCCGAGCACCATGATCTTGCGCGCCGACGTCGGGTTGGATTCGCATTCGTCCTCATAGGTCGAATACATGTAGGCGGTATCGGTCGCGAACTCCGCCGCGCAGGTGTCCACCCGTTTGTATACGGGCCTCACGCCCAGCGTCTGCCGGTGCAGGCGCAGCGCGGTTTCGTCGCACTGGAACAGCCGGGCCAGCCGGCGGTCGGCAAAACCCTTGCGCTTGAGGTCGCGCATCATCGCGGCGTCGACGCTCTTCAGACTGCGGCCGAAGAAGGCGCGCTCGGTCAGGATGATGTCTTCGATCTGTGCCAGGAACCAGGGGTCAATCTTGGTCAGCTGATGCACGGCATCCAGGCTCATGCCGTTGCGGAAGGCCTGCCCTACGTACCAGATCCGGTTCGGGCCGGGCAGCGCCAGTTCGCGCTCCATCTCGTCGGGGTCGGATTCGATCTCGTCGAAACCATATACGCCGACTTCCAGACCGCGCAGCGCCTTCTGCATCGATTCCTGGAAGCTGCGGCCCATGGCCATGACTTCGCCGACCGACTTCATCTGCGTGGTCAGACGGTCATTGGCCTGCGGAAACTTCTCGAACGCGAAGCGCGGAATCTTGGTGACCACGTAGTCGATCGACGGCTCGAAGGACGCCGGTGTAGCGCCCCCCGTGATGTCGTTCTGCAGCTCGTCCAGCGTGAAGCCCACTGCCAGCTTGGCGGCGATCTTTGCAATCGGGAAACCGGTCGCCTTGGACGCCAGGGCCGACGAGCGCGACACGCGCGGGTTCATTTCGATGACGATCATCCGGCCATCTTCCGGGTTGATCGAGAACTGCACGTTCGATCCGCCGGTGTCGACGCCGATTTCGCGCAGCACGGCGATCGAAGCGTTGCGCATGATCTGGTACTCGCGGTCGGTCAGCGTCTGCGCCGGCGCCACGGTGATCGAGTCGCCGGTGTGCACACCCATCGGATCGAGGTTTTCGATCGAACACACGATGATGCAGTTGTCGGCGCTGTCGCGCACGACCTCCATCTCGAATTCCTTCCAGCCGAGCAGCGATTCCTCGATCAGCAGTTCGCTGGTCGGTGAGGCTTCGAGCCCGCGCTTGCAGATTTCGACGAATTCTTCATGGTTATATGCGATGCCGCCGCCGCTGCCGCCCATCGTGAACGACGGGCGGATGATGGCCGGAAAGCCGATGCTGGCCTGTACCTGCAGGGCTTCTTCCAGCGAATGGGCGATGCCCGAGCGGGCAGAGCCCAGCCCGATCCTGGTCATCGCGCGCTTGAACTTCTCGCGGTCCTCGGCCTTGTCGATCGCTTCCTGCTTGGCACCGATGAGTTCGACCTTGTACTTGTCGAGCACGCCGTGACGGGCCAGATCAAGCGCGCAATTCAGCGCGGTCTGACCACCCATGGTCGGCAGCAGGGCGTCCGGGCGTTCCTTTTCGATGATCTTCTCGACCATCTGCCAGGTGATCGGCTCGATGTAGGTCACATCCGCCATGCCCGGGTCGGTCATGATGGTTGCCGGGTTGCTGTTGACCAGCACGACGCGGTAACCCTCTTCGCGCAGGGCCTTGCAGGCCTGGGCGCCGGAGTAGTCGAATTCACAGGCCTGGCCGATGACGATGGGGCCGGCGCCTATGATCAGGATGGTTTGAATGTCTGTACGTTTGGGCATTTTGTCTGAGGGGCTGGGGACCAGGAATCAGGGGCTAGGGTTGAATTTCCGGGCGGCTCCGCCGCCCGCAAGCTTTCCGCCAGTCCTTAGCCTCTGGGCCCTTTCCCCTGCTCCATCATCTTCACGAATCGGTCGAACAGGTAGGCCACATCATGTGGCCCCGGGCTGGCTTCGGGGTGACCCTGGAAGCAGAAGGCCGGACGGTCGGTCCAGGCCATGCCTTGCAGGCTGCCGTCGAACAGCGATACATGGGTCACGCGCACATTGGCCGGCAGCGTCGCCGGATCCACCGCAAAGCCATGATTCTGGCTGGTGATCAGCACGCGGCCGGAATCGTTGTCCTTCACCGGATGATTCGCACCATGATGGCCGAACTTCATCTTCAACGTTCGGGCCCCCGCAGCGAGCCCCATCAACTGATGGCCGAGGCAGATGCCGAAAGTCGGCACCTTGCGATCGAGGAAGGTCCGGATGGCGGTCACCGCGTAATCGCAGGGTTCCGGATCTCCCGGGCCGTTCGACAGGAAAACGCCATCAGGTTTCATCGCCAGCACCACGTCTGCCGGGGTCTGCGCCGGCACTACGGTGAGCCGGCAGCCGCGGCTGGCAAGCATGCGCAGGATGTTCCGCTTGACGCCGAAATCGTAGGCCACGACATGACGCGGGGTGGCGTCCGGCATCACGAACCCGCGGCCGAGCTGCCACTCGCCCTCGGTCCATTCGTAAGGCTCCCTGGCACTTACGACTTTCGCCAGATCCATGCCGGACAGGCCGGCGAACGCCCTGGCCTGGGAAACCGCCTCGGCCGCATCGACCTTGCCGGCCATCAGGCAACCGCTCTGCGCGCCCTTTTCGCGCAGCACTCGGGTCAGCTTGCGGGTATCTATATTGGCGATGCCGACAATGCCCTGCTCCCGCAGATAGGCGTCCAGCGTCTGGTGACTGCGAAAGTTGGACGAACGCAACGGCAGGTCGCGAATGACCAGACCGGCGGCAAAAACGCGGCCGGCTTCGACGTCTTCATGGTTGATACCGGTGTTGCCGATGTGCGGATAGGTCAGCGTGACGATCTGGCGGGTGTAGCTCGGGTCGGTCAGGATTTCCTGATAGCCGGTCATCGCGGTGTTGAACACCACCTCGCCCGTGGTGATCGTTTCCGCTCCGATGCTTTTGCCGTGAAAGACCGATCCATCGGCGAGTGCGAGCAGCGCGGGCGCATGGGCGGACACGTAATAACTCCTGAAATCTGTTCGGGGGACGGCGGCGCACGCAAGCGCCACATATGCGAAGCGGGAGACGCCGGTCTGGGCGCTCCCGCTGATTGTCGAATTATACCTTGCCGGTGGTGCGCCGCGCAATTTCGCGGGCGCCGCTCGGACTGGAGCCAGCCCGGAGTCTGCACGGCAGTATCCTAGGCCGCGGGCGCCATCACCGCATCGCGCGCGTCGAGCAGCGCATCGGACAACCTGGCCAGATGAACATCCACCCGCTCGTGCTGGCTGACCAGCGCCGGCACGTCGCCCGCGCGGGCGCTGTCCTCGAGCTTCGATACGGCGGCTTCGGCCGGCGCGGCGCCGAATACCGACAGGGAACCCCGCAGGCGATGGCAGATGCGGGCAACGCCGGCGCTGTCCTCCAGCTGGATGCATACATTGAGGCCGCTACGCAGTTCCGGCAACTCGCCGAGGAACACATCGATCACGCGCAAGGCCATCGCGCGGTCACCTTCCAGCGTTTCCAGCGTATGTGAAATATCGATCACCGGCGACTCGGCCGGCTCTGCATCGACCACCACACCGTTGAAATCGGTACTGACCGGCGTGCCGTCGGATTCGCTGCGCGAAAGCACACGTTCCAGCGTCGCCAGAAGTTCGTCCGCCTTGACCGGCTTGCTGATGTAGTCATCCATGCCCTCTTCAAGGCACAGCTCGCGGTCACCCTTCATCGCATTGGCGGTCATCGCGATGATGGGCATGTGCTGGACATTGTCGGTATCGACCACCCAGGAACGTCGCTGTTCGCGCGCACGGATGGCGCGCGTCGCCTCGATGCCGCCCATGACCGGCATCTGCACGTCCATCAACACCACCTCGAAGTGGTCGCGCTCCAGAAGATCCAGCGCTTCCTGACCATTGGACGCGACCGTCACGACATATCCCGCGCGTTCAAGCGTCCGCACGGCCACCAGCTGATTGACGGGATTGTCTTCGGCCAGCAGCACACGCCGCTTGCGCGCGTTGCCGATACCTTCGTGCGCCAGCGAGCGCTCGATATCGAGGTCTCCGATGGCAAAAGCAAAGTCGTCCATTTCCGCTGCACCGTCGTCCGGCTGGGTGGCGAGCGCCTCGGCCAGCGCGCCGGCAAGCTCGTTGGCCGAAAACGGCTTGTGCAGGCGGCCGCGTACACCCAGCGATCGGGCATGCGCGTTGTCGGCCGCCTGATTGGAGCCGCTGAACATCATCACGACGCGGTTGAGCCGGTTCGGCCCCTCGCAGAAGGCCGAAATGAAGTCGAAGGCGTCGGCATCCGGCAAGGTGCGGTCAACCAGCAGGATGTCGAACGGGCGCCCCGATTCGTGTGCCTGTTTGAGTGCCTGGCGCGCCGCCTGGACCGAGCTGACCGCCAGCGCCGAGGCGCCCATGTCGCCGAGCATGGCCGCCACGACGCCGCGTGAGGGCAGGTGGTCTTCGAGCAGCAGCACGTGGCGACCTGCGAAGCGGCGAAAGTGCGCCGGCAGCGTGGCCTGTTCGATCACCATGCCGCGCAGCGTGAAATGAAAGGTCGAGCCCTGCCCGGGCACGCTCTCCAGCCACAGACGGCCACCCATCAGCGACACGAGACGGTTGCAGATGGCCAGTCCGAGCCCGGTGCCACCGAAGCGCCGCGTGGTTGACGTGTCGGCCTGTGCAAATGCTTCGAACACCACGGATTGCTTCGCGGTGTCGATGCCGATCCCGGTATCGCGCACCCAGATATGAAGTTCGACCTCGTTACCACAACTTACGGGGGTACCAGTTGTCTCGCAGCCGATCTCGACTTCACCGCGCGAAGTAAATTTAACGGCATTGCCGATCAGATTGACCAGAATCTGCCGCAGGCGCCCGGGGTCGCCGAGCATGCGCACCGGCAGATCTGGCGACAGACGGCAGTACAGCTCCAGCCCCTTGTGTTGCGCCGCGATGGCAAGACCGCGTGCAGCGTCGCCGACCACTTCCCCGACCGAATGCTCGACCTGTTCGATTGCGAGCTTGCCGGCTTCAATCTTCGAAAAGTCGAGGATGTCGTTGATGATGACCAGCAACGCATCGGCCGACGTCTTGATGGCACGCACGTACTCGGCCTGTTCGCTGTCGAGCGTGGTGTCGAGCATCAGTTCGGACATGCCCATGATGCCGTTCATCGGGGTCCGGATTTCGTGGCTCATGTTGGCCAGGAAGTCACTTTTGGCCCGGCTGGCCGCCTCCGCCTTCTCCTTGGCCAGCAGCAGTTCTATTTCGGCCTGCCGGCGTGCATCGATCTGGCCGAGATGACCCGATACCCGGATAACGCGGCCGCGTTCGTCTCGCTCGGACGAGCCGGCTTCAAGCCTGACCCAGACCGTGCGGCCATCGGCGTGCCGGAAACGGCAGTCCATGGAGGCGTCGTCTGCCATGCTTGCGAGTCTGTCTTCGAGCCACTGGTCGAAGGCGGCTGCGTCGTCGGCATGCACGATGTCGCGCCATACCGGAAGCAGATCCGGCAGATCGGTCGGGCCGTAACCCAGCGCCACCTTGAACTCGGCCGACACCTCGAAGCGCGAACTCGACGGCACCCATTGCCAGCGGTGGCGCGACGCATCGGTTGTGTCGCCGGCCTCGAGCAACTGGTCGATGCGCTGCAGCGACTCAGCCAGCGCAGCCGCTGACGGCCCGCCGGCAAGCCATTGCGCGACTGCTGCTTCATCGATCGATGGCAGGCCGAGGTGCTGCAGCAACAAGGTGGACAGCGCTGGGTGCATGGAAATCCGGGACAGGTAGAACCTGCTGAATTAACGGCCGTACAACGGCGGGCTGAAGAACCGGGACACGGGCGGCTCGGTACCCACTGCTCAGCGCAGACCCAGCACGTCCTGCATGTCGTACAGACCGCTATCCCGGCTGACCAGCCAGCGCGCGGCGCGCAGGCTGCCCAGCGCATAGGGCATGCGACTGGCCGACTTGTGGGTGATTTCGATGCGCTCGCCAAGGCCGGCGAACAGCACGGTGTGGTCACCGACGATGTCGCCACCCCGTATCGTGGAAAACCCGATGGTCGTGTCCTGCCGCTCGCCGGTATGCCCTTCGCGGCCGTAGATGGCGCAGTCTGCCAGCGAACGGCCAAGTGCGTCGGCCACCACCTCTCCCATGCGCAGCGCAGTACCGGACGGCGCATCGACCTTCATGCGGTGATGCGCCTCGATCACTTCGACGTCGTAGCCGCTGTTCAGGATGCGTGCCGCGACGTCGAGCAGCCGGAACACCGCATTCACACCGACCGCCATGTTCGGCGCGAACACGATGGCGATGTCGCGTGATGCCTCGACCAACCGCGCGCGCTGCACGTCGCTGAAGCCGGTCGTGCCGATGATCATCTTCACGTTGTGGCGCCGGCAGGCTTCAAGGTGGGCCAGCGTGGCTTCCGGACGGGTGAAGTCGATCAGGAAGTCGGCCCCGGCCAGAGCCGCATCGACATCGCTGCTGATCGGCACGCCGGCCGGGCTGCCCAGAAAGGCTGCCGCGTCTTCGCCGATGGCGGCCGAATCCGGGCGGTCAAGGGCCGCGACCAGCCGGGCGCCTTCATCGCGCGACGTCGCTTCGATCAGCATGCGGCCCATGCGGCCGGACGCCCCGGCGATCGCTATGCGCATCGGTGACATGGAATCCTTTCAAACGTGAAATGTGCCGCGATGACCCCGCGCCTCGTCATTTCGGCGCGACAACCTCGCCCAGATCTATCGTGCGGGTACGCGGCGCCTCGGGCTGGTTCAGATCAGCGTCTTCCGCGCCCACCACGTCGCCACCGAGGCTGACCAGCTTGTCATCCTCGAAATAGACGATCAGGCGGCGCTGCTGGGTGTCTTCCGGCTTGTTGCCCGGTTTGAAGTAGTACAGATAATCCCAGCGGTCCGGATGGAATACATCAGCCAGCATCGGCGACCCGAGCACGAAACGCACCTGGTCGCGCGACATGCCGGGCTTGAGCTGGAAAGCCATTTCCTGGGTCACCAGGTTGCCCTGGCGAATATCGATGCGGAACGGGTTCAGACGATTGGTCACGTCGAGCGTCGAAGGCACATTGGTGCATCCCGCGAGCACCGGAATCAGAGCGGCAAGAGCGTAGCGGACAACTACCACGGGGGCGAAGGACATCGCTGGACGGGACTCGGTTAGGGCTTCGGGCAGATCGGCCCGCTCGCGGCGCGACGCCGGACGGGAGACGAAAGTCTATATTATAGCGACCTTGATATTGCCGTCAGCCTTGCCCATGAGCGCAAACTCGCACAACCTGAAGAACATCGGCCTGAAAGCCACCCTGCCGCGACTGAAAATCCTCGAGCTGTTCCAGCGCGCGGATGTGCGTCACATGAGCGCTGAAGACGTCTACAAGGCGCTTCTGCAGGAAGACATGGACATCGGTCTGGCCACCGTTTACCGGGTGCTGACCCAGTTCGAGCATGCCGGTCTGCTGGAACGCCACTTCTTCGAATCCGGCAAGGCGATGTTCGAGCTCAACGAAGGTCACCACCACGATCACCTCGTCTGCATCCAGTGCGGCAAGGTGGAAGAGTTCTACGACGCGGAAATCGAGCGCCGCCAGATTAAGGTTGCCAAGGATCACGGCTTCGCGGTGCACGACCACGCACTGACGATTTTCGCCAATTGCACGACCGAAGCCTGCCCGAACAAGAAGAAACCGCAGCGCGAACCCGGCCGATCCGAACCGGGTTGATCACTTCGCCGGGCGCTCGCCCAGCATTTCCTTCGCGTGTGCCCGCGTGGTGTCGGTGATGACCTCGCCGCCCAGCATGCGTGCGATTTCCTCGATCCTTGCCGCGTCATCGAGCGTGTTCACCGCGCTGACCGTCTGCCCCGCCTGGCTGCGCTTGGCGATCGACCATTGCCAGTCGGCGCGTGCGGCGACCTGGGGTAGATGGGTGACGCACAGCACCTGGCGCGCCTTGCCCAGCCGCGCCAACTGACGCCCCACCACTTCGGCCACCCGGCCGCCGATGCCGACGTCCACTTCGTCGAATACCAGCGTCGGCGTTCCGCTGCGTGCGCTGGCGATCACCTGGATCGCCAGTCCGATGCGCGACAGTTCCCCGCCCGACGCGACTTTCGCCAGCGGTGCCAGGGGTTGCCCGGGATTGGCAGACACACGGAACTCGATCTCTTCCAGACCGGTGGCCGACGGTTCCGCCAGCGGATGAAGTGCGACTTCGAAGCGGCCACCCTGCATCGCCAGTTCGGCCATGGCTGCGGTCACCTCGGCCGACAGGCGCTCAGCCACCGGCCTGCGTGCGGCTGACAGCCGTGTCGACGCCTGCAGGCAGGCGCTGCGCGCTGCGTCGCGCGCCTGCTCAAGCCGTGCCGGATCCGCGTCGGCGGCCAGCCGGTCGAGCTGCAGCTGGCTGTCGGCCAGAAGCGCCGGCAGGTCGTCCGGCTCGCAGCGATACTTGCGGGAGGCGCCGAGCACGGCCGCAATGCGATCATCGGCACGTGCCAGCGCAGCCGGGTCCGCATCGAGCCGATGTACGTAGGCGCGCAGCGCGCGTGCGGCTTCGCCGACCTGGGCCGACGCCGAATCGATCAGGCTGCAGCATTCGCCCAGCGCCGCATCGAACCCCTGCAAGCGGCCGAGCACGGCAGCGATGTGGGCGAGTTGCGCATCCAGCGCGACCTCGCCTTCCTCCAGTAGCGCGAGCGCCTCGGCACTGCCTTCGAGCAGTTGCGTGACATGCGCCAGCCGACTGTGTTCCTGCTGCAGCGCCGCCCAGGCGGCGGGTTCGAACGCCAGTACGGTGAGCTCCTCGACCAGCCACTGCAGGCGTTCGCGATCGCGCACGGCCGCATCACTGTCCTGCACGGCGCGCAGCAGCGCCTGCTCGCGCGCCTGCCATTCCCGATAAAGCTTCGTGACTTCCGTGACCTCGGCCAGCAGACCGGCGTGCTGGTCGAACAACTCGCGCTGCGCCGATTCGCGCATCAGGGCCTGGTGCGCATGCTGGCCGTGGATGTCGACCAGCAGCCCACCCAGTTCGCGCAGCTGCGCGATGCCGGCCGGCGCGCCGCCGATCCAGGCACGCGAACGGCTGCCGCTGTCGATCACCCGTCGCACGATGACCCGGTCGCCGTCGCATTCGAAATCCTGCGCAACCAGCCAGTCGCGCGCCGGACTGTCCGGTGCGAGCACGAATTCGGCCGACAGCTCCGCCCGCTCACGCCCGAGCCGTACGACCGATGCGTCGGCGCGCGCGCCAAGCAGCAAGCCGAGCGCATCGACGAGAATGGACTTGCCGGCCCCGGTTTCACCGGTCAGCGCACCGAAGCCGGCCGAAAAGTCGAGTTCGAGCTGGTCAACAAGGATGAAATCGCGGATGAAAAGGCGTTCGAGCATGCAGCGCGGTGAGGATTCGGATCGGTGATGTAAATCGGGCGGAACGGGAAAAGCTCAGGCCTCTTTCGGCGCCTCGCTCCAGCGGAGCTTTTCGCGCAACATGGAAAAGTAGCTGTAGCCGGGCGGATGCATCAGGGTTACGCAATAGGGCGATCGCTCGATGCGCAGGCAGTCTCCACCCTGCAGATTGAAATGTTCCTGGCCATCGAAATGGGCGCGCGCGTCATGCCGCAGAAACAACCGGACATCCAGTACCGAACTGTCACTCAGCGCAATCGGTCTCGACGACAAGGCGTGCGGACACAGCGGAACGATGAGCATGCTTCCGAGCGACGGATGCACGATGGGCCCGTTGGCCGACAGCGAATAGGCGGTCGAACCGGTCGGCGTTGAAATGATCAGCCCGTCGGAGCGCTGGCTGTATACAAATTCGTCGTCCACCCGGACCTCGAACTCGATCATGCGGCCCAGGTCGCCCTTGGACAGCACGACATCATTGAGCGCAAGCGCCGAAAAAACCGACTCCCCGTCACGCAGCACCCCTGCCTGCAGCAGCGCACGGCGCTCGCGGGTGAATTGCCCTGCCATCAGGGCTTCCATCGCCGACAGCATGTTGGAACGGGCGACATCGGTCAGAAAACCCAGTCTTCCCTGATTGACGCCGACCAGCGGCACGGCGTGCGGCGCCAGCTTGCGGGCCGCGCTGATCAGCGAGCCATCGCCACCGATGACCACCGCCAGCCCGGCGCGCCGGCCGATCCCGTCGAATGCAGCCGGCTCGAAATCGTTGCCGGACAAGGCATCCGCCGAATCCTGCTCGATCAGCACCTCGCAGCCGGAATCGCGCAGCCAGTGCGCGAGCGTGCGCATCGATTCGCCCACCTCCGCGCTCTGGTACTTGCCAATCAGGGCGACGCAGCCGAACGACGGTGGGGTTTTATCCATCGTCGAATTAAACCACAAAGGCCGCGATCGACCGCGAAGCCGACGAGAGCGGGCCGGCCTGTGTCAATATCCGGGCCTGACACCGTCGCACCCGCGGCATCGTTCTAGAATCTGAAGCCGGAAGCGCCCACACACCGCGAAGTCATGCTCGAAGACCGCTCCAGACTGCTGCTCAAAACCCTGGTCGAACGCTACATCGCCGACGGTCAGCCGGTCGGCTCCCGCACGCTTTCGAAGTATTCGGGACTGGACCTGTCGCCGGCCACGATACGCAACGTGATGTCGGATCTGGAAGAGCTGGGCTTCATCACCAGCCCGCACACTTCGGCCGGCCGTGTTCCGACGCCTCGCGGCTACCGGTTCTTCGTCGACAGCCTGCTGTCGGTGCAGCCGCTGGAGCCGGGCCAGATCAGCGAATTGAAGGGTGAACTGCGCCCGGCCGACCCGCGCGTGCTGGTCGGCCAGGCCTCGCAACTGCTGTCGCAGCTGACCCATTTCGCCGGCATCGTGGTGGCGCCGCGTCGCCAGATGGTGCGCATCCGCCAGATCGAATTCCTCAGCCTGTCCGACAAGCGCATCCTGCTGATCATCGTGACCGATCAGGGCGAGGTGCAGAACCGCATCCTGCTGACGGAGCGCAATTTCTCGCCAGCGGAGCTGGTCAGCGCGGCCAATTTCCTGAACCAGAACTACGTCGGTTTCGATTTCGAGGAAATCCGCGGCCGGCTGCAGGCGGAACTGAAGAAGCTGCACGGCGATCTGACGTCGCTGATGGCGGCTGCATTGCAGGCAGGCAACGAGGCCTTTTCCGGCGACAAGGGCCAGTACGTCATTTCCGGCGAGCGCAACCTGCTGGCAGTGGATGATCTGGCTTCGAACATGTCCCGTCTGCGCGAGCTTTTTTCACTGTTCGACCAGCGCACCCAGCTGGCCAGTCTGCTCGATCTTTCGCAGCAGGCCGAAGGCGTGCAGCTGTTCATCGGCGGTGAATCCGGTCTGGCACCGCTCGACGAATGCAGCGTGGTCACCGCGCCCTACGAAATACAGGGTCAGGTGGTCGGCAGCGTCGGCGTGATCGGCCCGACCCGCATGGCGTACGAGCGCGTCATTCCGATTGTCGACGTCACCGCCAAGCTGCTGTCGAGCGCGCTGAGCCAGACCTGACCCGAACCACCCGAACCGGGCGCGCCATGGATGCGCGCACCGCAACCCCAACGAGCCCATGTCACGATTCAACGCCGAACCGTCCTACACCCATGGCCAGCCCGCGCGCACTGGCGTGTTGCTGGTGAACCTCGGCACACCGGACAAGCCGGACGCCCCGTCGCTGCGGCGCTACCTCAAGCAGTTCCTGTCGGACGACCGCGTGGTCGAGATTCCGAAGGCCGTGTGGTGGTTCATCCTGAACGTCATCATCCTGAACGTGCGCCCGAAACAGTCAGCCGAAAAGTATGCCTCGGTGTGGACCGATGAAGGCTCGCCGCTGCGCGTGCATACCGAACGCCAGGCCAAGTTGCTGCGCGGCTGGATGATTGCCGAAGGTCAGCCCGACATCGATGTGCGATTTGCCATGCGCTACGGCAGTCCGGCCATCGGCGACGTGCTGCAGCAGATGAAGATGGATGGCTGCACGCGCATCCTGATGCTGCCGATGTATCCGCAGGCGGCATCGAGCACGACCGGTTCGATGATAGACGAACTGGCGCAGACCCTGCTGCGCTGGCGCAACCTGCCGGAGCTGCGTTATCTGAGAGCCTTCGCAGCCGACGGCGGCTACATTGGTGCGCTCGCTGCCAGCGTGCGCGAGCACTGGGCGAAGAATGGCCGCGCGGACAAGCTGGTCATGTCCTTCCACGGCGTGCCGCACTTCCATCTGGAACAGGGTGACCCCTACCACTGCGAGTGCCACAAGACCGGCCGGCTGCTCGCCGAAGCGCTCGGGCTGGCGAAGGATCAGTATCTGGTTACCTTCCAGTCGCGCTTCGGCAAGGCGCGCTGGCTCGAACCGTATACGCAGCCGACGCTTGAGAAGCTCGCCGCGGAGGGCCTGCAGAGCGTGGACGTGATCTGCCCGGGTTTCGTGGCCGACTGCCTGGAAACGCTGGAGGAGATCGCGGTGGAAAACCGTGAAGCCTTCATCGGCAAGGGCGGCAAGACCTTCCAGTACATCGCCTGCCTGAACGAGCGTGCCGACTGGATTGACGCACTGGGCCGCATCGTGCGACGCGAACTGGGTCACTGGTGGGACGAAGCGAGTCCGGTGGCCGATCAGCTGGCCCTGCAGGCCGAACGCGCGAAGTCTTTCGGTGCACTGAAATAGCGGCGTGCTGCCCAGCTGGTGACAAAAAAAAGCGACCCCCGGAGGTCGCCTTTTTCATGTGCTGACCATCTTTCAAGCAGCGCGTGCTTCGGCCACCGACGTTTCGTCATTCTTGGCACGGCGCGGGCGACTGCGGCGCGATGCGCCAGGATCGAACTGGCCGTCGAGCTTCTTCAGCGCGTCCTTGCGCGCCTTCAGTGCCATCTTGAACGCGCCTTCCTCACCGTACTTGTTGACCGAGAATTTCACCCGCTTGCGCCGACCCGATGGCAGTGGCCATGAAGCCACCCAGAACCAGCGCTGTTTCTCTTCCGGCATGTCGCGCGTTTCCGACGCACAGTAACGGCACACCCCGACGACGCCGGAGCGGTTGTTCTTCTTGACGATGCTCGAATACTCGCGCAGCGAGAACGGCGGAAACTTCGCAATGATGTCGTCCCTGAACTGCTTGGCGGCGGTGAACGCTTTCTGCTTGCCGCCGAACACGCCATCGCTGAAGTGCTTGCGGTGTATCACGCCACGTCGCTGGATGGTCACGAGCCAGCCATGCGTCCGGCTGGCTTCGTTATCCACGCGGCTGATGCCATAAACTGAATTGCGGCTCAAGGTCGGTCTCCTTCCGATCAGCACCGGGTTGGCCGGGTGCCTGTGAGGAGAGTTTCGGCCCGCAGGATCGAAACTTTAGCGGCCTGAGCGGCTGCGTTTCACGATGAAACAGGCGGGTCGTGAAGTGTGTCCGGACCGCCAGGCGGCGTCGTTCAGCGACGGAGCGGCGGATCAGGCGCAAGTTCGAGATCAAGCCCGACACCGGCGACGCAGAAACCGGACTCTGTCGGCAGCATGACTTCTTCGCCCTGTGCGGCGAGAGCGGCGTTGGCGCGGACCAGACGCTGCACGATAGTGCTGATCAGCTGGCCACGGAAGTGTTCAAGACACTCTTCGGACGCGAGCGTGAGGGCCGACGGGTTGATTTCGAGGAAGGTGATCTGGGCGGTGGCGATCACCGTGGCCGACCGGCTGACATGCTTGGGATCGAGATAGCCCATCTCGCCGACCACTTCGCCAACACCCAGTTCGGCCAGCAGTCGACCGCCGACGCTGACCTGGGCCTGTCCCGACACGATGAGGCCGAAGCGGTTGTCCGTATCGCCTTCGCGCATCATCACCGCGTTCTCGGCGAACTGGCGCCAGCCGGAGAAGCGCAGCACCTCCCATACTTCAACATCGTCGAATTCGGTGAAGAAAGCCATCTTGCGCAGGATGTTGAACCGGGTGGTATCCGGCGGCACATAGCTGTCGTCGAGCAGCTTGAAGCGCACCGAAGACAGATCCTTCGCGAATTCGGCTCCATTCTTGTAGCGCGAGTACAGATCCTTCTCAAGCGCCTTGCGGATCACCCGGTCCATGCCTTCGGGCACTTCCGGATTCAGCTGCGACGCGGACGGCGGATCGGCATTGATGATCTTGTAGATCAGCTGGGCCGGATGCTTGGCGCGGAAAGGCAGCCGTCCGGTCAGCAGGTGGAACAGCACCACGCCGAGCGAATACAGATCGGTCTTCTGGTTCAGCGGATAGCCCTTCACCTGTTCCGGACTCATGTAGGCCGGTGAGCCCACGCCCATGATGAAGGTCGAATCCTTGTCGTTTTCCTTCGCGACATTCAGCGCCAGCCCGAAATCCGTGACCTTCACGAGGTCATTGGCGCCGATCAGGATGTTGGCCGGCTTGATATCGCGGTGAACCACACCCTGCTTGAACGCGTAGTCGAGTGCCATGCAGCACTTGAACACGATGCTGACGGCGCGTGGCAGCGGCAGCATCTTGTTGAATTCGCAGTAGTGATCGAGTGCTTCGCCCTCGATGTATTCCATCACCAGATAGGCGCGCCCCTCTTCCACCTGGGCGTCGAAGATGCGGATGATGTTCGGGTGGTTGAGTTTGGCGGCGATCGCCGCTTCGGTCAGGAACAACTTGCGCATGCGGCGCGACCATTTGCCCTGATCGCGGTTCTTGTCGCCGAAGTCGACCAGCTTTACAGCGACCAGTTCTTCGATGTCATCGGCCTTGCATAGGTATACGGTGGCGGTCGCGCCCTTGCCGATTTCCCGGATAACCCTGTATTTGCCAATGCGATCAAGCATTCTTGAAGTGCGATGGAGGCGTCATGAACAGCCGCAATGATAGGGCATCGGCCGTAAACGAACAAAAGCACTTGCCCGTGCCGGCTTGAATCTGTTGCGCAGACCGCAATTTTTTGCCGGCAGACGCCGTGGCACAAACCATACCGGTCGGCGGGGCTTGAAATCGCCCGGCTTCAGCCCCAAGTGCATCGGGTCCGAAAGCCAGAGGAAATCGCTGCATGACCGATCAGACCCCGCAAGACCTGCCGAACGAGCTGCCGGCCGATGCCGCAGCCACCGACGACACACAGACAGCCACCGCCGATCCGGCGCTTGCCGCTGCAGAACTCAAGGTGGCCGAATTGCAGGACGCCCTGCTGCGCGCCAAGGCCGAAACCGAGAACATGCGCCGCCGCACGGCCGAGGATGTGCTGAAGGCGGGCAAGTTCGGGGCCGAGAAATTCGCCAGCGCGATGGTGCCGGTCAAGGACAGTCTGGAAGCGGCGCTCGCCGACCAGTCGTCCGACGTGGCGACACTGCGCTCCGGTGTCGAACTGACGCTCAAGCAGCTGCAGCAGGCCTTCAGTGGCGCCGGCATCGAGGAAACAGATCCGCTCGGCGAGAAGTTCGACCCGCACCGCCATCAGGCAATCAGCCAGATCGAGGCGCCGGGCGAGCCGAATCACGTAGTTCAGGTACTGCAGAAAGGTTATCTGCTGCATGAACGCGTGCTGCGCCCTGCCCTCGTGATCGTTTCCAGGGCAGCCAGCTGAATGACCCCTTGAAATGTGGGCGAATGCGCCCACATCTGAGGCCAAGCGGTCGTTTCGCTCCCGACACACACTTATATATATAGAGGACCCCGAACATGGGAAAAATCATCGGCATCGATCTGGGCACCACCAATAGCTGCGTGTCCGTCATGGAAGGCGGCAAGCCCAAGGTGATCGAGAATTCGGAAGGTGCACGCACCACGCCGTCCATCGTCGCCTACACCGAAGACGGTGAAATCCTGGTCGGCGCCTCGGCCAAGCGTCAGGCGGTCACCAATGCGGCGAACACGCTGTTCGCGGTCAAGCGCCTGATCGGTCGACGCTTCGAAGAGAAGGAAGTGCAGAAGGACATCGCGCTGATGCCCTACAAGATTTCCAAGGCTGACAATGGCGACGCCTGGGTCGAAGTGCGCGGCAAGAAGATTGCGCCGCCGCAGGTGTCGGCCGAAGTGCTGCGCAAGATGAAGAAGACCGCCGAGGACTACCTCGGCGAGGAAGTCACCGAAGCCGTCATCACGGTGCCCGCCTACTTCAACGACAGCCAGCGTCAGGCCACCAAGGACGCCGGCCGCATCGCCGGTCTGGACGTCAAGCGCATCATCAACGAGCCGACCGCAGCGGCGCTCGCCTTCGGCATGGACAAGAAGCCGGGTGATTCGAAGATCGCGGTGTATGACCTCGGCGGCGGCACGTTCGACGTGTCGATCATCGAAATCGCCGATGTCGATGGCGAACACCAGTTCGAAGTGCTGGCGACCAACGGCGACACCTTCCTCGGCGGCGAAGATTTCGACCAGCGCATCATCGATTACGTGATCGACGAGTTCAAGAAGGACCAGGGCGTCGACCTGAAGAAGGACATCCTCGCGCTGCAGCGCCTGAAGGAAGCGGCCGAGAAGGCCAAGATCGAACTGTCGTCGGGTGCGCAGACCGAAATCAATCTGCCCTACATCACCGCCGATTCGACCGGGCCGAAGCATCTCGCGATCAAGATCACGCGTGCCAAGTTCGAGTCGCTGGTGGAAGAGCTTATCGAGCGTTCGATCGAGCCGTGCCGCATCGCGATCAAGGATTCGGGCGTCAAGGTGAGCGACATCGACGACGTCATCCTGGTCGGCGGCATGACCCGCATGCCCAAGGTGCAGGAGCGGGTGAAGGAATTCTTCGGCCGCGAGCCGCGCAAGGACGTGAATCCGGACGAAGCCGTTGCGGTCGGTGCCTCGATCCAGGGCGGCGTGCTGCAGGGCGACGTGAAGGACGTGCTGCTGCTCGACGTGACCCCGCTGTCGCTGGGCATCGAAACGCTGGGCGGCGTCATGACGAAGATGATCCAGAAGAACACGACGGTGCCGACCAAGTTCTCGCAGACCTTCTCGACCGCCGACGACAACCAGCCGGCAGTCACCATCAAGGTCTACCAGGGCGAGCGCGAAATGGCCAGCGGCAACAAGTCGCTCGGCGAGTTCAACCTCGAAGGTATCGCTCCGGCTCCGCGCGGCCTGCCGCAGATCGAGGTGACGTTCGACATAGACGCCAACGGCATCCTGCATGTCGGCGCCAAGGACAAGGCGACCGGCAAGGAAAACAAGATCACCATCAAGGCGAATTCCGGCCTGTCGGAAGACGAAATCCAGAAGATGGTGAAGGACGCCGAACTGCATGCCGAAGACGACCGTCGCGCACGCGAGCTGGCCGATACGCGCAACCAGGCCGATGCACTGGTGCATTCGACGCGCAAGGCGCTGACCGAGCACGGCGACAAGGTCGATGCCGGCGAAAAGGACGCGATCGAAGCCGCGATCAAGGAAACCGAAGAGGCCATCCGTTCAGGCGACAAGGAAGCGATCGAAGCCAAGAGCGCCGCATTGTCGACCGCAGCGCAGAAGCTGGGCGAAGCGATGTACGCCCAGCAGCAGGCCGCTGCCGGTGAAGCCGGTTCCGCACCGGGCGGCTCGGGCAAGGACGACGGCGACGTGGTCGATGCCGAGTACACCGAAGTGAACGACAAGAAGTAAGCTGCGCGTCTTCCGGTTGCCGATGGCGACCTGACCGCCGGGGCACAGAGACGCAGGGTCGCACCCTGCTCCTCTGTGCCTTGGCGTATCTGTGGTGATAACGAATGGCAAAACGCGATTTTTACGACGTCCTCGGCGTCAATCGGGACGCATCCGACGACGAGATCAAGAAGTCCTACCGCAAGCTGGCGATGAAATACCACCCGGACCGCAATCCGGACAGCAAGGAAGCGGAAGACAAGTTCAAGGAAGCCAAGGAGGCCTACGAAATCCTGTCGGACGGGCAGAAGCGCGCCGCCTATGACCAGTACGGGCACGCCGGTGTCGACCCCAATGTGGGGGGCGGCGGTGGCGCAGGCCCCGGTTTCGGTGATGCCTTCGGCGACATCTTCGGCGAAATCTTCGGCAATGCAGCCGGTCGCGGCCGGGCGGGCGGCGGGCGCAGCGGGGTCTATCGCGGCGCCGATCTGCGCTACAACCTGGAGATCACGCTCGAAGAAGCGGCCCGCGGCACCGACACGCGCATCCGCATTCCGACCATGGACGAGTGCGGCACCTGCGATGGCACCGGTGCGAAGCCGGGCACCAAGCCGGTCACCTGCACGACCTGCAATGGCGTGGGGCAAGTGCGCATGCAGCAGGGCTTCTTCTCGATCCAGCAGACCTGCCCGAAATGCCATGGCACCGGCAAGATGGTGAAGGACCCGTGCGGCACCTGCCATGGCGCCGGCCGCGTGAAGTCGAGCAAGACGCTGCAGGTGAAGATTCCGTCCGGCATCGACGAAGGCGACCGCATCCGGCTGGCCGGCGAAGGCGAGCATGGTCAGGGCGGCGGCCCGGCAGGCGACCTGTACGTGCAGATCCACATCAAGCCGCACAGCGTGTTCCAGCGCGAGGGCGACGACCTGCACTGCGAAATGCCGATCGGCTTCGCCACCGCCGCACTGGGCGGCGAAATCGAGATTCCGACGCTGGAGGGTGCCGCCAAGATCAAGATTCCGTCGGAAACCCAGTCCGGCAAGGTGTTCCGCCTGCGCGGCAAGGGCATCAAGGGCGTGCGCAGCAGCACCCCGGGCGACCTGATGTGCCACGTGGTGGTCGAAACGCCGGTCAATCTGACGGCACGCCAGAAGGAACTGCTGAAGGAATTCGACGACATCAACCTGAGCGACGAAGCGAGCCACAGCCCGCGCGCCAAGTCATGGATGGACAAGATGAAGAACTTCTTCGCCGGCTGAACCCCGGCGCTGCCGTTTCGGGACGCCATACGTGAAAACGCCCGCATGATGCGGGCGTTTTCATTCAGCGGTGCGCCTTCGATCAGGCGACCAGCTTCTTCTCGATCCGCTCCTTGACCGCCGACAGGGCAGGCGGCAGGCGATTCTGCAGGCGCGAGAACAGCTCGTTGTGCAACTCGATCTCGAGTTGCCAGGCCGCATGGTCGATCGACGTGATGCGCTCGAACAGTTCGCGGCTGAAATCGACCCCGGTCCAGCTCAGATCGTCATAGCGCGGCGTGGTGCCGAACAGGTGCTCGATGCCGTTTGCCAGGCCCGCCACGCGGTCGAGCATCCATTTGAGCACCCGCATGTTCTCGCCGAAGCCCGGCCACACGAACTTGCCGTTCTCGTCGGTACGGAACCAGTTCACGCAGAAAATGTGCGGCAGCGTCTGCCCGCTGGCTTCGATGCTCTGGCCGAGCTTGAGCCAGTGGCTGAAGTAGTCGCTCATGTTGTAGCCGCAGAACGGCAACATGGCGAACGGGTCACGCCGCACCACGCCCTGCTGGCCAGCCGCCGCAGCGGTCGTTTCCGAGCCCATCGTGGCCGCCATGTAGACGCCCTCGACCCAGTTGCGTGCCTCGGTCACCAGCGGCACCGTGGTCGAACGGCGGCCACCGAAGATGAAGGCCGAGATCGGCACGCCGGCCGGGTTGTCCCAGGCCGGGTCGATGACCGGGTTCTGCGTCGCCGCGACGGTGAAGCGCGCATTCGGATGCGCCGCCTTGGCACCGGTTTCCTTCGCGATGGCGGGCGTCCAGTCGCGGCCCTGCCAGTCGATCAGGTGCGCAGGCGGCTCCTTGGTCATGCCTTCCCACCACACGTCGCCGTCATCGGTCAGCGCAACATTGGTGAAGATGGTGTCGGACGCCAGCGACGCCATGCAGTTGGCGTTGGTGTTCTGATTGGTGCCCGGTGCCACGCCGAAGTAGCCCGCTTCCGGGTTGATCGCATACAGACGGCCGTCCTTGCCCGGCTTGATCCAGGCAATGTCATCGCCGATGGTGGTGACTTTCCAGCCCTCGAAACCCTTGGGCGGAATCAGCATCGCGAAATTGGTCTTGCCGCAGGCGGACGGAAAAGCCGCTGCAACGTAGTGCTTGTCACCCTGCGGGTTTTCCACGCCGAGAATGAGCATGTGTTCTGCCAGCCAGCCCTCGTCGCGGCCCATGGTCGAGGCGATGCGCAGCGCGAAGCACTTCTTGCCAAGCAGAGCGTTGCCGCCGTAGCCCGAGCCGAAGCTCCAGATTTCCCGCGTTTCCGGGTAGTGAACGATGTACTTGGTTGCGTTGCACGGCCACGGCACATCCTTCTCGCCCGCCGCCAGCGGCTTGCCCACCGTGTGCACGCAGGGCACGAAGTCGCCGTCGCTGCCCAGCACGTCGTACACCGCGCGGCCCATGCGGGTCATGATGCGCATGTTGACCGCCACATACGGCGAGTCGGACAGTTCGATGCCGATCTGCGAAATGTGCGAACCCAGCGGGCCCATCGAGAACGGCACGACATACATGGTGCGACCGCGCATGCAGCCGCGGAACAGACCGGTCAGCGTTTCGCGCATCTGCGCAGGCGCCATCCAGTTGTTGGTCGGGCCGGCATCTTCCTCACGCGCCGAGCAGATGTAGGTGCGGTCTTCGACGCGCGCGACGTCGGACGGGTCGGACAGCGCGAGATAGGAATTCGGGCGCTTGACCGGATCGAGGCGCTTCATCGTGCCCGATGCGACCATGTCGGCACACAGACGGTCGTATTCCTCTTCCGAACCGTCGCACCAGAAGATGGCATCGGGTTGGGTGAGCGCCGCCACTTCGGCGACCCATGTGACCAGCTTGCGGCTCTTGACCCATGCCGGAACGGGTATTTCGCCGGAGCGGATCTGCTCGGGCGACAAGACGACTTTCATGAGACGCTCTCCATAAACCACGCTGGGCGGGACGCGGCAGCTGCCGCGTGCCGTCCGGTTCAACCGTTTGAACGAAACCCGCATCAGGCCGGGTGGGCCCATGCATCGGACAGGTACTGACGCAGGCGGGGTGACCTGCGCCTTCCTTTCGGAGGTCGCACTTTATAGATAACGGCATCTTATGTCTGCTATAAGAATCACGAATGCCGCGATTCTCTGGGCGCCGGCAGGCGTGTGGCGGACGGCGCCAAAGCGCGGATCAGTCCTCTGCCGGTGGTGCGACGAGCGCTTTGAGGCCCGCCCGATCGATAAGCCAGTGATGGCGGCTGTCAGGCGCATCGGACAGCAGATTGCTGCGGCGCAGGATGCCGAGCGCGCGGCTTGCCGATTCCGGCGCTGCACCGAGAATGGCGCCGATGTCTTCCAGACTCAGACGGATGGCCCGGCCCGGTTCGATATCATCGCCGAGGCGCAGCAGCAGGCGCACGACCCGGGTTTTCACGTCGGCGTGACCTGCCGTCAGTTCGGCCAGCCAGGCGTCGGCTTCGGCCAGCGCGGCATGCCAGTGTTCGAGCAGGGGTTTCTGCAGGCGCGGCGTGTCCCGGTTGAGCCGCTCGACCAGCACACGCGGAATCCGGCACAGCGCGACCGGTGACAGCGAAATCGAGGTGTGGTCATAGGCCGGACTCACCAGTGCTTCAAGACCGAATACGTCACCGCGACCCAGGATGCGCAGGATGCGCTGGGTGCCGTCCGCCCCGTAGCGCACCAGCTTGACCGCACCGCTGCGCACCGTGAACAGCCACTCGCCGTGCGCACCGGCGTGATAGATGACTGCGCCGGACGGATAATCGAAGTCGTCGATCTGGTCGTGGAGAAGCGCGAAATCGGACTCGACAAGATCGGCAAACAGTGCGCTGCGGCGCACGCCGCATTTCTGGCAGTCGCTGTGGCCGTGCCAGGCCGACTTGATCGTGATCGCGCGCACCCTACCCCCGGTGAAATTCCGCTAAGCCCGTCGCCAGGTGGTACCGGCGGCAGAGTCTTCCAGTATGACGCCTTGTTGCTTCAATTCGTCCCGTACGCGATCGGCAGTCGCAAAATCGCGCGCCTTCTTGGCAGCGATGCGCTGTTCGATGAGTGCATCGATCTGCGCATCGTCCAGTCCGCCTGCCTGCGCTCGCCCTTGGAGGAATTCTTCCGCAGATCGTTCCAGCAGTCCGAGCACGCCGGCCAGCGCACGTAGTTCGCCCGAAACGGCAGGGTCGCCGCTGCGATTGGCGTCGTTCGAAAGTTCGAACAGCACCGCCATCGCCTCCGGCGTATTGAAATCGTCATCCATCGCGGCGCGCAGTCGCTGGCCGGCCGGTGTGGTCCAGTCCGGCCGTACATCCGCCGGCGGGACGTTCTTCAGCGTTGTATACAGGCGGCTCAACGCGCCGCGGGCATCGTCGAGGTGGGCGTCAGAGTAGTTGAGCGGGCTGCGGTAGTGCGCGCGCAGGATGAAGAAGCGCACCACTTCAGGGTCGTACTGCTTCAGCACTTCGCGGATGGTGAAGAAGTTGCCGAGCGACTTCGACATCTTCTCGTCATCGACCCGCACGAAACCGTTGTGCATCCAGTAATTGACAAAGGCGTGCCCGTGCGCACCCTCACTCTGGGCAATCTCGTTCTCGTGGTGCGGAAACTGCAGGTCGGCGCCACCGCCATGGATGTCGAAATGATCACCCAAGAGCTGCGAACTCATGGCGGAACACTCGATGTGCCAGCCCGGCCGACCGTCCCCCCACGGCGAGGTCCATTTCGCGTCAGCGGGTTCTGCCGGCTTGGCGTGCTTCCACAGCACGAAGTCGAGCGGATCCTGCTTGCCGTCATTCACATCCACGCGTTCGCCGGCGCGCAGTTCGTCAAGCGACTTGCCGGACAGCTTTCCGTAACCGGCGAACTTGCGCACGCTGTAATTGACGTCACCGCTCGCGGCACGGTAAGCCAACCCCTTCTCCTGCAGCCGCTCGATCAACGACTGCATCTGCGGCACGAATTCGGTTGCACGCGGCTCGTGATCGGGGCGCAGCACGCCGAGCGCATCGGCGTCCTCGTGCATCGCCGCGATGAAGCGGTCGGTCAGCGCGCGCATCGATTCGCCGTTTTCGGCCGCACGCCTGATGATCTTGTCGTCGATGTCGGTGATGTTGCGGACATAGGTGACGGCATAGTCCGACGCGCGCAGCCAGCGTGCCACCATGTCGAACACCACCATCACCCGGGCATGGCCCAGATGACAGTAGTCATACACCGTCATGCCGCACACGTACATGCGCACGCGGCCCGGCTCGATCGGAAGGAATGCCTGCTTCTCGCGGCCTATGGTGTTGTAGATTTTGAGCATTGGTGTGGGCCAAACGGAGGGTGCTTGGGGCACGCGCAGACCGCGCGGGCGGGTCGGTTCGGAATTCAGGCGCAACAGCAGGACGTCGGCACGCCTTCTTGATAAGATTCGGGTCTGTCAAACGACGGTTTCACGCCAAAAAGTCTAACACATGGCCTCTTCGACACGTTTTCGTCTGCCGCTCGCATCGCACATCGCAGCCGCCCTGATCATGCTCGGCGTATCGCTCCAGCCGGCCTTCGCCAACAGCGTTCAGGAAGCTGAAAAGCTGCTGCGACAAAAGCAGCCACAGCAGGCACTGGAACAGATCGACCTGTTTCTTGCAAAAGTGCCGCGCGATCCGCAGGGCCGTTTTTTCAAGGGACTGATCCTGACCGAGCTGGGTCGCGTGCCGGAAGCAACGTCGGTATTCCAGAAGTTGACCGAGGATTACCCTGAACTGCCGGAGCCCTACAACAACCTGGCCGTGCTCTACGCTCAGCAGAAGCAGTTCGACAAGGCCAAGACGGCACTCGAAATGGCCATCCGTACCCACCCGAGCTATGCGGTCGCGCACGAGAATCTGGGCGACATCTACGCCCGCATGGCGACCCAGGCCTACGACCGGGCACTGCAGCTTGATTCTTCGAACATCGGTGCGCAGAGCAAACTGAACCTGATCCGCGAAATGGTCGGCAGCGCCCCGCGCAGCGGCAGCAAACCGGCTTCCTCCAGTACGCTTGCGGCCACGCCGCAGCCGACTGTCGCAGCGGTCACGCCGCCGGTCGCCGTTGCCCCGCCCAAGCCGCCGGAACCCGCAAAGGCTGCCTCGCCCGCTGCCACGGCAACGGCAACGGAGACTCCGGCAGCAACACCCCCCGCTGTGGCGGCGGTCTCACCGACCGACGGCGCTGCCGGGCTGCCGGTGGCAGACATCACACGAACCATCGAGGGCTGGGCCGCCGCCTGGGCGCGCAAGGACGTAAACGCCTACCTCGCGCTGTACGACAGCACGTTCGAAGTCCCCGGCAAGAAATCGCGCAAGGCCTGGGAGGCCGAACGACGGGCGCGCATCGACAAACCGGGTGCCATCGAGGTACGGGTCGAGAACGTGCAGGTCACCCGTGACGGCGCCGATCGCGTCAAGGCAACTTTCCGCCAGCACTACAAGGCCGTCGGCCTGAAAAGCTCCACCACCAAGACGCTGGTGCTGGTGAGCCGTGATGGTCGCTGGATGATCCAGCGGGAGCGCGTCGGCGGATGACGGCGATGCGGTTTCTCTCCGGACGCGCGGTCGCGCGCGTCCTGCGCAACGCGCTGTGCCTGTCGTCGCTGATCGTCCCGCTCGCCATCGGCTCGGGTCAGTCAGGCGACGCCGTGCGCTATTCCGACAGCGGTCCGGAGCCGATGCTCGAACAGGTGTTCCGCCAGATCGAGCGCAACAAGCTGGGGCTGGCGCTCGAACAGGTCGATGCCCTGCTGCAGATCTGGCCCAACTTCCGGCTTGGCCACCTGATTCGGGGCGACCTGCTGATGGCCCGGTCAAGCGCGCTGACCACGATAGGCAATGCACCGAACGCCCCGGAAGAACGGCTCGCCGACCTGCGCGATGAAGCCGTGGCGCGCATCCGCGCCTACCGCGACAAGCCGCCGACCGATCGCGTGCCGCGCTACCTGCTGCAATTGCAGGCGTCGCAACGTCATGCGGTGGTCGTCGACACTCGCCGCTCGAGACTCTATCTGTACGAGAACGTCGACGGTCAGCCGCGCTTCATTGCCGACTACTACGTGTCGCATGGCCGGCTGGGCATCGAAAAGATGCGCGAAGGCGACAAGAAGACGCCGCTGGGTGTCTATCAAGTCACCGGTTTCCTGCCACCGGAACGGCTGACCGATTTCTATGGGGCCGGCGCGCTGCCGATCAATTACCCGAACGCGTGGGACCGCAAGCAAGGTCGCAAGGGCCACGGCATCTGGCTGCACGGCACACCCTCCGATACGTTCTCGCGCCCGCCGCGTGCGTCCGACGGCTGCGTCGTGCTGGCCAATTCAGATTTCCTCGCGCTGAACAACCACCTTCAGGGCGCATCGGTGCCGGTCATCATCAGCGACTCGGTGGAATGGCTCACGCTGGACGACTGGCGGTCAGAACGCCGCGAATTCAACAAGGCACACGAACAGTGGCGCCGCGATTGGGAAAGCCGTGACGTCGATCGCTTCCTGTCGCATTATTCCGCGCGATTCAGCGCCGGCAAGAAGGATCTTGCGGCGTTTGCGGCCCAGAAGCGCGCCGTGAATGCCGGCAAGAAGTGGATCAAGGTCGGTGTGGACAAATTGAGCACCTTCCGCAACCCCGGCCGCGAAGACTTGGTCGTAGTCACTTTCGAACAGGATTACCGCAGTGACAATCTGTCGAACCGCATGCTCAAGCAGCAGTACTGGCAGCGGGAGGATGGCCGCTGGCGCATCGTGTTCGAAGGCGAAGGCTGAATCCGGCCGCCCTTCACCCGTCTGTCCGGTTGCATGCCCGCGTGAATTCCCTACCCCCCAACCCGGAGTCATCCTCATGAAGAAATTTCTGCTCGCGCTGCTCGCCAGCCTTGTCCCGCTGGCCACCCTCGCCGCCAATCCGCAGGTCGAACTCAAGACCAGTCAGGGTCCGATCCTGATCGAACTCTTCCCGGAAGCCGCACCGGCCACCGTTGCCAACTTCCTGCAGTACGCGAAGTCCGGTTTCTACGACGGCCTGATCTTTCACCGCGTGATCAACGGTTTCATGATCCAGGGTGGCGGTTTTGACGCCCAGATGAATCAGAAAGCGGTTGGCGCGCCGATCCGGAATGAAGCTGAAATGGCCATGAGCAAGGGCGTGCGCAACGCGCCGGGCTATCTGTCGATGGCCCGCACCAACGATCCGCATTCGGCCACCGCCCAGTTCTTCATCAATCTGGTCGACAATCGCCCGCTCGACTATCCGTCGCGCGACGGCTTCGGCTACGCCGCGTTCGGCAAGGTGATCAAGGGCATGGAAGTGGTCAACGGCATCGCGAACGTCCGTACCGGCAACAACGGGCCGCATCAGAACGTACCGTTGACACCGGTCGTCATCCAGTCCGCGCGTGTCGTCGAAGTCCAGCCCTGAACCCCGGCGCGTCGTCGCCACGACTCGCGCCCACCCGCCCCACCCACGGTCGCCCTGCGCGGCCCCGCTTACGGAGATTCACATGGTCAAGCTGCACACCAACCACGGCGTCATCACGCTCGAACTCGACGCTGAAAAGGCACCGCAGACGGTCGCCAACTTCCTCGCCTATGTCGAGGCCGGTCATTACAACAACACCATTTTCCACCGCGTGATCGGCAACTTCATGATCCAGGGCGGCGGCTTCGAACCCGGCATGAAGCAGAAGGACACCCAGGCACCGATCAAGAACGAGTCGGCCAACGGACTTTCGAATACGGTCGGCACTGTCGCCATGGCACGCACGTCGGACCCGCATTCAGCCAGCTCGCAGTTCTTCATCAATGTCGGCAACAACCTCTTCCTTGACAAGGACCAGGCACAGGACGGCTGGGGCTATTGCGTGTTCGGCCGGGTCAGCGAAGGCATGGATGTGGTCGAAAAGATCAAGGCAGTGCGTACCGGTCGTTCCGGCTTCCACCAGGACGTGCCGGTCGAGGATGTGCTGATCGAACGCGCCGAAGTGGCCTGAGCGCGCTGGCGCGACGACGCATGGACCTGTTTGCTTCCGATCTCCACCTGTCGTCCGCCACGCCAGACCTCAACGCGGCCTTCCTGCACCTGCTCGAAGGTCGCGCGCGCGACGCCCGGCGGCTGTTCCTGCTGGGCGACATTTTCGAGGTGTGGGTCGGTGACGAAGACGCCGATATGCCCGAACACCGCCCTATCATCGCCGCATTGCGCGCGCTGAGCGACGCCGGCACCGACATCCATGTACTGCCCGGCAACCGCGACTTCCTGCTCGGCGCCGGATTCACCGCCGCCACCGGCGCCACGCTTCATGGCGACTGGCTGCTGTGCGACATCGCCGGTCGGCAGGCGCTGCTGATGCATGGCGATACGCTATGCACCGACGACCTGCCATATCAGCAGTTCCGCCGCATGGTGCGCCATGCCGATTGGCAAGCCGCCTTTCTCGCCCGCCCGCTCGCCGAGCGCCACGCGATCGCCGCAGACCTGCGCCAGCGCAGCCAGCAGGCCGTCGCCGGCAAGGCCGAACAACTGATGGATGCCAACGGCGAGGCCATCGCCGCCGTGCTGCGCCACCACGCGTGCACGTTGCTGATCCACGGCCACACCCACCGTCCGGCCCATCACGCGCTCGAAGTGGATGCCGTCGCCTGTGACCGCTGGGTCATTGCCGACTGGCGCGACCGCGCCTGCTGGCTCGAAGCTGACGACCACGATCTGCGCGCCTTCACGACGGCCGACAACGGCTGCATCGTGTCAGACCCGCGCCACGCCTGAAGGATGACCCCCATGAGCCTGCCCGACAACAAGGATGAACTTACGCTGCGCCTCGACGCCGATGGCCGCGTCGAATGCCGCCGTGGCACCGACACGGAAGCGCCCGCGATCCGGTTCGACCCTGCATTCTTCGGCCAACCCGAATCCGCCGACGCCCAGCGCGCGCTCGGCCGTTTCGTGTTTTCGCTGCTGCAGGGCATGGCCGCGGCGGCGAACGCCGGAACAACGCCCACCGTCGACGCGCCGGCCGCGCTGTACGACGACTTCGTCACCCTGCAGAACCGGGCGATGAAGGAATACTCCGCCAGCCTGCTCGAAATGGCCGAGAAGTCCCTGCAGCAATCCGCCGCCGCCGGTTTCGGCCAGGCCATCGAGGCGATGAAGGACTGGCCGTCGGTCCGGACCGTCGCCGACATGCTGATCGCCCGCGGGCCGGAACAGCTGCGCTGAGCGGCGCCGATCTCCCGGAGCGCTGATCGGCAGACGGCCTGCACGCTGACACCGCAGCAATACTTGCTTGCAACTGGCAACAACCGCTCGGCCGTGCATCGACTAGTGTTCAGTCGTCGCGACTGCTCCCGGGCAGTCAGGCCCTCTCCTTCCACAAGCCCGCCCCGTGCGGGCTTTTTTTTGCCGGTCTGCAGCGCAGGACCCGGATGTCGAGCACGGATCCCGACCGCTGCACAAAGCCCTGAAAAGAAAAAGCCAACTCGCGAAAGTTGGCTTTGACGACCGTATTCATGGTGCCGCTTGTCGGAATCGAACTGACGACCTACCGCTTACAAGGCGGTTGCTCTACCAACTGAGCTAAAGCGGCGCGCGGCGGATTATATCTGGTGTGCGCCGGGCATGGCGCGCCCATCGGTGACTCATGGCATCCGGCATGGATTAAACTCGAATCATCATGAACATGTCTCCGCATGTCAGCGCGGTGCAACCGTTTGCCGCGGAAGGAGACCCCCGCCCGATGCCCGATACCGTCACGCCCGTGCCCGTTCCGGGCCCTTCCGCAAATCGCCTGACCGGGACCGATGCCGCGCATTCGACGGCTCGTCCGCTGAATGTGCTGCTGATCGAGGATTCCGAGGACGACGCACTGCTGCTGCTGCATCGCTTCCGGGCGGCCGGCTATCAGGTGTGGTCGCAACGGGTGGAAGACGAGCGGTCGCTGCGCGAGGCGCTGTCGTCGCGCACCTGGGATCTGGTGCTGTCGGATCACAACATGCCGCGCTTTTCGGCGATGGCGGCGCTGTCCATCCTGCAGAAGCTGGAGCTCGACCTGCCCTTCATCATCGTTTCGGGCGTCATTGAGGAAGATATTGCAGTGTCGGCGATGCGGGCTGGCGCGCATGACTATCTCAGCAAGGGCAAGCTCGACCGGCTGATTCCGGCGGTCGAGCGCGAAATGCGCGAGGCGCGCAACCGGGCCGAGCGGCACAGCGCGCTGGATGCCGTACGCGATAGCGAGGCGCGCTTTCGCGCACTGGCGGCCAACATTCCCGGCATGGTGTTCCAGCTGCTGCGACACGACGACGGTGGCTGGCGCTTCCTGTTCGTCAGCGAAGGCTGCCTCGCGCTGCTCGGTTTCAAGGCCAGTGAGCTGGTGGCTGCGCCGCGTCGTTTTCTCGACATGATCCTGCCGGACGACATGCCGGAGCTCGACCGCGCGATGCATCTGTCGGCACATACCCATGCGACGGTGAATTGGGACGGCCGCATCCGCCTGCCCGATGAGGACATCAAGTGGGTGAACCTGCGCTCGTCGCCGCGCGTGCTCGCGTCCGGCGTGCTGATCTGGGAAGGCATCGTTTCCAACATCACGCAGAGCAAGCTGACCGAACGCGAGCTGCGCCAGTCGCGCGGCCAGCTGGCCGAGCTGTCATCGCACCTGCAGATCGCCAAGGAAGAGGAACGCGAACGCATTGCGCGCGACATCCACGATGAGCTGGGCGGCCTGCTGGTGGCGCTGAAATTCGAAGTGTCGCTGCTGGCGAACAAGACCGCGCCCAATCCGGACGCGATCAAGGCGCGCTCGGTCAGCATGGGCAAATTGGTGGATGACGCGATCACCACGGTCGGGCGCATCGCACGCGAACTGCGACCGGGCATCCTGAAGGAATTCGGCCTGGCGCCTGCGGTCGAGAGCCATGCGGAAGACTTTGCCGCCCGTACCGGCCTGAAGTGCGAGTTGCTGTGCATTGATCACGACATCGACCCGGACGAGGAAACCGCCATCGCGCTGTTCCGTGTGTTCCAGGAAGCACTTACCAATGTATCCAAGCACGCCGGCGCGCACACTGTGGAAGTGCGTCTGACCCAGGAAGACGACGACATCGTGCTCGAAGTGGGCGACGATGGCCGCGGCCTCGCGCCGGAAGACCTGAACAAGCCCAAATCATTCGGCCTGCGCGGCATCCGCGAGCGCGTGGTGCACCTGAACGGACGTTTTGAAGCGAGCAGCCGGGAACATGGCGGTACCCGCCTGCTGCTGAGGGTGCCGGCCTGCCGCCGCACCGTACTGGAGTTCTCCCGATGAGCAGCATCCGTATACTTATTGCAGACGATCACGCCATCGTGCGCTCCGGGCTGCGCCAGATCCTGTCCGACAGTCCTGACCTGCTGGTCACCGGCGAGGCGCAGAACGGTGTCGAAGCGATGCACAAACTCCGCGACGGCAGCTTCGACCTCGTGCTGATGGATGTTTCGATGCCTGACCGCAACGGTATCGACACACTGAAGCTGGTGCGCAAGGAATTTCCGCGCCTGCCGGTTCTGGTACTGTCGATGCACCCGGAGGACCAGTACGCGATCCGCGCGCTGAAAGCCGGCGCCTCCGGCTATCTGACCAAGCAGAGCGCACCCGAACAGCTGGTCACCGCGATCCGTCAGGTCGCCAGCGGCAAGAAGTACGTTTCACCCACGCTGGCGATGGAACTGGCCAATGCGATCACAGACGACGACGAGCGGCCGCCGCATGAGAAATTGTCCGACCGCGAGTACCAGACGCTGGTGATGATTTCCTCCGGCAAGACGCTGACGCAGATCGGCGAGGAACTGAGCCTCAGCGTCAAGACGGTCAGCGTCTATCGTGCACGCCTGCTGGAAAAGATGCGCATGAAGAACAACGCAGAGCTGACCCACTACGGCCTCAAGCACGGGCTCACCGACTGAGGTCGGCTGTCCGCCTGCCTCTCGCTGTGGAGTGTGGAATAACTTGCGGTTCCGCCCTAAAGCCCGTCGTCCGCGTGCCGTTGTATGCATTCGTTACGGACTGTGAATTGCCACTGAAATGTCTGACGCCATGCAGCCGCTCGAAATCGCCCGTGAAGCCTTGCGACGTCTCGCCATGCGTCAGCTTCAGCCCACACCGGAGAATTACCGGTCGCTCTATCACGAAATTGCCGGCACCAAGGCCGACGACCTGTTCCCGGAACGCGCGCTGAAGCTGGTCTGCAGCACCCTGCCCCGCCTCAATCAATCGCAGATCGAATTCGTCGAACGGCTCGAAAGCGCTGTCGTCAGCCGCAGCTGGTCGGCGATCAGCGGATCGCTGGTCGGCCTGCTGCGCGCCCAGGCGGCGCCTCAGCGCAAATGGACGGCGCTGCTCAAGGACCTGTTCAAGCAATTCGAACGCAATCACGACTCGATCACCTACGCACAGAAGCAGGTGGCCATCCAGCAGGTGCTCGATTCGTCCAGCGGCGAACTCGACGCCCTCTACGCGCGCCTGAGCAAGCTTGCCGACAACTGGGAATCGTGCGAGAGCAGTGAGGCATCCGCTGCCGAGCATCATGGCCATGGCGCCCACAATATCGTTTCTGCGCTGGACAACAGTGATGCCGCGCTGCGCGACCTGTTCGCCAGCACGCTCGAAAGTGTGGTGGGCAGCCTGCTGATTTCGGCGCCCGAAGTGCGCGATGAAGCCCTTATGCTGGGCCAGGCGTTGCGCGACGTGCGCGACATGAGCGGCGTCGATGATCTGGCGTCCAAGTTGCGCAACCTTGTCTATCGCCTGAATTGGGTGGTCGACGATCAGGCCGAAATCCGCGCCGGTCTGTTGTCGCTGCTTGACCTGCTGCTGAAGAATATCGGCGAACTCGTGCTGGACGACCGCTGGATGCGCGGTCAGATCGATTCGCTGCGTGCGTTGTGCGATCACCCGCTGACCGCGCGCGAACTGGATGAAGTGGAGCGCAGGCTGCGCGAAGTGATCGAGCGTCAGGGCTCGCTGCGCGGCAACATCGACGACGCGAAGCACCAGATCAAGCTGATGCTGGCGGGTTTCGTCGAGCAGCTCGGCAGCTTCACCGAAGCCACATCGGGCTTCGGTGAAAAGATGGAAGGCTATGCGGAAACGATCGCTGCCGCCGACGACATCGGTTCGCTGCAGGACGTCATCGCCGAAGTGATCGCCGCCACGCATTCCATGCGTGCCACGACCGAAAAGTCGCGTGCCGAGGTCGACAACATGCGTGACCGCGTGCGTGCCGCAGAAAACGAAATCCAGCGCCTGCAGATCGAACTGGAACAGACCAGCGAAAAGATGCGCCACGACCCGCTGACCGGCGCACTCAACCGCAAGGGGCTGGAAGAGTCGTACGCCAAGGAAGTGTCGCGCGCCGCACGGCGCGGTTCGATGTTGTGCCTTGCCGTTCTGGACATCGACAACTTCAAGCGTCTCAACGATACCTACGGTCACAACACAGGCGACGAGGCGCTGCTGCACCTGGTGGGCACGGTACGCGACTGCCTGCGTCCGCACGACACGCTGTCGCGCTACGGCGGCGAGGAATTCGTCATATTGTTGCCGGAAACCTCGGTCGAGGATTCGGTCATCGTGCTGCAGCGCCTGCAGCGCGAACTTACGAAACGCTATTTCCTGGCCAACAACGACAAGCTGTTGATTACCTTCAGCGCCGGCGTCACCGTAGTCGGCCAGGAAGAACCGCAGACGTCGGCCATTGAGCGCGCCGACGTGGCCATGTATCAGGCCAAGGCAACCGGCAAGAATCGCGTGGTCATCGCACCCGAACAGCCGATCGCCGCGTGAGCCGGGCCGGCAGTCGCCTCGCCCGTCGTCCATTCCACGTTGCCGACAACATTCAATCGTGATCTGCGCCGGGCTGCCGGTGCTGGCGGCCCTTCCTGATCGGGAGGCATGCGCGCCCGGCGCGAAGCCATGTGCCAAGCGCAATCGGTTCCAGGGTGATCATGCGGTGCGCAGTTTGCACACGCCCCCGGTCAGCGATCGCCAGACGTCGCAGCAATCAGCGCCTTCCATATTGATGAGGTGTTTGATCGACGTCGGGTTGTTGGGCATCGCCTGCGGCTCACCCCAACCTACGAGTGCTTTTCATGCGGACGTGGGGTTTGATCAACGCTGGGTTGTTGGGCATCGCCTGCGGCTCACCCCAACCTACGCACTGCCGACCGCACCGCCGCCATGGGAAGCACTCGTAGGTTGGGGTGAGCCGCAGGCGATGCCCAACGTAAACCCTGCCCGTTACGCACCACGGCGGCCACTGAGCGGCCCGTCAGCAGCCACTCACAGCCCGCTCCGCTGACATTCCGTAACAGTCCTGAGCAGGTCCGGCACGATGACCGCAGCACCAATCGGGCCGACCTTGCAGGCAAAAGAGATTGCAGCGGCAACCTCACGTGAGCATGAACGCCCGTACATGCCGCAAGGGCAAGCCATTTCATATCGGCAGCCGCCTGGAAGCCAAGACGACAAAGGCTTTCATTAAGGTGCCCCGCTAAAGTTTGCAGCGGCAACTCCGTTACTTGAAACATCGGCGACATCAACAGCGGGCCATGCAGCCCGGAGCGCCGTAACTACACACTACTTCGTGACAGGAGAAATAAAATGCCGCAAACCATCAACACCAACGTGCCGTCGCTTACCGCGCAGCGCAACCTGAACTCTTCGCAGAGCTCGCTCGCCACTTCGCTGCAGCGCCTGTCATCGGGCCTGCGCATCAACAGCGCCAAGGACGACGCCGCCGGCCTCGCCATCTCGGAACGCATGACCTCCCAGGTGCGCGGTCTGAACCAGGCTGTGCGCAACGCCAATGACGCGATTTCGCTGACGCAAACGGCCGAAGGCGCGATGGGCTCGATCACCGAAGGTCTGCAGCGCATGCGTGAATTGTCGGTTCAGGCCGCCAATGATTCGAACAGCGCCAGCGACCGTCAGGCCCTGCAGCAGGAAGTCTCGCAGTTGCAGCAGGAAATCAACCGCGTCGCTTCGACGACCCAGTTCAACGGCAAGAACCTGCTCGATGGCTCGTTCTCCGGCCAGTATTTCCAGGTCGGCGCAAACGCCAACCAGTCGATCGGCATCAGCCTCAGCAACACCAAGGCCACCAATATCGGTGCCAATACCGTCAGCGCCAACGGCACGCTGAACAATGCAGCCGCCCTCGCAGCCGGTGCCGGCGCCCGTGTCGCCAACACCGTCGTCGCGGCCGAAGATCTGACCGTGACCGGTTCGCTCGGCACCGCAGCGGTTGCCGTGAATCTCGCCGATACGGCCAAGGCTGTCGCTGCGTCCGTCAATGCGCAGAGCGCCACCACCGGCGTGAGCGCAACGGCGGCGACCGAAGCCACGCTGAGCGGCCTGACCGCCACCGGCACCTACACCTTCACGCTGTTCGGCGAAAACACGACCGGTGTCGCCGTGTCGGCCACCATCGGCAATACCTCCGATCTGAGTTCGCTCTCGACCGCAATCAACAACTACGCGGCCACCACCGGCATTACCGCCACGGTCAGCGGCGGTTCGGTCACGTTGAAGTCGGAAAACGGCGCAGACATCTCGCTCACCGACTTTGCCGGTGCCGGCAATATCAGCCTGCAGGGCCGCAACGCATTCACCAGCGCAACGGCCGGTGCTGCGGTTGTCCTGACAGGTGCCACTGCCACCACGGACTCCTCGACGGTCGGCGGTACGCTGAAGTTCTCGTCGTCGGACGCCTTCTCGGTCACCAGCGCTTCGGCCGGCGGCCTCTTCACTGCCACCACGGCAAACGCGAGCTCGCTGTCGGCGGTCGCTTCGATCAACGTGGGTACGCAAAGCGGTGCAAATTCCGCCATCGACGTCATCGACGCCGCGCTGCAGTCGATCAACACGCAACGCGCTTCGCTGGGTGCCATCCAGAATCGCGTGCAGAACACGATCAGCAACCTGCAGACCACATCGGAAAATGTCAGCGCAGCCCGCAGCCGCATCCAGGATGCCGACTTCGCGATGGAAACCGCCAATCTGACCCGCTCGCAGATCCTTCAGCAAGCGGGTACGGCGATGCTGGCGCAAGCCAACTCGCTGCCGCAGAACGTGCTCAGCCTGCTCCGCGGCTAAGCAGCGGCAATTGAAAGAAACGGGGCACGGTTCGCCGTGCCCCGCTAACTGCAAGGGGAAATCGTCATGGCGATCCAGCCAGTCCCAAGTACCTCGCCACCGCTCACTCCGGCCCTCACGCAGAGCACCGGAGTGAATGTCGTGGTGTCCGCCAGTGTTCGTGAACAACCCGCGCAGAACACCTCGCTCACAAGCGAACAGATCGAACAGACGGTGAATGAAATCCGTCGCCAGATTCAACCGGTGGACCAGAATTTGCTTTTCACGATTGACAAGGAAACAGGGAAGACAATCGTGAGACTCATCGATTCAAGCACCAAGGAAATCCTGCGGCAGATCCCGTCTGAGGAACTGATCGCGATTGCGCGCGCGCTCGGCAAGGGCCAGAGCGGTCTGATCGAGCGCAAGGCCTGAGGGGCCCGGCATCATGGCGATCTCTTCCGCAGGAATCGGCTCCGGGCTTGACGTTTCAGGCCTCGTATCGCAGTTGATGACACTCGAGCAGCGCCCCCTGACGCTGCTCGCGCAGAAGGAAGCCGGCGTACAGGCAAAGATTTCCGCCTACGGTTCCATCAAGGGTGCGCTGTCGTCCATCCAGTCTGCCGCCACCGCGCTGTCGAATGCGGCAACTTTTACCGCACGCAAAGCAGCAATCGGCAACGCCGACGTGGCAACAGTTGCCGGCACGCAAACGGCAGTCGCCGGCAATTACACACTTGAGGTGAACACGCTCGCCGAATCGCAGGTGGTGGCGTCCGGCCAGTTCGCCGGCACCACGGCCAGCGTCGGCAGCGGCACGCTGACCATACAGCTGGGCAAATACAACGCCGGCGCATTCACCGCCAACCCGGACAAGGCCGCCGTCAACATCACCATCGGCACCGATGCGATGACGCTGGCCGACGTGCGCGACGCCATCAACGACGCCGACGCGGGCGTCACCGCCTCGCTCGTCAATGACGGCACCGGCCAACGCCTGGTGCTGCGCTCGGTCGATGGCGGAACCGAGAACACGGTGAAGATCACCGCCACCGACGACGACGGCAACAACACCGATGACGCAGGGCTGTCGCGCCTGATCTACGACGCATCGACCGGCGGCACGTCGCGCCTGTCGCAGATGATTCCTGCGTCCGATGCCACGCTGACGGTCAATGGCATCGCCATCACATCGAGTACGAACACGCTGACCGATGCGATCGAGGGCGTGACGCTGAGCCTGAAGAAGACCAACGTCGGCGCCCCGACCGTGGTGTCGGTCACCAATGACACGAGCGTCGCCCGCAGCGGCGTCGAGCGTCTCGTCAAGGCCTACAACGATGCACTCGGCGTCATCAAGACGCAGACCAGCTACAACACGGAGACCAACCAGGCCGCCACGCTGAATGGCGAGAGCACGATGCTGGGATTGCGCAACCGCCTGAGTGCCCTCGTCGGCACCTCGATCGCCCCCGGCCTGAATCTGTCGTCCATCGGCGTATCGGTAGAGAAGGACGGCAAGCTGGCAATCGACTCGACCAAACTCACGACTGCGCTCGACAACGGCAACGTCGAGAAACTTTTCCGCGGCTTCGACGACGTCAAGGGCATGGGGAGCCGCCTGACCAGCCTGATGGACGACATGATCGATGCCGGCGGCCTTATTTCCAGCCGCACCGAAGGGTTGACCGCAGCCGCCAAGGCGTACCAGAAACGCGCCGAAGCGATGTCCGACCGCCTGCTGACGATCGAAGCGCGCTACCGCAAGCAATTCAGCGCCCTCGACACACTGATCAGCAACATGACCGCCACCAGCAACTATCTGACGCAACAACTGGCCAATCTGCCGACGATCTCGTCGAGCTGATGCAGTCAGCTCGACCGGAAAAAAGGGACTTTCATGTTTGCATCGCTTTCGAATCCTCACATGGCTTACGCACAGGTCGGCATGGAAACCCGGGTGGCCGGTGCGGACCCACACCTGCTCATCCTGATGCTGTTCGACGGTGCGCTGATGTCGGTGTCCACCGCCAGCCACCAGATGGAAATGGGTGAAACCGCCGGCAAGGGCCTGTCGATTTCGCGTGCCATCGACATCATCGGCAACGGTCTGAAGGTGAGCCTGGATCTGGATGCCGGCGGCGAACTGGCGCAGCGGCTGTACGCGCTCTACGACTACATGTGCGCGCGACTGCTGCACGCCAATGCCCACAACGACCGCGCAGCACTGGAAGAAGTCAGTCACCTGCTGGGCGAATTGAAGGATGCCTGGGAAGAAATCAGGCAGAAGCTGTCGCAAGGCGCGCCCATGTAGGCAAAAGCAGAAATTGCACGGTAATTACCACTTACATGTGCGCCTCCGAACCGCCGACCGCCTGTACGCTCATTGACTAACCGGTACCTCCTGCACGACGGCCCGACGACATGAATTCACTGCCCCTGCTCGAAGACATGCACCAGATCTCCAGTCACATGGTTGATGCCGCGCGCGCCAACGACTGGGACCGCCTGGTCACGCTCGAACTCGACGTGTCCGCGCTGCGCCAGCGCATCGCGGACAACGACGAAGAGGCGACTTCGCCCTCCGAGCGTGCCCGCAAGGTTGCGCTGATGAAACAGATACTCGCCCACGACGCCGAAGTGCGCCGCCACATCGAACCCTGGATGGCTCAGGTCAAGGTGTTCCTGGGCAAGCTGCCGGCAGGCCGGGCCGAAAACGGCTGAACACATGTACAACCTGCTGCCGGGCATCTCGCAACGTCTTGCGGAACTGGCCCGCGGCTCGGTACAGGTCGCCGGTCCGGTCAGCCCGATCGGCGAACAGCTGCCTGAATTCCAGCCCGGCGAACGCTACACCGCTCAGATCATCCAGAACCTGCAGGACGGGCGCGCGCGCGCTCAGGTGGCCGGCCAGCTGGTCACGCTGCAGCTTCCGCAGGGTGCGCGCGAAGGCAGCACGGTCACCCTCACCCACGTTGCGCGCAATGCGCAGACACTCATTGCCACGCTGGTCCCGGAGTCCGCGACCGGCGAAACTGCCGATGTCAGCATCAGCGAGCCGGCGCGCGCCATCAGCGCCCTGCTCGACCGCCCGACACCACCGCCGACTCGCCTGTCCGCCGGGCAGGCACTGATTGATCCGGCCATGCTGCGTGCGAGCGCCAATGTGACCGATGCCGCCGCAACGCCACTTATCGCCGGCCGGCTGGCCAACGCGATCGGCCAGAGCGGCCTGTTCTACGAGTCGCACCAGGCGCAGTGGGTCAGCGGCGAGCGCACGATCGAATCCACCGAGCGCGAACCGCAGCGTGCCTTTGATCCCCCCACCCGTGCGACGCCGGCCACCCCGCAGCGCGCCGATGCCGCACCGCTCGCACGGGCCGGCGCAGAATTCGCACAGGTCAGCGACGCATCCGCCCCCGAAAGGGCCGAAGCCGCGCGCGCAGATTCCGCAACGCCCGCCGAATTGCGACCGCTGGTGCACAACCAGTTGCTGGGCCTGGCACAGCACTCGCTCGCCTGGGAAGGTCTTGCCTGGCCAGGGCAGATGATGAAGATCGAGATCGACGACCCGCGCGCCGACGGACGCGCCGACGAGGCTGCTGCAGAGGCAGACGCCGATGTACCCTGGACCTCGCGCCTGCGTCTGGTGCTGCCCGGTCTCGGGGAAGTCGAAACGTCCCTCACGCTGTGGCGCGATCACGGTATCGCACTCAATTTTTCCAGTGATCCGGATGCGCGGCTGCGCATGGGTGGCGCCCTGCTGGAGCTGCAGCAGCGCATGAGCGACGCCGGACTGCGTCTGGGTCAGGTGACCTTCGTCGATGCAGAACCTGTCGTCGAAAGTGATATGACCGGGTCGGCCGAAGACAACACGTCCGATCCCGCTGGCGCGCAGGTGCTGGCATGACGCAATCTGCCCGCGCCCAGGCGGTCGCCATGGCCTACGGTGCCGGTGATGCCGCGCCGCGCGTCGTGGCCAAGGGCAAAGGGCTGGTGGCCGACGAAATCATCCGGCGCGCGCGGGAAGCCGGCGTCTTCGTGCATGAATCGCGTGAAATGGTTGCGCTGCTCATGGGGCTCGATCTCGACCAGCGCATCCCGCCCGAACTGTATGTCGCCGTAGCCGAACTGCTGGCGTGGATCTATCGTGTCGAAAAGGGGCTGAACGCCGCTCCGCCATCGACCATCAGGGTACCAGCCTGACCTACCCTCCAACGCACCGCCGCAGTCCTGCACAAGCAGGCGCGGCACACCGACAGGACGCATTCCATGACCGAGGACATCCGGTTCGATCTGCTAGAAGCCGACGACTTCGCCCGCTACGTGCTGGACGGCACGACCGACATCCTGTTCTACCTGCGCGCGATCAAGGACCAGAAGGCCAACATCTCGGTCTATGCCGGCCGTTCGAACGAATCCTTTCTGACCGCTGTACTGGACATCGACGAAGCGCGCGGCGCCGTGGTGCTCGATGCGCCGCGGGACGAGAAGCACCTCGAAAAGGCGCTCAAGTCCTCACCACTCGTCTGCCTTACCTCGCTGGAAAAGGTGAAGGTGCAATTCATGGTTCCGCGCTGCCGCGGCGTCGATTTCGAGGGTGGCCGGGCGCTGGAGATTCCGCTGCCGACGCGCATGCTGCGCCTGCAGCGACGTGACTACTATCGCCTCATCGTGCCGCCCAATCCGCGCCTGCGCTGCCTGATCCCGACCGGTGACGGCAACGGACGCATGACAGAAGCAAACATCGTGGACATTTCGGGCGGAGGCCTGGCCGTCGTGGCGCCGCCGAGCAGTCTGAACCTGTCGGTCGACAGCCTGATCGACCAGTGCCAGATAATGTTGCCCGAACTGGGCACCATCACCGCCACACTTCAGGTACGGAACATGTTCCGCGTCACCGAGCGCGGCGGCAGCGAGCTTCGTGCCGGTTGCCAGTTCATCGGCCTGCCGGCCACCGCCGATGCATTGATCCAGCGTTACATCCTGCGCATCGAGCAGGAACGTACAAGTGCGCGCAGCGTCGACTAGCCACGACTCGACACTGCATTCGCGCCTTGCTGCAGATCGTTCCGTTGCTGACGGCAACTAATAAGCGCGCTAAGGTCTTACGATGGTGCAAACGGCAGTGCCATTCACGATCGAGACCGAGAGGCAATGAATATGGTGAACGAACTGCAGACATTGTTGCCCCACGGCTACTGTTTCTCGTGGCAGAAGGACCTGGTACTGCTGCATGTCGTAGCCAACGTGCTGATCGCGGTCGCCTACTTCACGATCCCGGTCACCTTGTGGACCTTCGTGCGCCGTCGCACCGATCTGAGTTTCGGCCCGATCTTCGTGATGTTCGGCATCTTCATCATGGCCTGCGGCATCACCCACGTCATGGATGTGTGGACCCTGTGGTATCCGGATTTCTGGCTTGACGGCTGGCTGCGTCTATTCACCGCAGGCGTGTCGATCGCAACCGCCATCATGCTGTGGCGGCTGATCCCGATCGCGCTGTCGCTGCCCAGCCCCGAATCACTCAGCCGGGCCAACACCGAACTGAAGGCCGAGATCACCCGCCGCAAGCAGTACGAAGCCGAACTGCGCACGCTGAACAGCCAGATGAAGCAACAGATCGACGAACTCGAATCGCTGTCGTACGCCATCTCTCATGACGTGCGCGGTCCGCTGCGGCACATAGAAGGATTCGCGCGCGCGCTGGCCGACAAGCACCCGGCACCTCCTGACCACCCGGCTCAGCGCTACATCGAGCGCATCCGGGCATCAGTCCATCACCTGAGCAATATCGTCGAAGGTCTGCTCGCATTTTCACGCGCCAGCCGCACCGAGATGCGCCGCGAGCGTTGCGACATGAACACGCTGATCGCCGAGGTGGTGGAAGAACTTGCCCCCGACATGGACAGTCGTGTCGTCGAGTTGAAGGTCGGCTTGCTGCCGGACGTGCAGGCCGATCCGAAGCTGCTCTACCAGGTTCTCTACAACCTGATGGCCAATGCATTGAAGTATTCGCGCGACCGTGCACCGGCAGTGATCGAAGTCGATTGCATCGATGCCAGCGGCGACGACCTTGTTTTCCGGATCCGCGACAACGGCGCCGGATTCGACATGCAGTATTCGGGCAAGCTGTTCGGCGTGTTCCAGCGCCTGCACCATTCGAGCGAATTTGAAGGCACCGGCATCGGGCTGGCGAACGTGAAGCGCATCGTGGAGCGTCACGGCGGCCGCGTCTGGGCCACCGGCGAAACAGGCGCAGGCGCCAGTTTCTTCGTCTCCCTGCCGCGGCTGGCCCGCACTGCTGCCGAACGTCCGGCAGACCCCTTCACAGGAGTAAGAAATGCCCCTGCACTTGCGTGACATTCTGGTTGTCGAGGACAACGCCAACGATGTCGAACTGATGCTGCTCAGCCTTGGCGAGCTCAAGCTCGCCAACGATATCGTCATCGTTCGCGACGGGGTGGAGGGGCTGGACTACCTCTACAAGCGCGGCCGCTTCACCGCGCGCGAAGGTGGCCAGCCTCTGTTCATGATGCTCGACTTGAACATGCCGCGCATGGGCGGTATCGACATGCTGGTCGAAATGCGCCGCGACGACAGCCTGCGCACCCTTCCGGTGGTGATCATGACCTCTTCGCGCGAAGATCCGGACCTGCGCCGCTGCTACGACCTGGGCATCAACGCCTACGTCGTGAAACCGGTGGATTTCGACCAGTTTTCGCGCACTGTGACCAACCTGGGCGTTTTCTGGGCGCTGATAAACGAGCCGCCACCGCGGATCTGAACCTTAGGACCAACCACCCATACGGCTGATCAAGAACGATTTTTTGCCCCGTCGCAGATTCTTCTGCCACGAAACAAGAATGTTCTGTGACACCTGCATCCGTTTTGTCCTCTGCCGAGTAGAGGGAACGACGACGCGCTCTCGAGTTGCGGTCTCGTCCATTTCCCCAACCATTTTCTTCGGAGAGGTCAGACATGTACGAAAAAACCCGGAAGTACAGAACATCCCTTCTGGCAACAGCATCCACCGTCGCGCTCGCCCTTGCAACGCCGGCCAGTGCTGCCGAATTCATCGGTCTGACGACCGGCAATGAAATCGGCATGATCAGCAGCAGCAACAGTTCAGCCGCCACCTTCACGTCGATCACCGGTCTGGGCGCCGGCGAACGTATCCTCGGCATCGATCTGCGCCCCAGCAACAACATGGTGTATGGCGTCAGCAGCCTGAACCGCATCTACACGCTTGACGTGTCGAGCGGCATGGCCACCTTCATGGCGGCACTCGACACCCCGCTGGTCAACCCGTCGCTGTCGTACGGCATCGACTTCAATCCGGTGGCCGATTTCGCCGGAGCAGGGTCGCTGCGTTACGTCAGCAACGTCGGTCAGAACCTGGCGATCAACGTCGATACAGGTGTCATCGGCAATGCCGCCAGCGTCGTCCCGTCCGGCTTCAGCGCCGTCGCCTACACCAACTCGGACGCTTCGGCGATGAGCGGCCCGGCATCGACTGCGCTGTACTACCTGAACACCACGACCGATACGCTGCACGTCGCGCCGACCGCCTTCAATGCTCCGACCATCACGACCATCGGTTCGCTCGGCATTTCGGGCAACGTGATCGGCGCCAACGGCTTCGAAATCGACGCCAGCGGCATGGGCTGGGCGGCACTGACGCTGGACAACGGCGACAGCGGTCTGTACTCGATCGACCTGGGCACCGGTCTGGCGACGTTCAATGGCGCACTGAACGCCAACCTGCGCGGCTTCACGTCGGCCTCCTTCATGGCGCCGGTGCCGGAACCCGAAACCTGGGGCATGCTGCTGTCCGGTCTCGGTCTGATCGGCCTGATGGCGCGCCGCCGCATGCGCAGGGCCTGAGCACGCTGCACCTCGCGCGGGCTTCGGTTCGCGCGAACTTCAGGGGCTTTGCACCGCGGGGTGCGAAGCCCTTTTTTCGTCCGTGCCAGACGACGGATGGCGCCGGTCCGGATCAGCCGAGCAGCAGGTCGAAAAAATCAACCGGAACGACCTTGCGCGCCAGCGGTGCCGGCGGCCGCGGCCAGGGTCGCAGCAAGGCGCCCCGATCCGGCGAAAGGCGCTGTTCGAACTGCACGAAGTGCTGGCCGTTGATCCGGTTGTATTCGCTCTGGAAGGCCGCAAGGTAGGCATCCGGGGTCAGTCCGCGGGTGGTGCCATGCAGCAGGTTTTCGATGCACAGCGCGGACAGCCGCGCAAACGCGGTGAGCCTGCCGACCTCGGCAGCCGCGTCCAGATGGCCGTCGGCATCGAGCGTCCATTGCTTGCGCTCGAGCAATTGGGCGTAGGCGACCGCGGCGTCGCGCACCGGTTGCAGTCCGGTGACGGCCGTCGGGTAGGCATCGTTATGAAGGCGTGCCTGGGCGATGTCGATCAGCGTTTCGCGGAATCGCTTGTAGCGGTCGAACACCACCGTCACGTAGAGCGACAGCAGCGTACCGAACAGGATGCCGAGCAGCGCGCCGGCTGCATCCTTGCCCCATCGGACCCAGACACGTTCATCCGGTGGCAGGTCGGGAAGCAGATCAGGCGGAGAGGCACAGACGATCTGCGGCGGCGGACAGGCCGGGCAGCCGTCGGTCGGCGGGCAGACCGCGCCGGGATCGACCGCGGGCTCGGGCGCAGCGGAAGCCACGACGATCGCGGCGAACGATATGGTCGCCGCAACGTCCGCTACATCAGCGTGCGCGACGCCGTCCAGCCAAAGCGAACAGGCCAGGGCCGCAACGCGGCACGCCCGCTGCACCTTCATACGACCCGCCGCCGGATCCATGTGCCCACAGCCCGGTCGTCAGTCGAGCACATAGGTTTCATCCTGTTCGGGCACCACGGCTGACCACCCCAGCTCGTGCTCCAGCTTCTGGCGCAGGCTGTCCGCCGCCGTCGCTTCGCCATGCGTCACGAATACACGGCGTGGCGCGCGCCCGACCGGGCGCAGCCAGTCGAGAATCTCGCGGTAGTCGGCGTGCGCAGACACGCCGTCAACCTTGGCCACTTCGCAAGCGATCGGCGCATCTCGGCCGAAGATGCGCAGGCTGCGCGAGCCCTTCAGCAGCGCGTCGCCGCGCGTGCCTTCGGCCTGGTAACCGGCGAGCACGACCGTGTTGCGCGGGTCGGCGCCAAACGCCAGCAGGTGATGCAGGATGCGGCCACCGTTGAGCATACCGGCCCCCGCGATGATCACCTTGGGATAACGGTTGCCCGACAGCGCTTCCGACTCCTCCGGCGTGCGGGTGAAGGTCACCGCGTCACGCATGCGGTCGCACGCCTCCTGACTGAGCCGGTGCTCGTGCCGGTAACGTCGAAACACACCGGTCACGTCGATCGCCATCGGGCTGTCGAGGAAGACCGGCAAGGCCGGAATGCGTCGCTCGTCCATCAACGTCGCCAGCAGATGCATCAGCGTCTGGGCGCGCCCGACCGCGAACGACGGCAGCAGCACCGTGCCGCCGCGCGCTGCGGTGCGGCTGACGATGTCGGCCAGCGTGGCGAACGGGTCATGTTCGGGATGCAGGCGGTCGCCATAGGTCGACTCGACCACCAGCCAGTCGGTGTCGGGCAGCGGCTCGGGTGCGTGCATCACCGGATCGTCCGGCCGCCCCAGATCGCCGCTGAAGGTGATGCGCTGCCCGGCGCACTCGATGCAGACGCTGGCCGCGCCGAGGATGTGCCCGGCACGCTGGAAGGTGACGCGATACGGGCCGATCGTGAACGGCTCGCCGAAACCGGTGCTGCGCAGATGCTTCATCGCGTGACGCGCGTCATCCGCCGTGTACAGCGGCTCGGCCGGATGGTGTTTGCTGTAGCCGTACTTGTTGGCGTGACGTGCGTCTTCTTCCTGCAGATGGGCACTGTCCTCGAGCAGGATGTCCACCAGTTCCCGCGTGGCCGGCGTCGCCCACACCGGCCCGTCGAAGCCTTCGCGCATCAGCCGCGGCAGGTAGCCGGAGTGGTCGAGATGGGCATGCGTCAGCACGACGGCCGACAGCCCGGCCGCATCGACCGGAAATGGCTTCCAGTTGCGACTGCGGATGTTCTTCACGCCCTGGAACAGGCCGCAATCCACGAGCAGCGAGTGCCCCTCGTGCGTCAGCAGATAGCGCGAGCCGGTCACCGTACCGGCGGCGCCCAGAAATCGGATTTTCATCGTTGTCGTCCTCCCGCCACGAGTGTAGGCCCCGATGGCGACAAGCGACAGGCGCGCCCGTCAGCCCGTTTGCGGAAGATTCCGGGCGATGCGCCACAGCACGCCGGCAGGATTGAACAACACGAGATCCCGCATGCCCCACGGCCGGTCTTCGGGCCCGCCGACCGACACACCGAAGCGGCGGGCGATATCGGTGGACACGACATGTGCGTGCCAGTCGTTGACGTCGGCAACCAGCAGATGCATCTGGAACTGCCGGGCAAACGCCGGCGCGTCGAACGCCTGCAGCAGGAAGCTCACGTGGCCGTGGCGAACGTATGCGAGGCGGTCGTCCGTCCACGACACTTCGAAACCGAGCGCGAGGTAGAACCGGCGCGACAGTTCGAGGTCGGTGGCCGGCACGAAGGCCTTGATTTCGACCGGATCCAGATTCATCACGCGTCGCGACGGATACCGACAGCGCGTCTCGCCCGCAGACCGATCAGGGTCAGGCCGGCCAGCAGCATCAACGCACTGTCGGGCTCCGGCACTGCCGACACCTGCCACCCCATGTCGGCGAAGCCGGCATAGTCGAGCGCGGTGGGCAACTGGCGTTCGCCGAAGGGCGTGCTCGGATCCATCATCGTTTCCTGCAACCGGCCATCACGCACGCTGTTCGTTCCTTCCGCCCAGTGACTGCCGTAGCGGTCGAGCGGCACGCCGCCCCCGTACGCCGCCACCGACGCTGCGCCGGTGAACAGACCGGTGTTGGCATCGATCTGCGCCCGCCACGAATCGGCTTCGCCAAAACCGAGGATATGACCGATTTCGTGCGTGGCCGTGGTCAGGAAATCCGGGCCGCCGGTCGACAGCCCTCCGGCGTCCGCGCCGAAGTACCAGTCATTGCTGGCGTTGAACCAGATGTAGCCGCCCCACGTGGCGTAGTCGCTGGCATCCGGACCGGTGGTGTTGAGCTGGCCACGCGTCATGACCGCGTCGACAAAAGCGGCACTGCCGGTGGCCTGCAGGTTGACGCCGGTACCGGCGAAGCCCAGCACACCCGGCGCCGACGGCGAGCCGCCGACGTAGATGCGCAACGTGTCGGCTTCGATGGCGACGTTGTTCAGCGTCACGCCAGGCCCGCCCAGACTCGGGTGCAGGAAGGACACCGACCACTGGTCGCCCTCAGCCGGCGTAATCGCGCTCAGCGTATCCGTGAAGCCGCTGTAATGGGAGGCGGCCAGGTCGAGCAAGGCGCGGCGATCGATGCGCGGTGCACCGGTCGCCGGGTCGGTGAAGAAGCCGCGCGTGTCGTAGGTGTAGTCGAATTCGATCTCGAGTGCGGAAGCTGGCGACGCGGAAGCGATCAGCAGGCATGCGAGCAGCCGCATCGGTGCGCCGCGTCGCCATGACTTCGGTGTGCGATCACGCATGGCCGGTCTCCCCGCGGCAACCCGCGCATGCGGCGCGGCGAGCCCGCGCGGCGACCAGACCCAGGCCGCCCAGCAGCGTGGCCCAGGCGTGCGGTTCGGGCACCGCCGACAGCGGCGTGACCGAACCGGTGCCGCTGCCATAGACACCCTGCAGCGCACTGACCATTTCGCCGTCGAGCGCGAACACCGGACCTTCGTAGACAGAAAGCTGCGCCGGCGCAGCCGCTGGCGCATCGCCACTGTCGTAGTGCCCCATGCCCAGTGAATGTCCGAGTTCGTGCTGAGCCACCGCATAGAACCACAGCGGCGTCCAGCCGGCACCGAAGCGTCCGGCATTGAACACGATGTCGCCCGCCAGACCACTGGCAGGCGAAAACGGGAAGTAGGCGTAGGCATTCGCGTCGCTGATGTGGGCGACCAGACCGACCCGGATGTCGGCCAGACCAGCCGGGTCGTATTCGCCGGTTTCCGGCATCGGCCCACCATCGGTCTGCTCGACAAAATGGATGGGCAGCACCGCCGCATAATCGGACAGCGCCTGCTCGAACGCGCTGCGCAGCACCGACACCGGCAGCGCCACGCCGGCTGCATCGCGCAGCCCTCCGTCGAGCAGATTGCTGAAGCTGTAGGTCAGCGTGAGATCGCTGCCGGGTCCGTCCGGCTGGGCCCAGCTGGCGTACATCGGATAGTGGCCGGCCGATGCGGGCGCTGCGACAAACAGTCCGGCGAGGGTCAGTGCGCCGACCAGCTGACGTAACGGAAGGATCGTGCCGCTCACCGCGTTTCCCCGGCAGCGCGCTGGCGGCGACGCGCCAGGCTCAGCAGGCCGAGACCGGCGAGCAACATCGCATGGGTCTCGGGTTCGGGCACCGCCGAAACCGTCAGGAAGACCGAACCGGGCGCTTCGGTGTTGTTCAGGAAGCCATGCAGGAATTCGTTGCCCGAGGTGTCGTTGAGGCCGGTCAGAGCGATCACCTGCACCGCATTGCCGCCGCTGATCCAGCTACCCACCAGTGCCGACACATCGAAGCTGACGGCGCCCGGCCCGGTCACGACACTGCGCGCCGCGGCGTCGGCCGGCAGGATGCTCTGGTTGTAGAAGTTCAGCCAGCTCACGCTGCCCGCGGGATTCGTGTCATCGCTGATCGCTGTGAACGGGTTGGCGGCCACACCGTGCGCCGACACGGTGAAGGGGGTGTCGGCGCTGGCGTCGGCACCGAATCCGCCGCTCGTCGACTGCACCGTCAGCAGCGCGCTGACCGGTCCGGTGAAGGACGAGAAGTCGTAATCGAACGCGAGATAGATGGTTTCTGCGCCGATCGTGCCGAAGGGATTTCCCGTCGATACGCGGAACACGGGTCGGTTGTCGCCCGCATAGCCGCGCACGGCATTCGCGCCCTGGAAGAAGGAAGACGTCGTGACGTCTTCGGTCACGTCTATCGTCACCGCGTGCGCGGGCGTAACGGTCAGCAGTGCCCCCAGCATCAGGGCAGCGGCGGCATACGGGGCATGTGTGCGGATGGTCATCGTGTCACCTCTTGGATCTTGAAAGTTATCTGCACCCGGTCGCACTGAAGGGCATGGCTTTGCGACATGACGGGTGTGCAGTCGGAGGCTGGCGGACCGATACGGTCGCTGCTGGCAGGTCGGGCGCGAACTGCGGAACGGACGGCTTGCGTGCCCGTGCGGGCCGGGCGGTGGCTGGCGAAGGACTTGCTGGGTGACGGACGGGGTGTCGACGCCTGGCTTGCAGTCGCCGCGGTGACGACTTCCATGTCATTCGGAAGCCGTCACCGCGGACGAGTGAAGAATCCGTTAAATGAGAATCATTGTCAACTGCAGACTCACGTGCCTGACCTGACCTTGCCGATGGCTATCGGCGCCCTAGCGCGTCGCGGGATCGACGCGGTGACTCAGTCGTTTCGCCTAGTCCGATGCGTTTGACGCACTTCGGTGCTTGAATGACAGCCGTCGCTCCCTCCCTCTCCGGAAAGGCTGGTCCATGTTCAACGTCCCGTTTCTGCAGGCGCACACGCGCCGCTTTGGCTGCGCACTGATCGTCTGCGCACTGGGCAGCGCAGGTGCCCACGCCGCCTACTACTCGACGGGCACCACCGCTGCATCGCTATCGAGCGTTGCCAACGGGCCTAACGACCAGACCAACCACGGTGCTACCGTGCCCGGTGGTTCGGCGGCTTCCAGCGCGGTGCTCAGCAGCAGCGGCAACAGGGTGATCGAAGGCGGCGCGCAGAGCACGGCGCGGGCCGAACCCGGTGGCGTTCACGTCGTGGCCGACGCCAACGTGCGCCTGAACAATCCGGACTACAACCTGAATCTCGCCGTGGCGGCCAGTTCCACCGCCCACGCCAGCTTCAGCGACACACTGATCATCAGCGCACCCGGGCTCGCCGCCGGTACAGCCGCGCTGCTCACTTACCGCGTCAGTGTGTCGGGTGACCTCGGCATTCAAGGCAGCAACAGCTGGAACGGTGGCTGGAACGCCTCGTCGTACTGGAGCTTCACCGCCACGCTCGGCTCGTCGTCCACGTTTCGCAGCCTGCTGCATGACTGGACCCCGGGCAGCGACCCGCGCCTGCTGGGTGACGGCCGGTTCGGCAACCTCGACATCACGGTGCCGGTGATACTGGGTACGGTGCTTCCGTTCAGCCTGGGTGGCAATGCCTCGGCTTCGGTCAGCCTTGGCAGCACGCCCTACGAACCCTCGTCCGGTCAGTTCGCGGCCTTCTCCAACCTCGGCAACACGATAGGCTGGGGCGGCATCGTGATGCTGACAACCGCCGAAGGTGCGCCGACCAGCACCTATTCCGCGCTTGGCGATTCCGGTTTCGACTACCGTCAGGCCTATGTCAGCGCGGTGCCGGAACCCGCCCCGGCCGTCCTGCTCGCCAGCGGCCTGCTCGCGCTGCTGGCATGGCGCCGCCGCTGACAGGCAAAAAAAAAACCGGCCGACGGCCGGTTTTCCCGAGTGGTCCGAGCGGTCAGACCGGCATGTTCATGATGTCCTGGTAGGCATTCACCAGCTTGTTCCTCACCTGCACCATCTGCTGGAAAGACAGGCTGGCTTTTTGCGACGCGATCATCACGTCCTGCAGATTGGCCTCCGAAGTGCCGGTGATGAAACCTTCCGACATCTGCTTGGCTTGCGCCTGAGCCGCATTGACCTGCTCGATCGCGTTCTTCAGCGCATCGCCGAAGTCAGCCCCCGAATCAGCGCCCGCCTGAGCGGCAGGCTTGCCGGCGGCGACCTGCGCGGTGGAGCGCAGTTCGGTGATCATCTGGTTCAGGCTGGTGTTCATGTCATTTCTCCGTTGCCGTACGGCATTGCTGTCCGACGCTTCGCCGACCGGCGGCAAAAAATGCCGCCCGCGGACTGCCCGTTCAGGGGTTTTGACCCGGTTGCAGATTCTTTAGCAAATCCCGGGCCAACGCGCTGCATGGCGCTATTCAACCTTCCCGCAGCAACCCGTCTGCCTTGTAGCGCGCCAGTTTATACCGCAGCGTGCGCTCGGAAATACCCAGTTTCTCGATCGCCTTCTTGCGCGAGCCTCCCACCGCCGCGAGCGTTTCGAGGATCAGGTCGCGTTCCATGTCGCGCACCGACCTCACCTTCAACGGCGCGTCAGGCGTGGCACTGGGCGGTGCATCGTTGGCTGCGGGCGTCGGCATGACCGGCTCGGGCGCGGGTCCCGGCACTGCGACCGGGCGCGACAGGCTGCGCTGACCACCGAGAATGATGTGCTCGGCTTCGATCAGGTCATCGGGTGCCATGATGGCGGCGCGCTGCACGGTGTTTTCCAGTTCGCGCACATTGCCGGGCCAGTCGTGGCCGGCAAGGATTGCCGCTGCCGAATTGCCGAGCCGCAGCACGCGACCCTGCGCCTTCGCGCAGTCGGCAAGAAAGTGGCGGGCCAGCGGCACGATGTCGCCCGGGCGGTCGCGCAGCGACGGAATGCCTATCGGGAACACGTTCAGGCGGTAATACAGATCTTCGCGGAAGCGGCCAGCGCGCGCCTCGGCTTCCATGTCGCGGTTGCTGGTCGCCAGCACGCGGATGTCGAGCGGAATAGGCTTCTTGCCGCCGACCCGCTCCACCTCGCGCTCCTGCAGCACGCGCAGCATCTTGGCCTGCAGCGCCAGCGGCATTTCGGAAATTTCGTCCAGCAGCAGCGTGCCGCCATTGGCCTGTTCGAACTTGCCGGCCTGCGCGGCGGCGGCACCGGTGAACGCGCCCTTTTCGTAGCCGAACAGCGTCGCTTCGAGCAGGTTGTCGGGAATGGCGGCACAGTTGATCGCAATGAACGGCATGGCGGCGCGCGCCGACTGCTGGTGGATGTAGCGCGCAAACACCTCCTTGCCGGTGCCCGATTCGCCGGTCAGCAGCACAGTGGCTTCGGAGCGGGCGACCCGCGCAGCGAGACCGAGTACCTGCCGGGTGCGCGCGTCCTCCGCCACCATGTCGGCCGGTGTCACCACCGGTGCGGCATAGCGATCGATATGGGCGAGCAGCACGTCCGGCTCGAAAGGCTTGAGGAGGAAGTCGCAGGCGCCGGCGCGCATCGCGGCCACCGCCTTCTCGACGTCACCGAAGGCCGTCATCAGCAGCACCGGCAGCGCGGCTTCGCGGGCGCGGATTTCACGCAGCAGCGTCAGCCCGTCCATCGGCTGCATCTTCAGATCGGTGATGACCAGATTCAGCGCGTGCTCGCCCGTGTTGCGCTCGATCATGCGCAGCGCCTGCGGGCCGTCGGCCGCACCGATCACGCGGTGGCCGGCGCATTCGATGGCCAGACACAGCGCATCGCGCAGATTCGGTTCGTCCTCGACCACCAGAATGTTCAGCTTTTCACTCATTGCAGCTTCTCCAGCACGTCTTCCGGGGCACCACTGCCTGCCGTGATCGGCAGGCGCAGCGTGAATTGGCTGCCCGCGCCAGGCGCGGACACACATTCGATGTCGCCGCCGTGCACGCGCGCCACACCGCGTGCGATCGCCAGCCCGAGTCCGGTTCCTTCATCACGGGTGGTGAAGAAGGGTTCGAACAGTCTTTCCTGAATCTCCGGCGCAATGCCTTGCCCGGTGTCGCGCACGGTGAAACCGAGGCGATTGCCATCGGTGCCGACCGACAGGCAGACTTCGCCCTCCGTGCCGCAGGCCTGCACCGCGTTTTCGAGCAGGCTGACCAGCGCACTGGCAACCGCCTTGCGATCGCCCGACACCGTGCCGACTGCCGATGCGGCATCGACAATCAGTTCGACGCCAGCGGCACGCGCCACCGGCTCGATGGTGTGGCGCAACTCTTCAAGCAATCCTGCGATGTCGATCGCCTCGCGGCCAAGCACTTCGCCGCGCGCAAACATCAATGTGTCGCGGATCAGCCGCTCAAGATGGCGCAATCTGTCCTGCGCGCGCGACGCAATCGAACGCATGTCGGCCGGCGGCAGTTCGCGGCCGATCAGCGTGCCCACGTAAAGCGTGGCGGCGGCCAGCGGCGTGCGCAGCTGATGCGCCAGCGAGGCGGCCATTTCGCCCATCGCAGCCAGACGTTCGTTGCGGGCGGCGGCAATCTTCAGCGCGTGCTGGCGCGTCATGTCATGCAGCAGCACGATGCGGGCGTTCTCGCCGGTCAGCGGCGCGTCGCTGACCGACAACCGCCGGTGCGCGCCCTCGCTGTCAGTGCAGTCCCATTCGGCGGGGGCATCGGCCTGAACCAGCCGGCCGGTACAGGACGACCACGACTGCCCCGCCTGCGCGCCCACCATGTCGAACGCGACCGGGTTGGACTGTTCGATTTCGCCGGCACCATCGACCACGACGACACCCGCCGGCAGCTGGTTCAGCAAGGTGGTCAACCGGTCGGTCAGGCGCGCCTTCTGTTCATACTGGCGACGCAACTCGCCATTGGCCGCGGCCAGCTCTTCGGTCAGGCTGGCGACCTGACGTTCCAGCGTGCCGTAGGCTTCCGACAGCTCCGCCGACGCGGCATTGAACAGGCGGAAGGCTTCGGCCAGGCGTGCCGCTTCCTCCGGCGCAATGCGCGGCGCGTCCGCGGCAGTGGCGGTGGTGACGGCAGCAGTGGCAGCAGCGGGTTCGGCCATGTACGGAGCGCCGGCAGGCGCAGGAATTGATCGACCGTGCCAGCGTAGCAAGGCGCAGGCCACGTTTTCGGGCGGATCAGCCGCCCAAAAACCCGCCTTATCCGCGGAACGGCTCGCGCGAGGGACGCCGACAATCCGTCTCATCCTGCAAGGTCTGCCTGCCGCAGACCCTTCATCCGTCACCTGCGCGAGACGAAACATGGCCGCTGCAAACGCCGTACTTGATCCGAACACCGCCCTCGCCGGAGCAGCGACCCCGCTCGCGCTGGCCCAGCAGAGGCTGGCTGCCCTGCCGATGCAGAAGAAGATGGGACTGGCTGGCGGTCTCGCAATGGCGATCGCGCTACTGGTCGGCCTCACGCTGTGGAGCAACAGCCCCGACTACGAAGTGCTGTTCTCCAACATCAACGACAAGGACGGCGGCGCCATCGTCGCGATGCTGCAGCAGCAGAACGTACCGTACAAATTTTCCGAAGGCGGTCACGCCATTCTGGTGCCGTCGCAGTTTGTACACGACGCGCGGCTGAAGCTGGCCGCCCAGGGCCTGCCGCGCGGCGGCTCCATCGGCTTCGAGCTGATGGAAAAGCAGAAGATGGGGCAATCGCAGTTTTCCGAGCAGGTGACCTACCAGCGCGCGCTGGAAGGCGAGCTGGCGCAGACCATCGGCACGCTGGCCGCAGTGGACAACGCCCGCGTGCATCTGGCCATTCCGAAGCAGAGCGCCTTCCTGCGCGACGACCAGAAGCCGTCGGCCTCGGTGGTGCTCGGTCTGCTCGGCGGCCGCACGCTGAGCCCGGAACAGGTCGGCGGCATCGTGCACCTCGTGGCATCGAGCGTGCCTCAGCTGGCCACCGAAAACGTGTCGGTGCTCGACCAGAACGGCAATCTGCTGTCTGGCAACCGCGACCTGAAGGACGGCGCGGCGCTCAACCCGACTCAGTTGAAGTACGTGAACGAGATCGAGGCATCCACCATCCGGCGCATCGAAGCGATGCTGGAGCCACTCATGGGACGCGGCAACTACCGCGTGCAGACCGCCGCCGACATCGATTTCAGCCAGACCGAACAGACGGCCGAAACCTACAAGCCGAACCCGACGCCGGACGCCGCGATCCGCAGCCAGCAGATGAGCGAATCGGTCAGCAACCAGCCGGCCGCCGGTGGCGTGCCGGGTGCGCTGACCAATCAGCCGCCGACGCCGGCCACCGCACCGATCACCACCCCGCCGGCACCGGGAACACCGGCTGCGGAGGGCGCCCCCGGCACCCCGCCGATGGTGCCGATCAACACACGCAAGGATTCGACGACCAATTTCGAGCTGGACAAGACGGTGCAGCACGTACGCCAGCCGACCGGCCAGATCCGCCGGCTCTCTGTGGCGGTGCTGGTGGCGCAGAAGGTGAAGACCGACGACAAGGGCAATGCCACGCCGGTGGCGCTGACCGACGACGAACTCAAGCGCATCAACGACCTGACGCGTGAGGCGATGGGCTTCAACGAAGCGCGCGGCGACACGCTGAACGTGGCGTCGGCCCCCTTCACCGAAGTGCAGCAGGAGGTGATCGATACGCCGATCTGGAAGGACCCGGAACTGACCGGCATGGCAGGCGACCTGCTGAAGTACCTGCTGGTCGCCGGCGTCGCCGCCTACCTGTTGTTCGGTGTGCTCAAGCCGCTGGTGCGCACGCTGACCGAGCCGGTCGAGCGCGACGAGGAAGACGTGCGCGACGTCACGCTGGATGCCGATGGCCAGCCAATAGCCCTGCCCGGCAGCGCGGCAGCACAACTCGAACTGTCACCGGAGGCGCGCGCCGCGCTCGATTTCGAAACCAAGCTCGAAGCGGCGCGCACGATGGCGAAGAATGATCCGAAGGCGATCGCGGAAGTGATCAAGCACTGGGTGAACGGCGATGAATGATGCTGGAATCGAACGTAGCGCCCTGCTTCTGGTGACGCTGGGCGAAGACGCCGCGGCCGAGGTGCTCAAGCATCTCGGTCCGCGCGAGGTGCAGAAAATCGGCACCGCGATGGCCGGGTTGCGCAACGTGCCGCGCGAAAAGGTGACCGAGGTGCTCGACCTGTTCGACGAAGCCACGTCGGCAGGCAGCCGCGTTTCGGCCGACGAAACCCTGATACGCAACATGCTGACCAAGGCGCTCGGCGAGGAACGCGCCGGCCACCTGCTGTCGCGCATCCTGAACGACTCGGACACCGCCGGCATTGAAGGCCTGAAATGGCTGGACGCCGCCACCATCTCCAACCTGATCAAGAACGAACACCCGCAGATCATCGCCACCATCCTGACCCATCTGGAATTCGACCAGGCCGCCGAGGTGCTGAAACTGTTCTCGGAACGATTGCGCAACGACGTCATCCTGCGCATCGCCACGCTGGACGGCGTGCAGCCGGTGGCACTGAAGGAGCTGAACGACGCGATGTCACGCGTGCTTGCGGGCTCGGCAAAGATGAAGAAGACCGCGCTCGGCGGCATCAAGGCAACCGCCGAAATACTGGGTTTTGTCGGCAGCGCGAATGAATCGGCCATCCTCGATGCGGTCAAGGAATACGACGCGGAACTGGCACAGAAGATCGTCGATGAAATGTTCGTGTTCGAGAACCTGCTCGACATCGACGATCGCGGCATCCAGACCTTGCTGCGCGAAGTCAGCGGCGACCAGCTGGTACTGGCGCTGAAAGGCGCCTCGCCCGAATTGCGCGAGAAGATCTTCAAGAACATGTCGTCGCGCGCCGCCGAATCGCTGCGCGAAGACCTCGAGGGCCGTGGCCCGGTCAAGCTGTCCGAAGTCGAGGGCGAGCAGAAGGAAATCCTGAAGATCGCACGTCGTCTGGCGGAAGAGGGCCAGATCGTCATGGGCGGCAAGGGCGGCGAGGAAATGCTGTGATCCGGTTCAATGCCAGCACCGCATGCGGATGCAACCGATGACACCGGACGGCGCACTCGCTTTCACGCACTGGAAGCTCGAAGTGTTCGACCAAGGCATCGCGCCGACTGCGGGCATCGGAGAGGCTCAGGGCGGGTCGCGTGGCCGCGCATCTGCAACGCCGGCACCGACAACAGACGAGAAAGCCGAAGCGGAAGCGGACAGTGAGACACAACCCGAATTCAAGCTGCCCACGGCCGATGAGCTCGAGAAGCTGCAGGCCGACGCACACCGCGAAGGCTATGCCGCCGGCTACGAAGAAGGTACGGCGCGCGTGCGCATGGAAGCGATGCGCCTGCACAGCGTGATCGAACAGCTCGACGAGGCATTGGCGTCGCTCGACACCGAAGTGGCGCAGGGGGTGCTGCACCTGGGCGTGGAGATCGCCCGCCAGGTTGTGCGGCAGGCGATCGCGGTCAAACCGGAAGTGATCGTGGGGGTGGTGCGTGAGGCGATCAACCAGCTGCCACATCAGCACACGGCGGTTTATCTGAACCCTGACGACGCGTCACTCGTGCGCTCGCATGCCGGCGACCAGCTGGCGCATGCCGGCCACCGCATATTCGAGGACGCGGCGATCGCGCGCGGCGGCTGCAAGATCGAAGCAGGCGGCAGTCACATAGACGCCACGCTGGCCACGCGCTGGACACGCATCGTCGAGGCGCTGATCGATGACGCGGACTGGATAGAACATGACTGACACCCCGGACATCGCAGCCGACGAGGCTTCGCTCGACAATGCGCCGGACACCGCATCGCCGGAGGCGACCGCACCGGCGGTAGCGAACCCGCACGTCGCGAAGTGGGCGGGTTTCATGACCGACTGCGGCACGCTGGCCGGACGCGTCAACCCGTATCTGCACGCGGGGCGGCTGACCCGCATCAACGGTCTGGTGATGGAAGCTGCCGGCCTGAAGCTGCCGCTGGGTTCCGGCTGCCGCATCATGGTGCCGGGCGGCAACAGCTGCGAAGCCGAAGTGGTGGGTTTCAACGGCGACAAACTGTTCATGATGCCAACCGATGACGTCGTCGGGCTTGCGCCTGGCGCGCAGGTGATTCCGCTCGAAGCGGTACCGCAGCGCCCCACCCCGACTGAAAGACTCGAGCCGCGCCGGCGTGCATCCGACCGCGCCAAGCACCTGCCGGTCGGTGACGCCCTGCTCGGCCGCGTGGTCGATGGCGCCGGCCGTCCGCTCGACGGGCTCGGCCCGGTCATTACGCGGCATTCGCGTTCGGTGGCCAGTCGTGCGGTGAATCCGCTGCTGCGCGAACCGATACGCCGCACGATGGACACTGGCATCCGCTCGATCAATTCGCTGCTCACCGTCGGCCGTGGCCAGCGCATCGGCCTGTTCGCCGGTTCCGGCGTCGGCAAGTCGGTGCTGCTGGGCATGATGGCGCGCTTCACGTCGGCCGAGGTGGTCGTGGTCGGACTGATCGGCGAACGCGGCCGCGAAGTGAAGGAATTCATCGAGCAGATCCTCGGCGCCGCCGGACTGAAACGATCGGTCGTGGTCGCCGCACCGGCCGATACCAGCCCGCTGATGCGGCTGCAGGGCGCTGCCTATGCCACCACGGTCGCCGAGTGGTTCCGCGATCAGGGCCGCCATGTGCTGCTGATCATGGATTCGCTGACCCGCTACGCGATGGCGCAGCGCGAGATCGCGCTTGCGATCGGCGAGCCGCCCGTCACCCGTGGCTATCCACCCAGCGTGTTCGCTCGCCTGCCGCAGCTGGTGGAGCGTGCAGGCAACGGGCCCGAGGGTGGCGGCTCGATCACCGCCTTCTACACCGTTCTGGCCGAAGGCGACGACCAGCAGGACCCGATCGCCGACTCGGCACGCGCCATTCTCGACGGCCACTTCGTGCTGACCCGCCAGTTGGCCGATGCGGGGCACTATCCGGCCATCGACATCGAACAGTCGGTTTCGCGCGCCATGCACGGGCTCGTCAAACCCAGCCATTTCGATCTGGTACGCCGCTTCAAGGGACTGTGGTCGCGCTATCAGCGCGCGCGCGATCTCATTTCGGTTGGTGCCTATTCGCCTGGCGCAGACCCGCAGCTCGATCTTGCAGTGAACATGTTTCCGACGCTGGAAGCCTTTCTGCAGCAAGCCATGGACGAACGTGAAGGGTTTGAGGACGCAGTGATGAAGCTGCACCAGATCTTCGGTCTGAATCCCTGATTGCAAAAATCGGTGACACCATTGGCGGCCGTGACCGGCCACACGCAAAGTGCGCTGTCAAAGAGAGACCTTTGAATCATGGCTGAACCCTTTCGTCTGCAGACCATTCTCGACCTGAGCCAGACTCGCATGGACGAGTCTGCGCGTGCGCTGGCAGCACTGATCGCCAGCGAGCACGACCAGTCGCGCAAGCTCACGATGCTTGAGGACTACCGCAAGGAGTATCAGGACCAGTTCATGGCCGCTGCGCGCAACGGCATGACACCGGGCCAGTGGAGCAATTACTCCGCCTTCCTCGCCCGCATCGACGACGCCATAGGCCACCAGCAGCAGCAGGTCGAACGCTCTCGCGACCGCGCCCAGGCCGGCCAACGCGTGTGGCTCGATACGCGTACCCGCGTCAAAGCCTTCGAAACCCTGTCAGACCGCCATCAGGCCACACTCGTCAAGCGTGAAGCCAAGGCCGAACAGCGGGTGGCCGACGACCGTTCGGGTCGCCTGGTTGCGGACGACTGACACTGCACGTTCGTACGGCCGGCAGCTGGCACGCTAGCTGCTTATACCCCTCCATCAACGGAGGACTTCCCATGTCAGACATCAAGCTCAGCCTGCCCTCGTCCGCCACGCCGCTCGCTTCGAGCGGCCCTGTAGGCGAAGCGCGCGGCATCGGCGCAGATGCATCGCCCGAAGACGCGGCGACGGCATTCGCCAACCTGCTGCAGGACTCCCTCAAGAACGCATCTGAAGATCCGCGTGCCGCTTTGCTGGCCAAGCTGCTCGATGACGGCAGCGGCGCGCCGGACGACGAGAAGGTCGATCTGCTGGATGCACTCAGCGCCGACCCCGGTCGTATCGCGACCGAACTGCTGCCGGCCGGCCTGCTCGCACCGGCAGTCCTCCCGGTCATCGAACGGCTTGCCGGTGGCACCGGTGCGCCGGTCGAACAGTCCGACCTTGATTTCGATCCGACCGGGCAAGGCGGCAGGAAAGCAGGCCGCGAGGCATCGGGCGATTTGCCGGCGGCAGCGATTGCCGCGGCGACGGACGGCACGGGCGAAACGAACGGCAAGAATCTGCCGGATGCGTTGCTGAATGTTGACACCCGGATGGACGCCGGACAGTCAGCGACACAGCAGCTTCCTCAGGGCGACTTCCGTGCCCACCTGAACGCGGCACAGAAACCCGCCACCGAAATGGCCGTTGCAACGCCGATCACGCATCCGGGCTGGGCGGACGACATCGGACACCAGGTGACCTGGCTGGCCGAGAACGGCAGCAGCCGCGCGGAACTGATCCTGACGCCACCGCATCTGGGCCGGATAGAAATTTCGCTGCAGATCGGTGGCGATCTGAGCACGGCGCAGTTCGTGTCTGCGAGTCCGCAGGTGCGGGAAGCGCTGGAACAGGCCATGCCGAGACTGCGTGAAATGCTCGCCGAGGGCGGCATTTCGCTTGGCAACACCAATGTGAGCGGCGAACAACGCTCCGGCGAGCAGGGCCAGGGTAGCCAGCGCGGTGACCGCGGGCGCGACGGCAACGGCGATGGAGAAATGCTGATCGCACCGGCGGCACGGCGTGGCAGCGGCCTCGTCGACCTGTTCGCATAGCGATAAGGAACAGTATGAACACGCGCTCCTGATGGCGCCGCGTACATCGGCGCTAAAAAAACGGGACATTCGGCCGTTATTCGATCATTGAAAGGCATCAGTACCCGCCGACAATCCCGATCCATACAGGAGCGCACACCATGGCAAAAGCCGCCACCGCAGACGACGTCGCCGCAGACGCACCCAAGAAGAGCAAGAAAATGCTCTTCATCATCCTCGCCGTCGTGCTGCTGGTCGTCGTCGGCGGCGCCGCCGCGATGTTCATGATGGCAGGCAGTCACGCCGAAGAAGGCGAGGACGAGCACGCCGATGAAATGAGCGAGGAAGACCCGGACGCCAAGGCCCTCGCCGCCAAGAAGGCCAAGCTGAAGAAAAAGAAGGAAGCGGAAGCCAAAGGCCTGCCGCCGGTGTTCGTCGAACTCGATCCGTTCACCGTCAATCTGGCGCCGGAAACGCAAGTGGATCAATACCTGCAGGTCAAGGCCTCGGTCAAGGTGGAAGAACAGCCCGCCGCAGACAACCTCAAGGTATACATGCCGGAAATCCGCCACCACGTACTGATGCTGCTGTCGGGCAAGAAGGCGTCCGAACTGGGCACGACCGAAGGTCGGGAAGCACTGGCTGGAGAAATCAGGAACTCGATCAACGCCATCGTTGGCGAGGTACCGACCAACAAGAAGGGTGAGCCGGAAGAGCCTGTCGGACCCGTGGAGGCCGTGCTGTTTACGTCCTTCATCGTCCAGTAGGCGAGATCCGGTCGTCACGAGGAAACGCGATGTCCGATTTTCTTTCCCAGGAAGAGGTGGATGCCCTGCTCAAGGGCGTCACCGGCGAGGCCGACGATGTAGCCGAAGTCGAAGACACGAGCGGCGTACGCCCGTACAACCTCGGCACCCAGGAAAGAATCGTGCGCGGGCGCATGCCCACGCTGGAACTGATACACGAGCGGTTTGCGCGCTACCTGCGCATCGGCCTGTTCAATTTCATGCAGCGCAGCGCCGAGATTTCGCTCGGCCCGATCCGGCTGCAGAAGTATTCCGAATTCATCCGCAACCTGGTCGTGCCGACCAATCTGAACCTGGTACAGGTCAAGCCGCTGCGCGGCACGGGGCTGGTGGTATTCGATCCGAACCTCGTCTTTCTGGTCATCGACAACATGTTCGGCGGTGACGGGCGATTCCACACCCGGGTCGAGGGGCGTGACTTCACGCCAACCGAACAACGCATCATCCAGGGCTTGCTGGACGTGTTCTTCGCCGAATACGAACGGTCGTGGGAACCGGTGTACAAGATCAATTTCGAGTACGTGCGCTCGGAGATGAATTCGCAGTTCGCCAACATCGCCACGCCGTCGGAGATCGTCGTGGCGGCAACCTTCACGCTGGAACTCGGCGGCGTATCCGCGGAAATGCATATCTGCCTGCCGTATTCGATGGTCGAGCCGCTGCGCGACACGCTGAATTCATCAATGCAGAGCGACAGCGTCAGTTCGGACAACCGGTGGATCAACCTGCTCACCCGTCAGGTACAGGACGCTGCGGTGGAACTGAACGTCCAGCTGGGTGGCGGATCGCTCACCCTGGGCGGCCTGAACAACCTAAAGGTTGGCGACATCATTCCGATAACCATTTCAGACACCGTACAAGCCGAGGTCGATGGCATTCCGGTTCTGGAATGCAAGTACGGCATACAGGGCGGCCGTTATGCGCTGAAGATCGAGCGTTTCATGGCCGGCGAGGAAGAATTGATCGAGCACGCCCTGAACGTGCAGGGCAAGAAAAAGGGTGAGGAACCACAATGAGCGATCTGGCTGAAGCGGAAGAGCAGGTCAGCGAGGACGACTGGGCCGCTGCGATGTCCGAGCAGACCACGGCCGACGATGCGCTTGCCGCACTCGACGGGGAGGCGGCGAAGGATGTCCAGCCCGCCAACATCTTCCAGCAGTTCGGTGATGCGGCGAACAAGGCATCCGAAGGACTGCGCGACTTCGAGATGATTCTCGACATCCCGGTCCAGCTCACGGTGGAACTCGGGCGCACCAAGATTTCGATCCGAAACCTGCTGCAACTGGGCCACGGTTCGGTGGTGGAACTGGACGGAATGGCCGGCGAGCCGATGGACGTGCTGGTCAACGGCACGCTGATTGCGCAGGGCGAAGTGGTGGTGGTGAATGAAAAGTTCGGCATTCGCCTGACCGACATCATCACGCCGGCGGAACGGATGAAGAAACTGAAACGCTGACGATTGCTCCCAAGCGGGCCACAGATCAGTCCGAATCAGGCTGTAGAATAAAAAAAGAGCGATGCCTTGGCATCGCTCTTTTTTTGTCGGTGCCCGCTGTCACGGCAAGTACGGAAGGCTGACGCCGCGGCGATTCGCGGGCTGCGAAACGGGTGGTATCGTTGGCCATCCCTTCTTTTCACGGAGCCGTCATGCGACTGCTGCTCGCCATCTTCCTGCCCTTCATGGTCTTCTTCACCATCGGTCGCCCGATCGCCGGCGTGGTTTGCCTCATCCTGCAGCTGACGCTGATCGGCTGGATACCGGCTGCGCTGTGGGCAGTCTATGCGTTGAGTCAGTACAAGACCGACAAGCGCATCGAAGAGGCGCTCGGCAAGCGCTGAGCGTACTGCTTCTGCCTCAGCGCGTGCTGGCGAGTGCGGCCGGCTTGATCGTCAGCGACTGGGTGAAGATGAGATCCTTCGAATCGATTACCCTGGCCTGAAGTTCGCCGCCTGCCGCGTCCGGCCGGAAGCGGAAGCGAATCTGCGGGTTTTCGCTCAGCGCGAAGTCGACATCGGCGGTCAGCAGGGTCTTGCCGCCATAGCTCACCTCGAAGCGACGTACGAAATGCGCTGGCGTGAAGTGGCGTGTCACCTGATCCATCTGCATGCCGTTCAGGTTCGGATGGCTCACCATCAGCGTGGCGGTCTGCAAGTGTCCGGGCTCGGGCGCTTCGCCGTCGAGGCGCAGCCTCATCTTGCCCATGCGCGCCATGGCTTCCTCGAAGTCTTTCCCGGCTGGTGCCGAACAGCCGCCGGCTGCACGCACATAGCGGCTCGACACATGCAGCATGCCGTCGCTGGTTTCGGCGACTGCGCGCATCCAGGTGTATTGCTCGACACGCACCCGCGTTTCGATGTCGGCGCGGCCGGCATCCGGCGCCACCGTGAATGCTGCCGCCACGGGCGTCGGGTTGCCGTCGATCAGCAACCACATCCTCTTGATGTGGCGCTCGGGCGTCTGGTCGATTCTGGCGCGCAAGCCAACCGGCACCACGGCGGCGTCCTCGGCGCGGAACGGCGCCTCGAGTTCGATGACGGCGTTCGATTCCACGATTTCGCGCCCGGCAAACAACGTTGACCGAATAGCCTGCCATGCTTCGGTGTCTGGTGACGGATCGCTGGCCGCCACGGCAGGCATCAGATGCAGCACGCCGACGATGAAAAGCAGGCGGCGCAAGTTGTGGATGGTCATGTTCGTTTTCCTCCGTTCGTTGCGGTTCGGTCACCGTGCCGCCATTGAACGACCACGTGCGCAGGCGATCTGCGACTAAGTCACATTCAGCCGATACGAGCGGGATAGACTCCCGTCGAAACAACGCGACTCACCACGGAGGACGGCACAATGACCCGCTACATCGGCGCGCCAGGACACTGGCGCGACTGGGTAACGCACTTCCCCGCACTGGCGCGACTCGAACCGGCTGCGCGCGAGGAACTGCTGGACAACAGTTTCGAGGTGCGGCTGGCAGCGGGCGAAATCGGCTATCGCGAAGGCGACGCCTGCAACAACTTCATCCTGCGTATCGACGGCTGGTCGCGCATCCAGAGGCTGTCGGCAAATGGGCGGGAAGTGTTGCTGTACCGCGTCGGGCCGGGCGACTCCTGCGTGCTCACCACGTCCTGCCTGCTGGGAGTGTCGCGTTACCCGGCCGCCAGCACGGCGGAAACAGACTTGCGCGAAGTGGCGATCGCCGGTGCCACCTTCCGCACGCTGCTCAATACGTCTGACGTGTTCCGCCAGTTCGTGTTCGAACACTATGGCCGGTTGCTGTCGGACATGATCGCCCTGCTTGACGAGCTGAAATTCCGCCGTCTCGACGCGCGCCTGGCCGATCTGGTACTGGCGCGCACCGATGGCGGTTCGCCGGTCGAAGACACGCAGAGCCGCATCGCGACCGATCTGGGCAGCACACGCGAGCCGGTTGGCCGCATCCTGAAACAGTGGGAACGCAAAGGCTGGATCACGCTGGCGCGCGGCCGTCTCGAGGTGGTGGACCGCGAAGCGCTGACCGCGCTGGCAGCTGACCAGGGCTGACCAGGACTTCAGTATCCGGGCGGTGGAAATTGCCGCCCGAAAACGCGTCTATTCCTGCGCTGACCGGCAGGGTGCACGCATTAGCCTGTCGAGCATGAAAGCAGCTCTCCTGTTCTGGCTGACGGCGCTGTGCGCCAGTGCGGCCGCACACGCGGCAGACACCCCTGCGGCTACAGCCACTGCGGCACCCGCCAGCGGCGCCAGCGCGGTCATGCAGATGGTCGGCGCGCTCGGTGTCGTGCTGGCGACACTGTTCGCCGTGCTGTGGCTGCTGCGCCGCCTGTCCGGCGGTCGCCTGACCGGCAGCGCACCGATCCGCACCGTCGGCGGTATCGCTGTGGGATCGCGCGAACGTGTGATCCTGCTGGAAATCGGCGAACACTGGCTGGTGGTCGGCGTAGCGCCCGGCTCGGTCACCGGCATCGCGACGCTGCCGCGCGGAGAGATCAGTCCGGCCGGCACCGATGCAAAGCCGGTCGCGGCGGACTTCGGCGCCCTGCTGGCGAAACTGAAAGCAGGTCGGTCATGACGCGACGCCTGCTTCCGGCACTTGGGCTTGCCGCACTGGGCGCCGTCGCGGCCCCGGACACGTGGGCACAGGCCCTGCCCGCACTGACCAGCACGCCGGCCGCAGGCGGTGGCACCAACTGGTCACTGTCCATCCAGACCCTGCTGCTGCTGACCAGCCTGTCCTTCCTGCCGGCGGTCATGCTGATGATGACCAGCTTCACCCGCATCATCATCGTGCTGTCGCTGCTGCGTCAGGCCATGGGCACGCAGACCAGTCCGCCCAACCAGGTGCTGATCGGTCTGGCGCTGTTCCTGAGCTTTTTCATCATGGCGCCGGTCGGCGAGAAGATCTACGCCGAGGCCTATCTGCCGCTGAGCGAAAACCGCATCGGCTTCGAACAGGCGCTCGACGCGGGCGCCAAACCGCTGAAAACCTTCATGCTGAAGCAGGTGCGCGAGCCGGACATCGAGCTGTTCATGCGTCTGTCGAACACCCCAAAGGTCGCCAGTTCGGAGCAGTTGCCGATGCGCGTGGTCGTGCCCGCCTACGTGACATCAGAGTTGAAGACGGCGTTCCAGATCGGCTTCATCATCTTCATTCCCTTCATCATCATCGACATGGTGGTCGCATCCGTGCTGATGTCGATGGGCATGATGATGATGTCGCCGGTCATCGTGTCGCTGCCGTTCAAGCTCATGCTGTTCGTGCTGGTGGATGGCTGGAACCTCATCCTCGGCACGCTTGTTTCCAGTTTCGGCCAGATATGAAGGACTGCCCGCCATGACGCCCACCACCGTTGTCGACATCGGCCGTCACGCCGTCGAAACCCTGCTTCTCGTGTCCGCACCCATGCTGGGCGCGGCCTTGATCACCGGCCTGATCGTCAGCATCTTCCAGGCTGCCACCCAGGTGAACGAAATGACACTTTCGTTCATCCCCAAGCTGATCGCGGTGTTCGCCGTGCTGGTGATCGGCGGCCCGTGGATGATCACCATCATGACCGACTACATGCGCCGGCTGTATTCGTCGATCCCGTCGCTTCTCGGCTAGTCGCTAATGATTTCGGTCACCGCCGCCCAGCTGGACCTGTGGATGGCGAGTTTCCTGTTTCCGCTGGCGCGGGTGATGGGACTGATCGCCGCGGCGCCGGTTTTCAGCAACCGCGCCTTCGTGATGCGCGCCCGGCTCGCGCTCGGCCTGCTGATCACCTTCGCCATCGTGCCGACGCTGCCGCCGTCCGGGCTCAGTGTCGGAACATGGCCCGGCACGATGGCACTGGTGCAGCAGATGCTGATCGGCATCGCACTCGGCTTCACGATACGCATCGTGTTCGCGGCGGTCGATCTGGCCGGCGAGCTGATCGGCCTGCAGATGGGTCTGGGTTTCGCTATGTTCTACGACCCGGACAACGCATCCCAGTCTCCGGTGATCGCGGAATTCCTCGGCCTGATGGCAACGCTGATCTTCCTCTCGATCAATGGCCATCTGATGCTGCTGGCCGTGCTGGGCAGCAGCTTCGAGTGGTGGCCAGTCGGTGCTGACCTGTTTCCAGCCAATGGCTGGCTGGCCATCGCGCGCTGGGGCAGCACGGTGTTTTCCGCCGGCCTGATGCTGGCGCTGCCGCTGATCGCGGCGCTGCTGGTCGTGAATATCGCACTGGCCGTGCTCACGCGCGCCGCACCGGCGCTCAACCTGTTCGCCATCGGCTTTCCGGTGACGCTGATCGCCGGCTTCGTGATGCTGATGCTGTCACTGTCCTTCATCGCACCAGCGATGCAGCGCATGTTCGAGTACGGACTCGAAACCGTAGCCCAACTGGCAATGGGGTGAAGCAGGGGTTTCGGCGGGCATTGCCCGCCGCCTGCTGAACGGGCCGGCTGTGCAAAGCCAGCCTCCCGAGCTCTGGGGTTTCGGCGGGCATTGCCCGCCGCCTGCTGAACGGGCTGGCTGTGCAAAGCCAGCCTCCCGAGCTCAGGGGTTTCGGCGGGCATTGCCCGCCGCCTGCTGAACGGGCCGGCTGTGCAAAGCCAGCCTCCCGAGCTCAGGGGTGTCGCAGCGCATTGCGCTGCCGCTTTAGAACCTGCCGAGCATGCAAAAGCCGGCGCTGAAAGGCATCCCTGACGGCGCTTACAGCAGCACGTCGCGTGACACACCCGCCCGGCGCAGGATCTTGCGTAGCTGTGCAAGTGCTTCGAGCTGGATCTGGCGCACCCGTTCGCGCGTCAGGCTGAGCTGGTCGGCCAGCTCTTCCAGGGTGGCGATTTCACGGTTGTTGATGCCGTAACGATACTCGATCACCGTACGCTGCTTGTCGTTGAGTTGGGCGATCCAGGCCTGCACGAGGCTGCCGATTTCGGCGTTCTGGATCTGCTCCTCCGGCCCTTCCTGATTTTCGTCGGCAAGCGACTCACCGATCGAAAGCGAAGGATCGATGTCGAGCGGCGCATCGAGCGAAGCAGTGTGTTCGTTCAGCGAAAGAATGTGCCGCACGTCCTCGACCGGCTTGGCCAGCAAGGTTGCGATGTCTTCGGCGCAGCAATCGCCACCGCTGCGCGCTTCCAGATTGCGCATGGCGCGCAGCACCTGGTTCAGTTCCTTCACCACATGCACCGGCAGCCGTATGGTGCGCGACTGGTTCATGATCGCGCGCTCGATGTTCTGCCGTATCCACCACGTGGCGTAGGTGGAGAAGCGGAAGCCGCGCTCCGGATCGAACTTTTCCAGCGCGTGGATCAAGCCGAGATTGCCCTCTTCCACGAGGTCAAGCAGCGGCATGCCACGGTTCAGGTAGTGTTTTGCGATATTCACGACCAGGCGCAGGTTGCGCTCGATCATGGTCTGGCGCGCTTCGAAATCACCCAGACGCACACGGCGCGACAGGGCGAGTTCTTCCTCCGGCGTCAGCAGCGGGTTGGCACCGATTTCGTTCAGGTAGAGCTGGGTGGCATCGCCGAGGAATTCCGCCTCGGGCGCTTCGACCGGTTCGGCCGCGACCTCGACGCCATCCAGCTCGCCCGCGACGGCATCGTCGTCGACGGGCTCAGCCGGTTCAGCGTCCTCGGGTTGCGAAAGATCGGACATGGGTTATCTCGGTGGCAGATACTTCATCGGATCGACGGGTTTCCCTTGGCGCCGTATTTCGAAGTGCAGTCGGGGCTTGCCGGCTTCGGTGTCGCTGTCGCCCATCTCGGCGATACGCTGACCGCGCTTCACCGTGTCGCGTTCCTGAACCAGTATCTTGCTGTTGTGCGCGTAAGCGGACAAAAACGTATTGTCGTGCTTGACGATGACCAGTTTGCCATAACCGCGCATGGCATCGCCCGCATACACCACGCGACCGCCGGCCGCAGCCAGAACCGGGTCGCCGGTACGACCTGAAACATCGACGCCCTTGTTGCTGCCTTCGCCGAAGCGTCCGATGATGCGGCCGCTCGCCGGCCAGCTCCACTCGACGCCGTCTTCCATACGTGCAGCGTCCGGCGGTGTCACGATGGCAGGTGCGCTGGTCGGTGCAGCACCGGCTGTAGAGGCCGGCAGAGCGGGCATTGTGGCCGCGACGGCTGCACGCGGCGGTTGAGGCGTGATTCCGGCCGAACGAATGCGGTCGAGTGCCGCTTCGGAATACGGCTCAACGCCGCCGCGTGGTTCGCGCTTGAGCATCGCGTCCGCTGTCGCGGGAAGCGGCTCGGTCACCGCCGGCGCGCTCGGGGCAGGCGTGTCCAGGGGCCGCGACTCAACACCCGGTGCGGCGATCGGGCGGGTTTCCATACCACCCTCCGGTGCGGCAATACGCAATTCCTGCCCGAGCTTGATCAGGTTGGGGTTTTCGAGTCGGTTCCAGATCACCAGATCGCGCCAGTCCTGACCATATTCGAGCGCGATGCTGAACAGCGTGTCGCCCTTGGCGACGACATGTACACCAGGGCGTTGTGCGGCGGCGGGGGGGGGCGTGGCCGGTGCCGAAGTGGGTGCCGCACCCACCGGCGGACGGACCTCAACCGGCGCCGGCCGCGTGCCTGCGCACGACGCAAGCAGCAAACACAACACCGGCACCACGAACAACGATCTATTCATTCAACCCCCGGCAACAGCGGCACGAAGCGCACCGCGTCCAGTTTCGATTCGACATAGCGATGCGGCTGTCTTTCGATCAATCTCAGCGATTGGTCAGCGGTGCCGACGGGAATCACGAGTCGCCCGCCTTCAGCCAACTGATCGAGCAAGGCCTTGGGCACCGCCGCCGCAGCAGCAGCGACGATGATTGTATCGAACGGCGCCTCGGCAGCCAGGCCGATCATGCCATCGGCGTGTTTCAGGCGAACATTCGGCAGCCGCAAGGGACGCAGGTTTCGCTTGGCACGTTCCAGCAGCGGCGCAATGCGCTCGATGGCATAGACATCGCTGGCGAGCTTCGACAAAACTGCCGCCTGATATCCACACCCGGCTCCAACTTCAAGCGTCTTGCCGAGAGGACGTCCGCCAGCACGCAGAAGTTCAATCATGCGCGCGACGACAAAGGGCTGCGAAATGGTCTGCTGGAAGCCGAGCGGCAGCGCAGTGTCCTCATAGGCGCGCGTACCGAGTGCCTCTTCGATGAACTGGTGGCGCGGTGTGGACTGCATTGCAGCCAGAACGCCTTCGTCGCGGATGCCCGAAACACGCAGCCGTTCAACCATCCGGGTACGCGCACGCGTCAGGCTCAGACTTGCGTCCGCTGCCGTCATGCGCCCAGCCAGTCGCGCACCTGCCCCATCTGGGCCATGTGGGTCAGGTCGATCTGCAGCGGCGTGATCGATGCGAATCCATGGGCCGTGGCGTGAAAATCGGTGCCTTCCCCGGCATCCTGAGCTGCACCTGCAGCGCCGACCCAATAGACGGTTTCGTTTCGCGGATTGGTGGTTCGCACCACTGGTTCGGCCTTGTGCCGCCGGCCAAGCCGTGTCACCTGGACGCCTTTGAGGGCGTCGAATGACAGATCAGGCACATTGACGTTGAGCAACACGGGTGTTGCAAAGGGACGATCGGTCAGCCGGCGCACCAGATCGCACGCAATGCGCGCAGCGGTATCGTAATGCGCGCTGCCCTTGCGCGTCATCGACATGGCAATCGCCGGCACACCGAGCAGGAACCCTTCGGTCGCCGCCGCAACGGTACCCGAATAGATCGTGTCGTCGCCCATGTTGGCGCCGTCATTGATCCCCGACACGACGATGTCGGGCAGGTGATCGAGCATACCGGTCACTGCGAGGTGAACGCAGTCTGTCGGCGTGCCATTGACATAATGAAAACCGTTGCGCGCACGACGCAGGATGAGCGGACGGTCAAGTGTCAGGGAGTTGCTGGCGCCGCTGCGGTCAGCCTCGGGCGCCACTACGGTCACGTCTCCAACCTCGCCGAGAGCCCGTGCAAGCGCCTCGAGGCCGGGAGCAAAATAACCGTCGTCGTTGGACAACAGAATGCGCATGGGAAACGGAAGGCGAATGTTGCGGCGCGATGTTGCAACCGACGTCGCAACAAATGAGCCACAGCAGATTGAAGCAAGAAGAATTGGTCGGGGCGGTGGGATTCGAACTCACGACCCCTTGCACCCCATGCAAGTGCGCTACCAGGCTGCGCTACGCCCCGACTCAGTTGAAAATTATATCAGGGGCAGGCTGACTTGAGCCGAAAGCCCCGCAAAAATCGGCAACCGCGCGTCACTCGAGCAGATCGAGAATGTCCTGAAGTGCCGCACGCAACTCTGCCACGTCGACGTCGTTGCCCGCGGCACCCGGTGCGGCACCCGAACGAGGATCGGAATCGTCGAGACGATTACGTGCACCGCTGATGGTGAAGCCTTCTTCATAGAGGAGCTGGCGGATGCGGCGAACCAGCAGCACTTCATGATGCTGGTAATAACGCCGGTTGCCGCGTCGCTTCACTGGCTTGAGCTGGGTGAACTCCTGCTCCCAGTAGCGAAGCACATGCGGCTTGACGCCACACAGTTCGCTTACCTCGCCGATCGTGAAGTAACGCTTGGCGGGAATCGCTGGCAGAACCAGCGGCTCCTTACTCGTCGTTTCCATCGTAATCGATGCCCTCGACGGCCGCCTTCAGCTTCTGGCTCGCATGAAAAGTGACGACCCGGCGCGCGGTAATCGGAATTTCCTCACCGGTTTTGGGGTTGCGCCCCGGGCGCTGCGGCTTGTCGCGCAACTGGAAGTTGCCGAAGCCAGACAGCTTGACGCCGTCACCGCTTTCGAGCGCATCACGGATTTCGTCGAAGAATGCTTCGACCATATCCTTCGCCTCGCGTTTGTTCAGTCCTACCTGTTCGAACAGCATTTCCGCCAGTTCGGCTTTGGTCAGTGTGGTCATGCGGCTTCCTCGTAACCCTGTCGCCCTGCCGCCTCAGGCGCGCAGCTTTGCACCGAACTCAAGCTGTGCATACATCACCAGTTGATCAACGGTCGCATCGACTTCAGCGTCCGCCAAAGTACGTTGAGTATCTTGCATAACTATACGGAAAGCAAAGCTTTTTTCGTTATCCGATATGCCTTTACCCTGATATACGTCGAACAGGGCGATGTCCTGCACGATGGCCGGCGAAGCGCTGCGAAGCCCCTCCAGCACCCGAGAAAGCGGTGTCGAACGCGGCACCAGCAGCGCCAGATCGCGCCGTACTGCAGGCTGCCTGGACACGGTCTGGTACGCCGGTACTGCACTGCCGAGCAGCGGTTCGAGATCGCATTCGAATACCAGCGGTGCGCTCACCAATTCGTAGCGCTGCACCAGTTCCGGATGCAATTCACCAATGAATCCGATCACGTGTCCGTTCAGACTGATCGATGCCGAGCGCCCAGGATGCAGCGCCACATGGCGCGCAGGAACGAAGGTTGCCTGACAAGGCAACACCAGCGCCTCGACATCGCCCTTCACATCGAAGAAATCGGTCGGACGTGCCGCGGCGCCCCACTGCTCCGCTTGCGCCGCCCCCCACGCGAGCCCGGCGACGCGCAGCGTCTGCGCGAAACCCGGGACCGGCACCGCCTGCGCGTCGTGTGCGAAGCAGCGGCCGATTTCAAACACCCGCACGCGATCGAGCTGACGGCGACGGTTGGTCACCACGTTGTCCACCAGACCACCGATCAGCGTCGAGCGCATGACCGACATCTGGCTCGCGATCGGGTTGGCCAGCACAACCGGCGTGTCGTTGCCGGCAAAATCAGTTTCCCAGCGTCGCTCTACGAATGCGAAGTTGATCACTTCCTGAAAATCGCGATCAGCCAGCAGGTGGCGCACATTCGATGCGCTTCGACGTCCTTCGGATAACTCCGGCATGGCCAGTCGGCCGACCGGCGGATGGGTCGGGATATTGTCGTAACCGTGCAGACGGGCCAGTTCCTCTATCAGGTCTTCCTCGATACGCAGATCGAAGCGCCAGGTCGGCGGCTGCACGATGAAATCATTGCCATCGCGTGCAAAGGGCAGCGCCATGCGCTGAAGACAGGCTTCGATGGCGTCGTCTCCAAATGGCAAACCGAGCACACGGGACACACGCGACGGGCGCAGACGTACCGGCTCACGCGACGGCAGCATGGTGATGCGGTCATCAATCGGGCCGGCTTCGCCGCCGCACAGTTCGAGAATGAGCTGCGTGACGCGCTCGACGCCGGCCACGGTATCTGCAAAATCGACGCCTCGTTCGAACCGGTGAGCGGCCTCGCTGGAGAACGCATAGCGGCGGGCACGACCCTGAATGGCATCAGGTTGCCAGAACGCCGCCTCGACATAGACATTGCGTGTATCAAGCGAGCACGCAGTCGATGCGCCGCCCATGATGCCGGCGAAGCTTTCGACGCCGCTCCCGTCGGCGATGACGCCGCAGTCCGGTGTCAGCGTGATGGTCTGCTCGTTCAGCAACACGAGTTGTTCGCCCTCGCGCGCCCAACGCACTGTAAGGCCACTCTTCACGCGATCGAGATCGAACACATGATTCGGTCGGTTCAACTCCAGCATGACGTAATTGGAAATGTCGACCAGTACGGAGATCGAACGCATGCCGGCGCGCTCCAGCCGGCGCTTCATCCACTCCGGCGTGGCTGCGCGGGCATTTACGCCGCGAATGACACGGCCCGAAACACGGCCGCACAGATCTGCCGCCTCGATACTGACCGGCAGCACCTCGGTCAGCGTGACCGGCGCGGCGACGATCTCCGGCAAGCACAACGGCGCACCGGTCAGCGCCGACACTTCGCGCGCGATGCCCAGCATGCCGAAACAGTCTGCGCGGTTCGGTGTGAGCTTGATGACGAAAGCGTTGTCGTCAAGATCAAGGTAATGCCGGATGTCTGTGCCTACCGGCGCATCGACGGGAAGCGCGAGCAGGCCGCCATGATCTTCCGACAGCCCGAGTTCGCGCGCAGAACACAGCATGCCGTTGCTTTCAACGCCGCGCAGTTTCGCCCGCTTGATGTCGATACCCGGCAGACTGGCCCCCACCGTGGCGCACGGCACTTTCATGCCGGCGGCTACGTTGGGCGCACCGCACACGATCTGCAGCGGCTCGCCGCCCGCATTCACGCTGCAGACACGCAGGCGATCGGCATCCGGATGCGGTGCAACGGACAGTACTTCCGCCACGACAACGCCGTGAAAGGCGGCTGCCACCGGATCAAGTTCCTCGACTTCGAGACCCGCCATGGTCAGCAGGTGCGACAGCGCCTGCGTATCGATGGCCGGGTCAACGAACTCGCGCAACCATTTCTCTGAAAATTTCATCGGGCAAAAACCTCAGCGGAACTGGCTCAGGAAACGCACATCACCGTCATAGAACAGGCGCAGGTCATTGATGCCATAACGCAGCATGGTCAGGCGGTCGGGCCCGAAGCCGAACGCAAAGCCGGTATGACGTTCGGCATCGATGCCGCAATGGCGCAGCACATTCGGATGCACCATGCCGCAGCCGGCGATTTCCAGCCAGCGACCCGCCAGCGGTCCGCTCGGAAATGCGACGTCGATTTCCGCTGACGGCTCGGTGAATGGGAAGAAGGAGGGCCGGAAGCGCACGTCGAGACGATCGGCTTCGAAGAAGCGATGCAGGAAATCGCTCACCACGCCCTTCAGGTCGGCAAAGCTGACCGACTCGCCAACCCACAGGCCTTCGACCTGGTGAAACATCGGTGAGTGCGTGGCATCGGAATCGACGCGATAGACGCGGCCGGGCGCAATGATGCGGATTTCCGGCATCGTTGCCGCGCCTGCATGACGCGCGACGTGCGCCTGCATGTAACGCACCTGGATCGGGCTGGTATGGGTGCGCAGCATCACATCACTCGCCCTCTCCAGGTAGAAGGTGTCGTGCATGGAACGCGCCGGATGGTTTTCCGGCGTGTTCAGCGCAGTGAAGTTATGGAAGTCGGTTTCGATCTCCGGGCCATCCGCCACATCGAAGCCGATGCCGCGGAACAACGCTTCAATGCGTTCGAGCGTGCGGGTCACCGGATGCAGACCGCCCTTCGCATGGCCGCGTCCGGGCAAGGTCACGTCGAGTGACTCTTCCGCCAGGCGGGCTTCGAGTGCGGCTTTGCGCAATGCCTCACGGCGCGCTTCAAGCGCTGCCTCGACCCGCTGCTTGGCAATATTGATTGCCGCGCCGGCGAGCTTGCGGGCGTCGGGGTCGAGCTTGCCGAGGCCTTTGAGCAATTCGGTCAGGCTACCGGACTTGCCGAGAAAACGCGCCTTGACCTGTTCCAGCGCCACGGCGTCCGCCGCCGCAGAAAAATCGATTTCCGCTTGTGAAACAAGCGCTTCCAGATCACTCATCGACTTGAATCCGAACAATATGGGGACAAAAAAAGGAGGCCAGGCCTCCCTTTTTTGCGTGCAACACGTTTAGCCGAGCTGGGCCTTGGCCTGATTCGCGATCGCCGCGAACGCAGCCTTGTCGAATACGGCGAGGTCTGCGAGCACCTTGCGATCGACCTGGATCGACGCCTTGTTCAGGCCGTTGATCAGCTTCGAGTAGGTCAGACCCACTTCGCGTGCAGCGGCGTTGATACGCACGATCCACAGCGCGCGGAATTGACGCTTCCTTTGGCGGCGGTCACGGTAGGCGTACTGGCCTGCCTTCATCACCGCTTCCTTGGCGATGCGATAGACGCTATGGCGACGACCGCGGTAACCCTTGGCCTGATCCAGTACCTTCTTGTGACGGGCGCGTGCCGTTACACCACGTTTGACTCTGGGCATCTCGTGGGCTCCTTATGCGTAGGGAAGCATGTTGCGAACGCGTGCGTCGTCCGTCGCATGCACCGCCGTCATACCGCGAAGCTGGCGCTTCGACTTGGTGGTTTTCTTCGTCAGGATGTGGCGCTTGAACGCCTGCGAACGCTTGATGCTGCCGCTCGCCCTGACCTTGAAGCGCTTTGCAGCGCCCTTCTTGGTCTTCATCTTGGGCATGACAAAACTCCATTTATGTCATCTTCACAGGTGACCGCGAACCTTTCGCAGCACTTTCATACCCGTGAACACTTGTTGTGCCGCGATTGTTCAACCGCGGCGACGCGAGGCAAAACCTCACGCATCGCCGGACTTCAGGTCCGGCAGATTCTTCTTCAGGCTGAGTGAATCAGACCTTCTTCTTGCTCGGTGCCAGCACCATGATCAACTGACGTCCTTCAAGCTTCGGAAACTGCTCAACCACCGCCAGCGCTTCAAGATCGGCCTTCACACGTTCCAGCAGGCGGATGCCGAACTCCTGGTGCGCCATTTCCCGACCGCGAAAACGGAGCGTGACCTTCGCCTTGTCGCCATCCTGAAGAAAACGCGACAAGTTGCGCAACTTGATCTGGTAATCGCCCTCGTCCGTTCCCGGACGGAACTTCACTTCCTTGATCTGAATCTGCTTCTGCTTCGATTTCGCCTCGGCAGCGCGCTTCGCTTCCTGGTACTTGAACTTGCCGAAGTCCATCAGACGACAGACCGGCGGCTTGGCGAGCGGCGCAATCTCGACCAGATCCACACCGGCTTCTTCCGCCATCGTCAATGCCTGACGGGCAGACATGATACCGAGTTGCTCACCCTCTTCGCCAACAAGACGTATTTCCGGGGCGTTGATCTCCGAATTGAGGCGCTGCGATTTTTGCTGACTGATGCTCGTACTCCCGAGGCGAAAAAAATCAGGCCGTGCGATCGATTCCCCGTGTGGCGATTTCTTCAGCGAGACGCTGCATGAAATCGCTCAGGGTCATCTGCCCGAGATCCGTATTTCCCCGGGCACGCACGGCCACCATTTTTGCCGCCTTTTCCTTGTCGCCCACGACGACCTGGTAAGGCAGCTTCTGCAGACTATGTTCGCGGATTTTATAGTTAATTTTCTCCCCGCGCAAATCGCATTCGACGCGCAGACCCGCAGCGCGCAAAGCATTCGTGACTTCCTGGACGTAATCCGCTTGCGCCTCCGTGATACCCATCACGACGACCTGGACCGGCGCCAGCCACAGCGGAAAGTTGCCGGCATGGTTTTCAATCAGGATGCCGATGAAGCGTTCAAGCGAACCGAGCACCGCTCGATGCAGCATCACGGGCCGGTAACGGCCGTTGTCCTCGGCGACGTACTCGGCGTCAAGACGCTCCGGCAGCACGAAATCGAGCTGGAGTGTGCCGCATTGCCACGACCGGCCGATTGCGTCCTTGATGTGGTATTCGATTTTCGGGCCGTAGAAGGCGCCTTCGCCCGGAAGTTCTTCCCACTGCATGCCGGACGCGAGCAGAGCATCGCGCAGACCCGCTTCCGCGCGATCCCACACGTCATCGGAGCCCGCGCGCTTGGCCGGTCGGAGGGAAAGCTTCACTGCCAGATCATGGAAGCCGAAATCGCGATAGACGCGCAGCAGCAATTCGTTGAAGGCCGTGACTTCCGAAGTGATCTGCGCTTCGGTGCAGAAGATGTGTGCGTCGTCCTGCACGAAGCCACGTACCCGCATCAGGCCATGCAGCGCGCCGGACGGCTCATTGCGATGGCATGAGCCGAATTCAGCCAGACGCAGCGGAAGATCGCGGTAGGAATGCAGCGCCGCATTGAATATCTGTACGTGGCCCGGGCAATTCATCGGCTTCACCGCGTAATCGCGCTTTTCCGACTCAGTGGTGAACATGTTCTCGCGGTAGTTTTCCCAGTGGCCGGACTTCTCCCAAAGGACACGGTCCATCATCAGCGGCGTCTTCACCTCGCGATAACCGGCTTCGTCGAGCACCTGACGCATGTACTGCTCGATCTGCTGCCAAACGACCCAGCCCTTCGGGTGCCAGAACACCATGCCGGGCGCTTCTTCCTGCATGTGAAACAGGTCAAGCTGCTTGCCCAGTCTCCGGTGGTCGCGCTTTTCTGCCTCTTCGAGCATGTGCAGATAGGCGTCCTGCTCGTCCTTCTTCGCCCAGGCCGTACCGTAAATGCGCTGCAGCATCTCGTTCTTCGCATCGCCGCGCCAGTAGGCCCCGGCCACCTTCATCAGCTTGAACACCTTGAGTTTGCCGGTCGACGGCACGTGCGGACCCCGGCACAGATCGATGAATTCGCCCTCGCGATACAGCGACACATCCTGATCGGCCGGAATCGACGCGATGATTTCCGCCTTGTAGTGCTCGCCGATCGATTTGAAGAAGTCGACCGCCTTGTCGCGCTGCCATACCTCGCGCGACACGGGAATGTCCTTCTTCGACAGCTCGGTCATGCGCTGCTCGATCGCCGCCAGATCTTCCGGCGTGAACGGGCGCTTGTAGGAAAAATCGTAATAGAAGCCGTTTTCGATCACCGGACCGATGGTCACCTGAGCGTCCGGGAACAGCTCCTTCACTGCATACGCGAGCAGGTGGGCCGTTGAATGGCGGATCATGTCCAGGCCGTCGGCATCGCGGTCGGTGACGATAGCCAGTTGCGAGTCACCTTCGATCACGAAAGAGGTATCCACCAGCTTGCCATCGACACGACCGGCGAGCGCCGCCTTGGCCAGACCGGCGCCAATGGATGCCGCAACGTCGCGTACGGTGACTGCAGCCTCGAAGCTGCGGACCGAACCATCCGGCAGGGTGATATTGACCATTGGCGTTGCTCCGGAAAACGGTAACGGGGGTGTAACGAAAACTCGGGACGAAAAAAAAAGTGCGGCCTGAGCCGCACTTTTCAATTTGCACACGCTTGAACGAAATCATCGTTCCGTGCGTCTTGATCTGCAGGCCTCAGACAGCGATAGGTACCGGAGTGAAACGCGTTCGCGGTGTCATAACGCAACCTTTCAAAACCTGCAGCGAATGTTGGTAGGCGCGATTGGACTCGAACCAACGACCCCCACCATGTCAAGGTGGTGCTCTAACCAGCTGAGCTACGCGCCTAAAAGAGCGCGCAAGTATAGCCGGAATCCGGCGCGACTCAAGACAAATTTCGCACGCTGTTTCACGGCGCCTGCCAGGCGGCCAGATACTCTTTCCAGTGCGCACCCGGCTGTGCTGCCAGCCAATCGCGCACGAAAGCGATTTCGGCATCGTACTGCGCGCGGTCGAGCACGCCGCGCATCAACTGGAAGCGCTGGAACACGAGGAAGGTGTTGAGCACATCCGTTTCACAGTAATCGCGGATCTGCGCAATCTCGCCGCGCTGCCACGCCCCCCACACGGCCGAACCGTCCATGCCCAGCTTGCCCGGGAAACCGATCAGCTTGGCGAGTTCATCCAGCGGCGCATTGCCACGACCCTGATACAGCGCCAGCAGATCCATCAGGTCAAGATGCCGCGAGTGATATCGGCTGATGTAGTTGTTCCACTTGAATTCACGCGCATCCGGGCCATCGCCCTCGCCCATTTCCCAGTAGCGCGGCGCGGTGACACCGTGGATCAGACCGCGGTAGTGCAACACCGGAAGATCGAAACCGGCGCCGTTCCAGGACACGATCTGCGGCGTCAGCCGCTCGATACCTTCGTAGAAGCGCTGGATGATCTGCCCTTCACCGTTCTCCGGCTCGGCCAGCGACCACACCTTCAGAGACCGCGCATCGCGCAATGCGCACGAGATGACGACGACGCGCTGCAGATGCAGCGGCAGGAAATCGTGGCCGACGCTGGCCCTGCGTTGCTGAAAGGCGAACTCGGCCACTTCCGAGTCGGACAGCTCGTCCGGCAGCTGATGCAGCCGGCGGATACCGGCGATGTCCGGAATGCTTTCGATGTCGAATACGAGTACGGCGGCCATGTCTGTCCTGTGAGGATTGAAGTTATTTGCGCGACCACTGCCCGCCGGACTGGACATACCAGCCACTCTGGGCACGCCCGATCCAGCGTTGCGCGAAGGTGGAGCGGATATCCGCCTCCCATTCGGGATGACCGTTGGCGCGCGCGATTTCGCGATAAAGCGCATCGCGATCGCCATTTTCCTGCGCCACCAGCCCCTGCACCGCCTGGCGCTGTGCCAGCGGCACCGCATTGGCATCGCGCAGCGCGATCCGCCCATCGGCGGTGAGTCCCAGCGCGCCGGATGCGTAGTGCGGTGCGAGCTGCGCGTGGCGTGCCTGCATCGCATCGCGCAGCTGGCTGATCGCAGGCGTGTTGATTTCCAGGTTGCCCTGCGCCCAGACCGCGCCCGCATAAAACAGGCAAAGCAGAACAATGCGGTGCATTGTCTTCATGGTTGTTTCCCTTCCGGTGTCGCCGGGGTCTGGCTGCCGTTCTTCAGCTGCCAGACCTCGTCGATGATGCGATCGGCGGCCTTTTCCGCCGCAGCGGCGGGAAAGTAGATGTTGATGGTGACGCAGCCCGCGAGCAGCGCAGAGGCGACCAGTGCGATGACCATCGACCTGCGCGGGGGTGACTGGCGTGTGAGCGCCTTGTGTGTATGCGACCTGTTCATGTCCACCTCATTGAAGCACCGGTTTCGTTTCGGTCACGCGCGCCAGCCGTTCCAGCAACACCTGCCAGTCGACGCGTCGATTGTAGCCAACCACGCTGAGCGCCGGCACACCGCCCCCCTCGATCAGCACGAATCCGCCGTTCCGGGTGCTCAGCCCATCCATCTCGCACACGCCATTGCGCAATCGACAAGACACCCCGATGCGCCGATATCCGAAGCGTTCGAACACACCCAAGAATGTACGCTGGATCGCCGCAGTCGCACCCGAGCCCCCCAGCGCAGTGATGCTGTCCACAGCGCGCTGGCTGATCGACCGCGGATAGTCACCCTCACTCGAACGCACGCGCGCATCGAACGCCACTGGCACCCAGCGCGACAATTCCAGCCCGGTGACATCCCCGTCGAGCCGACCGGTGATGCGACCGAACTTGAAGGTTTCGGTCAGCGCGTCCAGATCGACGTAACGCATCTGCAGGTCGGAAAGTACACGCGGTGTCGTGCCGAAGGGCTCGATCACCTGCAGACCGCTCGCGGCGATGTAACCGCCGAACACCTGGATCATCAGTTGGCCGTCCAGTGACAGCACGCCATCGCGCCAGCGCACGTGCGGCACGCTGGCGCCGACACTTCCGGCCATGCGCGGCCAGCCGAGTGCCTGCGTCAGTTCCGGCATCGACAGCGGTTCAAGGTCGGCCGACAGGTCACCGGTCCACCGGCCGTCCACGCGTTCGAAGCGCAGCAGATTCAGCTGAAGGCCGGCGTCGAGCAACGGGATGCGCACCGGCTGAACAGCCACATGATCGGGTGCCACGTCGGCGTCGAGCGCGAAGCGGCCGACTGGCACACGGCCGAATCGCCCTTCGCCCGCGGTGATGTGCATGCGTGCCGCAGCGTCACGTTGCCACGGCAGGTCTGCGTCCAGTTGCTGCAGCGAATACCGTCCGGCTGCGTCACTCACGTGGCCACCGCGTACGATCAGTTTCGCACTGTGCAACCCGGCGGGATCAAGCCGGGCTGCCACATCCGCGTACCCCTGCATGACGAATGCCGGCCAGCCCCGCGCGGCAAACAGTGGCTGAACGAAGCGTTCGTTGAGCAGCTTCAGGTCGAGTTCGGCACCCTGCACGCGCGCCGCGCGCAGCGCGACACTTGCGCGATCCAGTGTGGCGTCGCCGGTCAGACGCCCTATACCGGCAAGATCAAGCGCGAGCGCAGTCAGATCCAGTGCTGACGGCGACAATCTGAAATCCGCCGACAGCACGCTGCCGCCTCCCGTCAGATAGACGCTGTCCCACAGCAATTCGCCGCCGCGCCAGTCGGTTACGAGCGTGCCGCGCCAATCCGGGCCGTCGCGCTGCACGTCGATATCCATGACCGCCGAAAGCGAATCCGCTGCACGCAAACCGTCTGCCGAGCCGAAACGTCCGTCGCGTAGAGCGAGCGTGGCACGCAATCGGGGTGACCGTTCGGCGACCTTCAGCACCAATGTGGCGTCGACATCAACCGTACCGGCTGGCACGTAAGGTTTCAACGCCGGAAGTTCGCCGAGCAGGAATGCAAGCGGCACGCCGGACGACACCAGCCGCAATTGCGGCAAGCTGCCAGCCAGCTCTCCGGTCACCGTTGCCGTGACTTCGGCGTTCAGGTGGATGTCTGCGCGCAGCGCGCGTTGAGGTCCGCGAAGGCTGAACTCGACCGGCCAAGGACCGTAACCTTCGGCGCTCAGTCGCCCTCCTCTGCAATGCATTTCAGGCAGCACCGCGAAGTCGCCGCATTCGAGTTTGACACGCTGCAGCGCACGCCCGGCGACAAGTGCACGTGACGCAGTGATGCTTGCGCGGCCACCATCCAGCCCGGCTGCAGCAATGCGCACGTCGATCAATTCGACGGCAGCTGCCGACAGTGACTCGAAGCGCAGTTCGATAGCCGCCTGCGGCGATGAATGGGCACCGAGCAGAATCAGCGCTGCCGCGCAGCGGCGCAGCGGCCGCAACAGTCGTTCAGGAGGGAAATACACCCGTAGACAGATAGCGGTCACCGCGGTCGCAGACAATGGTGACGATGGTCGCATTCTCGACCTCTGCTGCAATGCGCAAGGCGACAACCAGTGCACCGCCGGAACTGATGCCTGCGCAAATACCCTCTTCCGCGGCCAGACGGCGCGTCATGTCCTCGGCTGCAGCCTGACCGACATACTCCAGCCGGTCGACGCGCGCGCCGTCGTAGATCTTCGGCAGATAGGCTTGCGGCCACTTGCGGATGCCCGGAATCTGCGCACCTTCCTCAGGCTGGCAGCCTACGATCTGGATGTCCGGATTTTTGGACTTCAGAAAGGTCGAGGTCCCCATGATGGTGCCGGTGGTGCCCATCGAGCTGACGAAATGGGTGACGCGACCTTCGGTATCGCGCCAGATCTCCGGGCCAGTTCCCTCAATGTGGGCACGCGGATTATCCGGATTGGCGAACTGGTCGAGGATGATGCCGCGACCTTCGTCGCGCATCTTCTCCGCCACATCGCGCGCCAGTTCCATGCTGCCCGCCTTGCTCGTCAGCACCAGTTCGGCACCGTAGGCGGCCATGCTCTGGCGGCGCTCGATGCTCTGGTTCTCGGGCATGACCAGAATCATCTTGTAACCGCGCATCGCCGCCACCATGGCCAGGGCGATGCCGGTGTTGCCGCTGGTCGCCTCGATCAGCGTGTCACCCGGCTTGATGTCGCCGCGCTCTTCGGCACGACGGATCATCGACAGCGCCGGCCTGTCCTTGACCGAACCGGCCGGATTGTTTCCCTCCAGCTTGCCCAGGATGACGTTGCCACGGCGCGCATTGTCAGCGCCCGGAATACGCTGCAGCCGAACCAGCGGTGTATTGCCGACGAAATCTTCGAGTGTCTTGTAGTGCATGGCTGCCTTGAAGTCTGTAGGGCGGATTCAGCGTGAGCCGGCCGGTTTGGGGGGGGCGCCTGCCGGCCTCGGCGGCGCGGCGGACGTCGCGGCCGCTGGATCGGCCAACGGCTGGGCGGGAGGACTGCCGGCGGGTCTCGGTGGTGCGCCTGCCGGGCGCGTCGGCGGTGCATGCGGGGTGCCCGCTGTACCGCCCGCCGGACGCGGCGGTGGCGATCCCGCGGATCGCACCTGCGTTGCAGCTGGCGCCTGCGCCTCCGGTAGCGGTGCTGCAGCAGGCGTCTGAACCACTGAAGGTGAAACACGGCGACGCATCACCACGACGCCGATCACTGCGACGAGCACGATCACCCCGACAATCCACCAAGGAAACCCAGCAGAGGCAGGTACGACAGAGGGCGGGCTCGCGGTCGCTTCGGACGTCGCTGCACCGCCCCCGGCCCCGGCGGTGAGCAGCGGCTTGAGTTCGGCGAATGTCTTGTCGCCGATGCCCTTCACATTGCGCAGGTCTTCCACCGAGGCGAACGGGCCATTCTTCGAACGGTGCTCGATGATGGCTTGAGCGCGACTCGGGCCGACGCCGGGCAATGCATCGAGCTCAGCTTCGGTGGCGACATTCAGATCGAGCGCGGCCAGCGCCCAGGGGGCGGCGAGGCAAAGCAGCAGAAAGCAGATCAGGCGACGCATGGCGTAAAACTCCACAGGCAGACGAAAGACGGACGTCGCGCGACCGTCGGATCAGGTGTGACGCAGATCGGCCGCCAATTCGTCCAGCGAGCATACCGCAGTGCCGAGCTTCGCAACGACGATGCCCGCTGCACGGTTCGCCAGCCGCATCGCATCGGGCATCGAACTGCCCGCCGCGAGCATGACAGCCATCGTGGCGATCACCGTGTCGCCTGCGCCGCTCACGTCATATACCTCACGTGCGAGCGCCGGTTCGTGGATGACACCGCTGCCGTCGTACAGGCTCATGCCGGCATCCGAGCGGGTCAGCAGCAGCGCACCAAGATTCAGTTCGTCACGCAGCGTGTGCGCGCGGCGCGCAAGGTCGTCGTCGTCCAGCCAGCGTCCGACGACCTCACGCAACTCGTTTCGATTCGGCTTCAGCAGCGTGGCGCCTGCGTAGCGCGAATAGTCGTCGCCCTTGGGATCGACCAGCACGGGCTTGCCGACGGTTCGGGCGATTTCCATCATGTCGCGGATATTCGACAGCGCGCCCTTGCCGTAATCGGACAGGATCACCAGATCCGCGTCGTTCACCCGGCGTGCAAACTCATCAAGCTTGGCGCGCAACACTTCATGCGTGGGCATGTTCTCGAAATCGATGCGCAACAGTTGCTGCTGGCGGCCGATCACACGCAGCTTGATCGTGGTCGACAAGGCGGTGTCTTCATGCAGGCTGGCATCGATGTCCGCCGACTTCATCTGTTCGCGCAGCGTGCAGGCTGCCTCGTCGGCACCCACCACCGACAACAGACTTACGTGTGCGCCCAGTGCGGCGCAGTTGCGCGCGACGTTGGCCGCACCGCCCGGCCGCTCCTCCACCCGGTCGATCTTCACCACCGGCACCGGTGCTTCTGGCGAAATACGCTGCACGTCGCCGAACCAGTAGCGGTCCAGCATCACATCGCCGGCGACAAGGATGCGCGCACGAGAGGTGTCTGGCAACGACAAGCTGGAGGGCGAAAGGCGCATCGATCAGGGCGTGAGGTCGAATTCTTCGGTACGTTTGGGCGGATAGGTTTCCCAGCCGCCACAGGCCGGGCAGCGCCAGTGAAACTGGCGCGCCTTGAAGCCGCACGTATCGCAACGGTAACGCGCCACGCGACGCGTGTGCGCATGGATGATGCCCTTCATCAGATCGGAATCGGTGCGCGACTCCGGCGGCAGCGTCTGCATCTGTGCCTCAAGCAGCTTGTCGAGGCCGAGCAGCGTCGGATTGCGGCGCAATTCATCGCGCACGAGCGCGAGCGCACCGGCCGGCCCTTCCGTGTCGAGTTCCTCCTTGAACACGACGTCGAGCAGATCGAGCGAAGTGTGGCGTTCAAGATAGCTCTTCAGCAACGTGATGCCCTGACGTTCGCGCCCAAGCTTGCGATAGGCGTCAGCAAGACGGCCGGCGACCAGGGCGAGGTAGACAGGATTCTGCTGTTCGACCCGCTGCCACTGTTCGATCGCCAGTTCCCATTGCTGCTCGGCAGCGTGAAGGTCGCCCATCAATACCAGCGCACGCACGCACTTGCGGTGCGTGGCCAGCGCGTCCTCAAGCAGCGGCCGGGCATCGCTGTAACGCGACTGCGCAAGCGCATGGGTGGCGAGCTCGCAAAGGAACTGGGCAATGTCCTTCTGCGCACGGTGCGACTCGCCCGGCGGCAAGGCGCGTGCAATCTCGATCGCCTTCGCCCACTCCTTTTCCTGCTGGTAGATGTCGAGCAGGTGGTGCAGGGCCGCCATGTCGAGCGGCGTATTGCGCAGTCCGACGAACACTTCTTCGGCGCGATCGAGCAGACCGGCCTTCAGATAGTCCTGCCCCAGTTCCAGCCGGGCATTTAGGCGCAACTCCGGCTTGATGTCCTCTCGCTTCACCAACGCCTGGTGAATCTGGATGGCACGGTCGGTCTCGCCGCGGCGACGGAACAGATTACCGAGCGCGAATTGCAGCTCAGTGGTTTGCGGATCGCTGCGGGTCGCTTCGATGAAGGACTCGATGGCGCGATCCGGCTGTTCATTCAGCAGGAAGTTCAAGCCGGCGAAATAGGAGCGCGGCAACGCTCTGGATTCGCTGACCAGATGGCGGATATCGATGCGCGCAGCCAGCCAGCCGAGTCCGAAGAAGAGTGGCAGCGCGAGCAACCACCAAAGTTCGATGTCCATGTTCAGTGGGTAGCCGACTCAGTCAGCCGAGGTTGGAGTCGGGCCAGACTGCTTGCGCGCATGCGTCCAGCCTGCAAACGCACCAAGCAACACGCCCAGCACGAACAATGCGAGCAGCAGGACCGACAGTTCGATGCGCCACTCGTGGCCGAAGAACCAGCGCACAGTGACCGGATCGCTGTTGCGCGCAGCAAGGCCCAGCAGCAGCAGGAACACGACAATGCGCAGCAGCCAGGTGAGGATGGCCATGGGCGAGTGAAATCAGGAGACGGGCGATGCAGCAGCGAGTGCCTGATCGACTCGTTCGCGCAGTTCCTTGCCCGCCTTGAAATGCGGCACGCGTTTCTCGGGAACGAGAACCTTTTCGCCGGACTTCGGGTTGCGACCCACGCGCGGTGGCCGGTGATTCAGCGAAAAACTGCCGAAGCCACGGATTTCGATGCGGTCGCCACGCGCCAGTGCGGCCGTCATTTCATCGAGAATCATCTTGACTGCGTAGTCGGCATCCTTCGCCACCAGTTGCGGGAAGCGGGTAGCCAGCCGGGTGATCAGTTCGGATTTTGTCATGACAGATCGATTGAGCAGGTGCACGGAGCCGGATGATGACAAGACAACGCCGCCCGCAGGCGGCGCTGTCACCAAGCCTCAATCGCAAGCTGCGATCAGGAGGGGTTCTTCAACTTCGCCTTGAGCAACGCACCCAGGTTGGTGGTGCCACTGCTGGCCGACGAACCTTCGGACTGGATCTTCTGGATCGCGTCGTTCTGGTCTGCCTGATCCTTCGCACGCACGGACAGCGTGATCGAACGGGTCTTGCGGTCGAGATTGACGATCATCGTTTCGATCTCGTCGCCGACGTTCAGCACAGTGGTCAGGTCATCAACACGATCACGCGACGCTTCGGATGCGCGCAGATAGCCTTCAACGTCGTCGTTAAGCGCAATCACCGCGCCCTTGGCATCGACCGACTTCACGTTTCCGCGCACGACGCTGTTCTTGTCGTGGGTGGCGATGAAGTTGGTGAAGGGATCTCCATCCATCTGCTTGACGCCGAGCGAAATACGCTCGCGCTCAACATCGATCGACAGCACGATGGCTTCGACTTCGTCGCCCTTCTTGTAGTTGCGAACGGCTTCTTCGCCGGTCAGCGACCATGACAGGTCGGACAGATGCACCAGACCGTCGATGGCACCGGTCAGACCGATGAACACGCCGAAGTCAGTGATCGACTTGATCTGTCCACGGACCTTGTCGCCCTTCTTGTGGTTCATCGAGAAATCCTCCCACGGATTTGCCTGGCATTGCTTCATGCCCAGCGAAATCCGGCGGCGGTCTTCGTCGATCTCGAGAATCATCACTTCGACTTCGTCGCCCAGCTGGACAACCTTGGTCGGGTGGATGTTCTTGTTGGTCCAGTCCATTTCGGACACGTGAACCAGGCCTTCGATGCCCTGTTCGATCTCGACGAATGCGCCGTAGTCGGTCAGGTTGGTCACCTTGCCGAACAGGCGGGTGCCTTGCGGGTAGCGGCGCGAGATGCCCACCCACGGGTCTTCGCCCAGCTGCTTGAGACCCAGTGACACGCGGTTCTTCTCGGCATCGAACTTGAGCACCTTCGCTTCGACTTCATCACCGACCGCGAGCACTTCCGACGGGTGACGCACGCGGCGCCATGCCAGATCGGTGATGTGCAGCAGGCCGTCGATGCCACCGAGGTCGACGAATGCGCCGTAATCGGTGATGTTCTTGACGATGCCCTTGACGATCGTGCCTTCCTTCAGGTTCTCGAGCAGCTTTTCGCGCTCTTCGCCTGCGGTCAGTTCGAGCACTGCGCGACGCGACACGACCACGTTATTGCGCTTGCGGTCGAGCTTGATGACCTTGAATTCGAATTCCTTGTTTTCGTACGGCGCGGTGTCCTTGACCGGACGCAGATCGACCAGCGAACCCGGCAGGAAAGCGCGGATGCCGTTGGTCATCACGGTCAGACCGCCCTTGACCTTGCCCGACACCAGACCCTTGACGATGGTGCCGTCGCCGAGCGCCTTTTCGAGTTCGTTCCACGCAGCGATGCGTTTTGCCTTGTCGCGCGACAGCCGGGTTTCACCGTAACCGTCTTCGAGCATTTCGATTGCGACGCTGACGTAATCGCCCGGCGCAACCGTGAGCTCGCCACGATCCGTGCGGAATTCTTCGATCGCGATATAGCTTTCCGACTTCAGGCCGGCATTTACGACAACGAAATTGTTGTCGACGCGCATCACTTCGGCGGTAATGACCTCACCGGCGCGCATTTCCTGGCGCTGGAGGCTTTCCTCGAACAACGCTGCAAAACTTTCCATGGAATCCATGGATTCGGACGACTGGGCAACTTGGGACATTGGCAAAAAGCCGCTTGCGCGGCAACGGGTTAGGGGTGAACACAACATCCTGCGAACATTCGCAGGCTGCACTTGCCGGACAACGGCGCATCAGGAATCAGTTCGATGCACCGGCCATCCTGCTTTCACTTGCTCCCACGCATCAAGAACCATCCTGACGGCGGCATCTGCGGACATCGAACTCGTATCTAGCGGAATCGCATCGACTACGCGCACCAGCGGCGCGTTGGCTCGTTTGCTGTCCCGCTCGTCGCGTTCACGCAAATCCTGAGAAAGACTCTCAAGATTAGCAGAAACACCTTTTTCGATCAACTGCTTATACCGCCTGTGCGCTCTGACCTCGACGCTGGCGGTGAGGAACACCTTGAGCGCGGCGTCGGGGAACACGACGGAGGCCATGTCGCGACCGTCGGCCACCAGTCCGGGCAGCTGGCGGAACGCGCGCTGTCGCTCAAGCAGGGCCCGCCGTACGCCCTGATGTACTGCAACTTTCGACGCACCGACCGATGCGTCCTCGCTGCGCATTGCGTCCGTCACCTCCTCGCCGGCAAGCCAGGTCGCATCGTCGGCGAAGCGCGCATCAAGCGCTGCAGCAATGGCTTCCAGCGTTTCTCCGTCGTCCAGAGACGCGCCACGCCGCAGCGCAGCCAAGGCGGTGAGCCGATAGAGCGCGCCGCTGTCCAACAGATGGAAGCCCAGCGCCGCCGCGACGCGCGCGGCGACCGTCCCCTTGCCGGACGCGGACGGGCCGTCTATTGCGATCACAGGCGCCCGAACGTCGCCGCTCATCGCGCCACCTCTGCCCAGCGAGTGAAGTAGCCGGGAAATGTCTTGGCGACGCAGCCGGGGTCCATGATTCGCAGCGGCACACCACCCAGCGTAGCCAGCGAGAAGCACATGGCCATTCGGTGATCGTCGTAGGTGTCGATCGATGCACCGGCGATGAAGGCCTTGGGCGGGGTGATCGCAAGATAATCAGCGCCCTCCTCCACCGTGGCACCGACCTTGCGCAGTTCGACCGCCATCGCAGCAATGCGGTCGGTTTCCTTGACCCGCCAGCTGGCGATGTTGCGCAGCCGGCTCGGACCGTCGGCAAACAACGCGCAGATGGCCAGCGTCATGGCCGCATCGGGAATGTGGTTCAGGTCAAGATCGAAGGCACGCAGCCGCCCGCTTGCCGGAGCGGACGCCTCCATCCAGTTAGGCCCCATGCGGATGACCGCGCCCAGCTGTTCGAGCGCCTGCGCGAACGCCACGTCGCCCTGAACCGAATCCTGTCCCACGCCTTCCACGCGCACCGGACCACCGCCGATCGCGCCCGCTGCGAGGAAGTAGGAAGCCGAAGAGGCATCGCCCTCGACGAAGCACTCGCCGGGCGACACATACTTCGCGGCAGCAGGCAGGCTGATGAATGACCAGCCATCGCGCCGCGCGTCGACGCCGAATTGACGCATCAGGGCCAGCGTGATGTCTACATAAGGTTTGGAAATCAGTTCGCCATCAATGTCGATGCGCATGGCACGCCCGGTCAGCGGGAGCGCCATCAGCAACCCTGTCAGGAACTGGCTCGACACGTCACCGCGCACGCTGACGCCTTCCACCTGCCGTAACCGCGCCGGATGGATACGCAGCGGCGGAAATCCGGTCTGGCCCTCGTAATCGATCTGTGCGCCGACCTGGTGCAGTGCGTCCACCAGATCGCCGATAGGCCGTTCATGCATCCGCGGGACGCCGTGCAGGCGATACTCGCCCCCCATGAGCGCCAGCACCGCGGTCAGCGGGCGGAAGGCCGTGCCGGCGTTGCCGAGGAACAAGTCCGCTTCACGTACCGCGAACTGCCCGCCGGTACCGTGAACACGATAGTCGTTGCCGCCCGCGTGTTGCCAATCCACGGCAAGACTGCGCAGGGCATCGAGCATGCGGTCTACGTCGTCGGAGGCCAGCAGGTCGTGCAGCAGCGTATCGCCTCGCGCCAGTGCGGCGAGAAGCAGCACGCGGTTCGATATGCTTTTCGAGCCTGGCAACCGCAGCGTACCGCGAGCAGTGGAGGCAGCAGGAAGGTCGAGAAATTCTTTTTTCATCATAGCGGGAAGGTCCGCCGGCACCATCAAACGAGGACGGCCGGCTGTCGGATCAGCTCTGGCGCTGCGCCCAGGCAACGCGGGCCTCTCGGGCGATGCCCAGCAGCTTTTCGATGCCCGCCGCGTCGCCTTGCTCGATCAGCGTGCGGTAGCGCGCGAGTTCTTCTTCATAGGCGGTCAATTCGGAAAGCAACGCGTCGCGATTGGCAAAGAAGATGTCGCGCCACATTTCGGGGTGGCTGGCAGCGATGCGGGTGAAATCGCGAAAGCCGCCGCCGGCGAGGCTGAATATCTCGTCAGCGTTCGACCGCGCAGCCAGTTCGGACACCAATGCGAACGACAGCAGATGCGGCAGGTGACTGACCGACGCCAGCCATCGGTCATGGTGTTCGGGCGAAGTGGTCGACACCTGCGCACCGCACACCTGCCAGGCCTTGCGGACCAGATCGATCGCGGCGTCATCGTTTTCGACCAGCGGCGTCAATACCACCCTGCGCTTGTCGTACAACTCGGCGCGCGCCGCCTGCGGGCCGCTCTTTTCGGCACCGGCGATCGGATGCCCCGGCACGAACTGCCCGATGCGGGAACCGAACCGGGCTCGCGCCACCGCAACGACATCGGCCTTGGTGCTGCCGGCGTCCGTGACCACCGTGTCGAGTGAAAGATGCGGCATCAGCTGCGACATCACGACATCCATCTGGCCCACCGGCATCGCGAGCAACACCAGGTCGACGCCCTGCAGGGCGGTTCGCCAGTCTGTCTCGATTCGATCGACAAGGCCGAGCGACAGCGCGTCCTGCATGCTTTCCGCAGTGCGTCCGATACCGACAACCTCACCGACCTGCTTCGCCTGCTTCAATGCCGCAGCAAACGAGCCGCCGATCAGACCGACACCGCAGACCAGCAGACGTCCGATCAGAGGCTTCGTCATGGCGCCGGTCACGTCCGCGCCCTTGTCAGGGCATCGATGAAGCGTGCGTTCTCCGACTCGAGACCGATCGATACACGCAGCCATTCCGGCATCGCGTAGCCGGCGATCGGACGCACGATGACTCCCTGCTCGAGCAATCGGCGGTTGACGGTGGCCGCATCGCCCGCGCGGAACGCAATGAAATTGGCGCAGGAGCGGATGTACTCGATGCCCTGGGCGTCGAAGAACGCTTCCATCTGACGCAGCCCCGCTGCGTTGGCTGCAGCCGATGCACGCACGAAGTCCTGGTCGGTCAGCGCGGCTGCCGCTGCAGCGAGGCCGACGTTCGACACATTGAACGGCTGCCGAACGCGATTGAGCAGATCGATCACCGGCGGCCGACCGATGCCGTAACCAACGCGAAGCCCCCCGAGTCCGTAAGCTTTGGAAAAGGTGCGCGACACCAGCAGGTTGGGATAGCGTGCGAGCCAGCGCGCGCTATCGTAGGCAAGGTGTTCAGGCAGGTATTCGCTGTACGCCTCGTCCAGCACGACCAGCACATCAACCGGGACGGAAGCAACGAAACGCTCAAGCGCCGCAGCCTCGACAAATGTGCCGGTCGGATTGTTCGGATTGGCGATGAACACGACACGCGTGTCGACACGGATGGCTGCACGCATAGCGTCGAGATCGCAGCCGAAACCGTGCGCCGGGACTTCGATGCCGAAAGCGCCCGCAGCCAGCGTCGCCAGCGGATAGACCGCGAAGGCATGCTTCGAATACACCGCACTGCTGCCCGGCCCCAGAAGCGCGCGCGCCACCATTTCGAGCACGTCATTCGAGCCATTGCCGAGCACGATCTGATTCATCTCGATGTCGTGATGGCGCATCAGGGCCTGCTTCAGTTCGAAGCCGTTGCCGTCGGGATAGCGCGGCACCTCGTCGATCGCTGCCAGCGCGGCCGCGCGGGCATGCGGGCTCATGCCCAGCGGATTTTCGTTGGACGCGAGTTTGACGATGGAACACTCTTGCAGCCCCATTTCGCGGGCCAGTTCGGAAATCGGCTTACCCGGCTGATACGGGGAAATCGAACGGATATGCGCCGCTGCGCGGTCGAACACACTCATGAATTGCTCACCGAAACCGGATAGGAACCGAGCACCTTGAGCGATCCTGCTTCGCCGCGGATGCGGGCGATAGCCTTGCCGACGGCCGGCTCACTCAGATGACCTTCGATATCGACATAGAAAACATACTGCCAGCCGCCACTGCCGAAGCCGCGTACCGGTCGCGACTGCAACTTCGTCATGCTGACCCCCTCATCGGCCAGTGGCTGCAGCAAACGCACGACTGAACCGGAACGGTTCTGAACAGTGAAGATGAGCGAGGTCTTGTCGTGGCCCGACGGACCTGCGTCGTGCTCGCCCAACACCAGGAAGCGAGTGGTGTTCGCCGGATCATCCTCGATGTTGGCGGCAAGGATGTGCAGGTCGTAGGCACGCGCAGCGGCCTCGCCAGCAATCGCCGCAGCGCGCTCCTCCTCGGCTGCGCGACGCGCCGCCTCGGCATTGCTGGCCACCGCCACCGTCGGTACGCCCGGCAGATTGCGGTTGAGCCATTCATGACACTGCGCGAGCGATTGCGAATGGGAGTAAACACAACGCACCTGGTTCAACGGCGTGTCGCGACTCATCAGATTCTGTTCGACGCGCAACATGACTTCGCCGCAGACCATCTGCGTCGTGCTGAGCAGCATGTCCAGCGTTCGTCCGACCGCGCCCTCGGTCGAATTCTCGACTGGCACGACGCCGTACGCCGCGTTGCCGGCCTCCACCGCACGAAACACCTCATCTATCGTGGCCAGCGGCAGCAGAGCCGGCGCCGAACCGAAATGCCGGCGTGCTGCACTTTCGGAAAAGGTACCTGCCGGGCCGAGGAAAGCGACCGTCAGCGGCTGCTCCAGCGCGAGACAGTGCGACATGATTTCGCGGAATACCGTCTTTACCGCGTGGCCGGGCAGCGGGCCCGGATTGTTATCCTCGAGCCGGCGCAGCACCTGTGCCTCACGCTCCGGGCGATAGATGTTGCCCTGCTTGATTTCGCCGATGCGGTGCGCGACACGCGCCCGCTCGGAAATGAGCTGGAGCACGCGTTGATCGATGTCGTCGATCGCATCGCGCAACTTCAGCAATTCCTCCAGCTCGGAAGTGGATGTAGGGGGAGTCGGATCGGATGCCATCGTTCAACCGTACCTGCGTTCGAATTCAGTCATGTAGTCGGCCAGTGCGCGCGCACCATCGAGCGGCATCGCGTTGTAAAGCGAGGCGCGCACACCGCCCACTGCGCGATGTCCCTTGAGGTTGATCAGCCCGCGCCGGCGCGCGCCATCAAGAAAGCGTGTTTCCAGCCGCGGCTCGCGAAGGAAGAAAGGAATGTTCATGCGCGAGCGCGAACCCTTCTGGATGCGGTTCGTGTACAGCTTCGAGCCATCGAGCACGTTGTAGATAAGCGTCGACTTGGCAGCGTTCTCCCGTTGCATCGCCGCGACGCCACCTGCCTTCTTCACATGCTCGAACACCAGCCCGGCAACCCAGATCATGAACGCCGCGGGAGTGTTGTACATCGAATCCCACTCGACGTGGCGCGCATAGTTCATCACCGATGGCACCGCAGCACGTGCGCGATGCAGCAGGTCGTCGCGGACGATCACGATTGCCAGACCGGCCGGGCCGATGTTCTTCTGTGCCCCCGCGTAGATCAGGCCGAAGCGCGACACATCCAGTGGCCGCGACAGGATGTTCGACGACATGTCCGCCACCAGCGGGACGCTGCCCGTTTCCGGATAGTCGGCAAATTCGACGCCACCTATCGTTTCATTGGCGCAGATGTGCACATAAGCGGCCTGCGGATCCAGTTGCCAGTTCGCCGCATCGGGTACGCGATCGAATTCGCTGGCGGCTGCGCTGGCGGCGATGCGTACATTGACCAGAGGTGCGGCTTCAGCCATCGCCTTGTCAGACCAGTAACCGGTGTGGATGTAATCCGCGCTCTGCCCCTCGCGCGCCAGATTCAGTGGCACCATTGCGAAGTGCGGCGTGGCACCGCCGTGAAGGAACAGCACGTGGTGAGAATCGGGGATCGCGAGCAGTTCGCGCAGGTCCGCTTTGGCGCGGGCGAGGATGTCGGCGAACGGTTCACTGCGGTGCCCCAGTTCGAGCGCCGAGTATCCACCTCCATCAAAATCCTGCCACTCGCGCGCAATCCGCTCGATCACCGGATCCGGCATCATCGCCGGCCCAGCACCGAAGTTGTACGCGCGCTCGCCCATGTCAGAACTATTCCGCGTCCTCGCCCCCGGCATCAGCTTCACCGGCAGACTCTGACTCGGCGTCGGAATCGACGTCGGCTTCGCTGTCGCTTTCGATCACCTTTTCGACGCCCGCGAGGCGGGTGCCACCATCGAGGTTGATCAGCGTGACGCCCTGGGTCGAACGGCCCATTTCCCGGATGTCTTCCACCCGCGTGCGGATCAGCACGCCGCCGGTCGAAATCAGCATGATTTCATCCCGGGTATCGACCAGCACGGCACCGACCACCGCGCCATTGCGCTCGCTTGACGCGATCGCCATGACACCCTTGGTGCCGCGACCATGCTTCGGATACTCGGTCACCCGGGTGCGCTTGCCATAACCGTTCTCGGTTGCGGTCAGCACACTCAGTTCATCATTCTTGGACACCAGCATGCAGATCACGCTCTGGCCGCCTTCGATCATCATGCCGCGTACGCCACGGGCAGTACGGCCCATCGGACGCACGTCAGCCTCCGCGAAGCGCACCGCCTTGCCGGCGTCAGAGAACAGCATGATGTCGTCGGTGCCGTCAGTGATCGCGACGCCGATCAGCACGTCGCCCTCATCAAGATCGACGGCGATGATGCCGGCCTTGCGCGGATTGCCGAAATCCGACAACGGCGTCTTCTTGACCGTGCCGCGGCCGGTCGCCATGAAGATGTAGTGGTTCTCGTCGAATTCCTTCACCGGCAGCACGGCCGTGATCTTCTCGCCTTCCATCAGCGGGAACAGGTTCACGATGGGCTTGCCGCGCGAGTTGCGCGAGCCTTCCGGCGCTTCGTACACCTTGAGCCAGTAGACGCGACCGCGGCTGGAGAAGCACAGGATGTAGTCGTGCGTATTGGCGATGAACAGCTGGTCGACGAAGTCGTCTTCCTTCACCGCCGCCGCCTGCTTGCCGCGTCCGCCGCGGCGCTGCGAGCGGTAGTCGGCCAGCGGCTGGCGCTTGAAGTAGCCGCCGTGCGACAGCGTCACGACCATGTCCTGCTGGGCGATCAGATCCTCGATGCCCAGATCCTGGGTGTGCGTGACGATTTCCGAACGGCGGCCGTCGGCGAACTGTTCGCGGATCTGGCGCAGTTCGTCGGAAATGATCCAGTTGATGCGTTCCGGGCGGGCCAGGATGTCGAGCAGGTCGATGATCTGTGCGATCACCTCCTTGTACTCGGACATGATCTTTTCCTGCTCCAGGCCGGTCAGGCGGGCCAATTGCATGTCCAGAATGGCCTTTGCCTGCGCATCCGACATGCGGTAACCGTCGGCGAACGAACCGAATGCGGCATCGAGGCCGTCCGGCCGGAAGGCTTCGGCGCCTGCACGGGCCAGCATTTCATCGACCAGCGGTGACGTCCACGGCCGCGACATGAGTGCGACCTGCGCTTCGGCGCGCGACGCAGAGGCCTTGATGAGCGCAATGATTTCGTCGATGTTCGACAGCGCAACCGCCAGACCTTCGAGCACGTGGCCGCGTTCGCGCGCCTTGCGCAGCTCGAACACGGTGCGACGGGTGATCACCTCGCGCCGGTGCGACAGGAAGCAGTCCAGCATTTCGCGCAGGTTCAGCAGGCGCGGCCGGCCATCGACCAGCGCCACCATGTTCATGCCGAAGGTGTCCTGCAGCTGGGTGAGCTTGTACAGGTTGTTCAGTATGACTTCCGGCACTTCGTTGCGCTTGAGTTCGACCACCACGCGCATGCCGGACTTGTCCGACTCGTCGCGGATGTCGGAAATGCCCTCGATCCGCTTTTCATTCACGAGCTCGGCGATGCGCTCGAGCAGGGTCTTCTTGTTAACCTGGTACGGCAACTCGTCGACGATGATGGCCTGCCGACTGCCGCGGTCGATGTCCTCGAAGTGCGTGCGGGCGCGCATGACGACGCGGCCGCGGCCGGTCAGGTAGCCCTCGCGCACGCCGGTCAGACCGTAGATGAATCCGCTGGTCGGAAAATCGGGGGCCTGCACGATGTCGATCAGCTGTTCGATCGTCGTGTCCGGCTCTTTCAGCAGCAACTGGCAGGCGTCGAGCACTTCACCTAGATTGTGCGGCGGAATGTTGGTCGCCATGCCGACCGCGATGCCGGCGCTGCCGTTGATCAGCAGGTTCGGGATGCGGCTGGGAAGCACCAGCGGCTCCTGCTCCTTGCCGTCGTAGTTCGGTCCGAAATCGACGGTTTCCTTGTCAATGTCGGCCAGCAGTTCAGCGGCAATCTTGTCCAGACGGCACTCGGTGTAACGCATGGCCGCCGCGTTGTCGCCGTCTACCGATCCGAAATTGCCCTGACCGTCGATCAGCGTGTAGCGCAAGGAGAAATCCTGCGCCATGCGCACCAGGGTGTCGTAGATCGCCGAATCGCCGTGCGGGTGGTACTTACCCATCACGTCGCCCACAACGCGGGCGCACTTCACATAGGGTCGGTTCCACTGGATGTTCGCCTCGTGCATCGCGAACAGCACCCGGCGATGCACCGGCTTGAGGCCGTCGCGCACATCAGGCAGCGCGCGGCCGACGATCACGCTCATCGCGTAATCGAGATAGGAATGCCGCATTTCGTCTTCGAGCGAAATGGGCAGCGTTTCCTTGGCAAAAGAAATGGTCATCTGAGGGCGGGAGGCGGACTGCGGCTGTCGTTGTATGAAACCAGTCAGACTGCTTGCTGTCTGTGCGGGCGGTTTGTGCAGCCAAACCGCAAGTTTAACATGCGCTTGCACTCGCCCCGGGGCCGCCGCGCGTCACCCGGACAGACTAGACTTCGTCGAATCGCACCGAACTCTCAGCCGCCCGACACCCATGCAGACAGCGCAAGCGCACGTTGCAATCGACCTGTTGATTGAAGCCCGCTGGATCATCCCGGTCGAACCTGCCGGGGTGGTGCTCGAACATCACGCCGTTGCGGTCAGCAACGGCCGTATCGTTGATATCCTGCCGGCGGAAGAAGCACGCCAGCGTTACGCACCGGGTGAAATCCGTACGCTGGACGACCATGTATTGATTCCGGGTCTGGTCAATGCCCACAGCCACGCCGCGATGAGTCTGCTGCGAGGCTACGCGGACGACCTGCCGCTGATGCGCTGGCTGAGCGAGCACATCTGGCCGGCCGAGCAGGAACATGTGAGCCACGACTTCGTCCGCGACGGAACCGCGCTGGCCTGCGCTGAAATGCTGCGCGGCGGCATCACCTGCTTCAACGACATGTACTTCTTTCCGGATGCCGCCGCCGAAGCCGCGATCAATCTGGGCATGCGCGCCGTGCTGGGCATTGTGGTGATCGAGTTTCCCAGCGCCTGGGCCAGTGACGCCGATCAGTACATCAGCCGGGGGCTCGCAGTGAGGGATCGCCATAAATCCCACCCGCTGCTTCACTTCACGCTGTCGCCGCATGCACCCTATACGGTTTCCGACGCCACGTTCGAGCGCATCCGCACACTGGCCGAGCAACTTGATCTGCCCGTCCATACCCATGTGCATGAGACGCAGAGTGAAATCGAGCAGAGCATTGCCCAATACGGAGTAAGGCCGCTCGAACGCCTGCACCGGATCGGGCTGGTCGGCCCAGGACTGATAGCAGTACATGCGGTACATCTGGATGCTGACGAAATCGCGTTGCTGGGCCGCGAAGGCGCCAGCGTGGCGCACTGTCCCACGTCCAACATGAAGCTTGCGAGCGGCGCAGCGCCAGTCATGGCGCTGATGGCAGCAGGCGTCAATGTCGGACTGGGCAGCGACGGGGCCGCCAGCAACAACAGGCTCGACCTGTTCCAGGAAATGCGCCAGGCAGGGCTTCTTGCCAAGCTCACCACTGGCGACGCCGCTGCGCTGCCGGCCGCTCAGTTGTTGCATATGGCAACACTAGGGGGCGCGCGCGCGCTCGGCCTCGATCACCTTATCGGCTCCATTCGCCCGGGCAAGTCGGCAGATCTCTGCGCCGTGGCGTTCGACGCGCTCGAAACACGTCCCTGTTACGCGCCGATGTCGCACATTGTGTATGCCGCAGGGCGGGAACATGTCAGCGAAGTATGGGTCGCAGGACAAGCGCTTGTCAGCCGTGGCATCATGTTGCACCCGCACAACAACGAATTGAAGGCGCGCGGGCGGCTGTGGCAAAATAAGGTAATCAAATAACGGCTTGCCGCTGCCGTCTTGGCGGATTTCGCTGGTAATCGTGGCTTCAGCAAAGACTTTGCGGGCGTTTGCTCCGGAATCTTGCGAATCCACGGAAGGTCCGATTTACAACCGATTCAAGTCTCATACGAGGGGATCATGCTAAAACAACTGACGCAAAAACCGCTGCTCATCGCTCTGCTTGCCGCTTCCGCCGGCTTTGCCTCGAACGCATCCGCGGCTGAAGACATCAAGGTGGACCCGAAGATCCAGGCCCATGTCCCGTATGTAATCGACAGCCGCGGCGTTGTCGTTCGCAGCGCAACCGGCCTGTGCTGGAGAACCGGCTTCTGGACCCCGGCCTACGCCGCATCGGTGCCTGCAGTCGGTTGCGCCTGCGACAAGGACCTGCTCCCGAAGGATGTGTGCGAGCCGCCCGCTCCAGTCGTAGCCGCCCCGGCACCGAAGCCCGCCCCCGCCCCCGCCCCGGCTCCCGCGCCGAAGCCCGCCGCACAGAAAATCACCCTGTCGGCTGACGCCCTGTTCGATTTCGACAAGGCCGTGCTGCGCCAGGAAGGCAAGGACAAGATTGATGACGTGGTCAGCAAGCTCGGTTCGATTGACCTCGAGGTGATCATTGCTGTCGGCCACGCTGATCGCATCGGCAAGGAAAAGTACAACCAGACGCTGTCCGAGAAGCGCGCAGCTGCCGTCAAGGAATACATCGTCAGCAAGGGCGTCGAAGCCAACCGTGTTTACACTGAGGGCAAGGGCGAATCGCAGCCGGTCACGGGCGATGCCTGCATGAAGATGGGCGCAGAGAACTTCCGCAACAAGAAGCTGGTGAATTGCCTCCAGCCTGACCGTCGCGTGGATATCGAAATCATCGGCACCCAGAAGTAAGCAGGTCCCTTGATCTGAAAAGCCCTGCACGAGTGCAGGGCTTTTTTTCGTCCAACTTTTCCCGAGGCTGCGTATACCATCGACTGCAACCGATGAACGCCTTGCCCTGTCCATACGCACATGACTACTCAACAGAACGCCGATCCACTCGAGCTGGAGAAGTTTTCCGAACTCGCGCACCGCTGGTGGGACCCGGAATCCGAGTTTCGCCCACTGCATGAAATCAATCCGCTGCGACTCGACTGGATAGACGGCTGCATCGGCATCGCCGGCAAGCGCGTGCTCGACGTCGGTTGTGGCGGTGGCATCCTGTCGGAGAGCATGGCGGCGCGCGGCGCCGACGTAACCGGCATCGATCTCAGCGAAAAGGCGCTTTCGGTAGCACGACTTCACCTGCTTGAAAGTGGCCGCAACGCGCGGTACGTACTCCAGTCAGCGGAAGATCATGCACGCGAAAATGCCGGCCAGTACGACGTGGTCACTTGCATGGAAATGCTGGAACACGTACCCGATCCGGCGAGCACGATACGCGCATGCGCCACAATGGTGCGCCCGGGGGGTACGGTTTTCTTCTCGACGCTGAACCGTAATCCGAAGTCCTGGCTGTTTGCCATCGTTGGTGCGGAATACATACTGCGCCTGCTGCCGCGCGGTACGCACGAATACGAGAAGTTCATCAAACCGTCTGAACTCGCACAAGACGCACGTGCGGCAGGCCTGCGTGAAGCCGAACTGATGGGCATGCTCTACAATCCCCTGACCAAGGTTTATTCGCTCGGCCGCGACACGACGGTCAATTACCTGATGCGATGCGTGCGCGATGAATGAATTGCGTACACGTGGCGTTCTGTTCGACCTTGACGGAACACTCGCTGACACGGCTCCCGACCTCGGCGGTGCGCTGAACCAACTGCGCAACGAATCGGGTCTGTCCGAACTGCCGGCAGACGTCCTGCGGCCACACACCTCGGCCGGCGCGCGCGGCCTCATCGGTGCCGGTTTCGGGATCACCCCCGACGACGAGCGCTATGCCGCGCTCGCCGGTCGCTTTCTGGCGATCTACGAAACTGCCCTGTGCGTGCAAACCCGCTTGTTCGAAGGCATGGGTGAAGTGCTGACCCGACTCGAGCTCGCCAACCTGCCCTGGGGCGTCGTCACGAACAAGGCAGCGCGCTTCACGCTGCCACTGATGCGCGAACTCGGTCTGCACGAACGCGCATCCAGCATCATCAGCGGTGACAGCGTTCCGGTACCGAAGCCGGATCCCGCGGGTCTGAAGCTGGCGGCCGAACAGATGGCGATCGCCCCGGCACGTTGCATCTATGTCGGTGATGATCTGCGCGATATCGAGGCCGGCCGGGCCGCCGGCATGCGCACCGTCACGGCAGCCTTCGGCTACCTCGGCACCGGCACGCACTTCCGCGACTGGGGCGCCGATCACATCATCCACCACCCGCTAGAACTGCTCACCCTCTTGTAATCACCGCCAGGTGGTACCATGTTGTTGCTGAGGGGGCGACCTGGTCTCGACGTGGGTCGCGAAGCAGCGCAGGGCATACCGAGGGTCGGAGTACCTCGTAAATCCAACCGAAAATTAGATAGTCGCCAACGACGAATCTTACGCTCTGGCCGCTTAAGGCCGGACGCTGCACCGACTGATTAGCGGGTCGGGCCGGGCAACCGGTCGCAGCGCCATTAACAGCTAAAGTAAGGATGCACTCCGCCGCGTGGTGCATCACGAAAACCAAGCGGATCGCCTTTCATCAGCCTGCCGGGTCGGCGGGTGACGGGTTAGACCAAATGGCCAGGCTAAGTATGTAGAACTGTCTGTGTAGGGCTTGCGGACGCGGGTTCGATTCCCGCCGCCTCCACCAATCGAACGATAACCCACTGATTCGTCAGTGGGTTTTTCGTTTGCGCTGTCGATTCAGTGTTCAACGCCGCACCGGTGTACCAACCCGGTGTACTGACCTGCCCCGATTTTTCAGGCATTGAATTCCGTGAGAAAAGTGATTCCGTGGTCCGGAAAGTCAGGGGCGGGTCAGTTCCTCAGCTGAAAATGCATGCACTGATAGGGCAGCGCTGTTGCAGCCGCGCGTCCTTAGATAACCATGTCGAGCGACGCAAGCAGGATGCAGCGCAAACTGCCATCAGCGGCACGCACCGGATAGGCGAGCTGCGACACGCTTCCGGTCAACCGCCCGATCACGGGTTCCGCCACGGGACTGTCAGAGGTCAGCGCCTGCACGAAGTAGCTCCGGCCGTTCAGCTGCAGCGCAGGGCCGCTACGTTGCGAGTCACAGTGCAGCCGGCCGTCCGGGTGGTCAGAATGCCAGTGTTCAACGAATGTTACTTCGGTACTTCGGCCAGAAAGGCGGAGCCCGCCGCCTTGTCATCGCTGCCAACGACCGGCCCCTGCGTCAGCCCGAATGGCAATCGGGCCGTACCGGCGATCCTGTCGTCGAGCGCGCCATCAATGCTGTCGTAAGCGCGATGAGCGGCTCACGTGCCTGCGCAACGGTGGCACTGCGGTTTCCCGAAAGCCGCCAGAGCACGGCCAACACCGGCAGCACGGACGCCGCATGCGCAAGCAGCAATAGCGAGTGCGAAGGCTCACACCAACGCGTCCAGGGAGGTTTGATCCACCTCCATGCCATGCAGGCCTTCCTCATCATGATCCGGAACTTAGCTCTTGATCATGATTTCGGCCTGAAGTGGAACACCGTAGCTTCGGCGAACTCGACGGTCACGGGGCCGGCGCGTGGCAAATGGAATTCCTGTGATCCTTGGGATCGCCGTCCCGGCGCCACGTCTCGTCGAGGGCGGACGGCTGCTCGGGCAGCAGTGCATTCCGCACGCGTCACCTTCGGCCTGTCGTGCAGGTTTTCTGTCAGTTGCCCCGGATCATCGCCATCACCCGCCCCATATCCAGTGTTTCGGCCTGCTGCCGGATCTGTGGCAGGTACTGCGCCTGCATCTGCTTTGCCGGCGCAAGCAGGTTCTGGAAGGTGTCACGCAACATCGCGGAATTCATCACGCGACCGCCGGCGTAGTAGCGCTTCGCCAGTTGTCCGAGGGCATAGGTGGTGGCGAACGAGAGTGCCATGCCGGTCGCTGCGCCACCCAGCTTCCCGAATGTCTTGCCGGCCGCCTTGCCAAGCAGGCCGCCAAGCAGCTTGCGACCGAATTGCTCGAGATATTGCGACGTCAGCCCGACGCCGGCCGCGGCGATGAATTCCCGGATGTGGCCCTGGTCCAGCGTCACGCCGTGCGCCTTGCCGATGCCGTAGACCATCTTTACCTGCAGCGGAATGATGGCCATCGACGCCCAGGACTGCGGCAGCAGCTCCAGCGCACCATTGATCAGCGAATGGTTGAGGATGGACTTGTCGAGTTCGGCCTCCGGTACCGACGACTGGAACACTGTCGCCCCCGCGGCCGAAGGTACCGCCGCCGCCGGGTGCGGTGCTTCACCGACGGACACCGGCACCGCCACCTCGCCCGAAGCCACGATGGCTTCGGCGGCGGCATCAAAAGCGGCCGCCTGCTCGGCGTCGAGCTGAAGACGCGTCTTCAGCTCACCGAGGAAACGCTGTTCCGCTTCGCTCTGCCGGCCATCGGCGTCGCAGACGCACACCGCCATTTCATAAGCGAGCTGGCGTTGGCCGGCGTCGGTCAACGCGGCGATGCGCGCATCGAGCGACACGCGCCTGAGCAGTACATCCTGATAGACGCGGCCCAGATCGGCGGCGCCCGCCTCCCCCGAGATGGATTCGGCGATACGGCGTATCTCGTCGCGTTCGCGGTCATGCTTGTTGCCGTCGGCGAGCGCCGCGTACAACACGATGGCCAGCAGGGCGCTCTGTTCTTCGAGGTTCATGTCGTCACTCCGGTTTGGTCAATCGACGGCATCGCGAAACCGCTCACTGCGCAGCCTTCAGCGCAGCGATGCGTTCTTCCAGCGGCGGGTGCGTCATGAACAAGCGCTTGAGGCCGCCATTGCCGCCACCCGCGATGCCGAACGCGGCCATCTTGTCCGGCAGCGGCTGCGGATGCAGCGAGTTCAGACGCTCCAGCGCAGCGATCATGTTGCTGCGGCCGGCCAGTCGTGCGCCGCCGGTGTCGGCACGGAACTCGCGCTGGCGCGAGAACCACATGACGATGATGGACGCAAGCACGCCGAGGACAAGTTCGGCCACGATCATCGTGACGAAGAAGGCCGGGCCATGACCGTCCTCATTCTTGAACACGACCCGGTCAACCGTGTGGCCGATGACGCGCGACAGGAACATCACGAAAGTGTTCACGACACCCTGGATCAACGCCAGCGTCACCATGTCCCCATTGGCGGCGTGCGCCACTTCGTGGCCGATGACGGCTTCGGCCTCGGCACGTGTCATCTGCTGAAGCAGGCCGCTGGATACTGCGATGAGCGAACTGTTCTTGCTCATTCCCGTCGCAAACGCATTCACGTCGGGCGCATCGTAGATACCGACCTCGGGCATCTTGATGCCGGCCTCGGCCGAATACTTGCGCACGGTCTCGTACAGCCAGAACTCGGTCGAGTTCGCCGGCGTTTCGATGACCCGCACGCCCATCGCGCGTTTTGCGGTCCATTTGGAAATCGCCAGCGAAATCAGCGAGCCGCCGAAACCCATCACGGCGGCGAAGATCAGCAGCGAGCCCAGATTGAGGCCGTTCTCGGTCAGGTAGGGCTCGACGCCCAGCAAGCGCATGGTGATGGACAGCACCAGCACGATGGCCATGTTGGTGGCGAGGAACAGCAGGACGCGTTTCATGGCGTGAATCTCCTTTTTTTGACGGGCAAAGCGCACCGCCTTCGGTGAATCGGCGTGGCGCACCGGGCGCAACACGTGTCAGCGTCCGATATTAGCCTTGCGCCAAACATCGAACAACACGAACTAAACTACGTTTAACTTCCATATTTTGGAAGTCTTAATCGCTTGAAAAGCTCTTCCCACATCCCACGCCGATCCGGCGCGGCAGCCGGGCAGCGTCCGCTGACCGTCGCTCATCCACCACATCCCGATTTTGCGCCGCAGCATCCGAATGCGCATACTGTGACTTGAACGAAGCCGGAGCGTTTTCATGCCTGTCACTGCTGTAAAGATCCGGGTGCTCGGAGCACTCATCGCACTTCTCCTCTCACCGCTCGCACCGGCGCTTGATTCACCGCCGCCGCTCAACCTCGATCAACGGCATTTCACCGTCTCGGGTCTGTCGTCCGGTGCCGCCATGGCTGTGCAGATGGGGGTGGCGCATTCGTCGCGGGTGCGCGGCATCGGCATCATGTCCGGGCCGCCCTATCTGTGCGCTCAGGGATTCGTCACCAAGGCGACCAATGACTGCCTGACGCTGGGTCGCACCTGGTTGCGCGAGCTGTTCGGACCGATGTTCGGGCTGTCGCTGTTCAGTTCGGGCGAGCGCGACATCGAAGTGCAGGACCTGATCGCCGACACGAAGAAACTGGCGCAGCGCGACCGCATCGACCCGGTCTCCAACATGGCCGGTCAGCGCATCTGGGAATACCGCGGCAGCGAAGACCGCGTGGTCGGCGCCAAGGCGTCGGCAGCACAGCACACCTTCTTCCTGCACTTCAACGGCCTGATCGTGCGCGGCGAGCCGCGCGCCACGCCGCATACCCTGCCGACGAACGATCCGGCGCAGGGCGCGTGCGACGCCAGCGACGAGGATTTCGTCAGCGGCTGCGATTTCGATGCTGCCGGCTTCATGCTGCGCAGCCTGTACAAGAAGCCGCGCGCCCGAGCAGACGACGGCGCGGGCCAGTGGTACGCGCTGCGCCAGGCCAACTACGTGCCGGTCACACCCGGCATGGCCGATCCCGAGGCGGCGATGCGCATGCTGGGTCTGGCCGAATCGGCTCATGTCTTCGTGCCCGAGCGTTGCCGTGACGAAAAGTGCGGCATCCATGTCGCGTTGCATGGCTGCCAGCAGGGCATGACGGACGAAGCGTTCCAGGCCTTCAGCGAAGGTGGGGGCTACACGCGCTGGGCCGGGCCGCTGCGTCTGGTGCTGCTGTTTCCGCGCGTCAGCGCGATCAAGCCGCTGGAACGCGGCAACTGGGACAGCGTCGGCAATCCGATGGGCTGCTGGGACTGGTGGGGCTACACCACGCCGACCGATCTGCATGGCTACGCCACGCGCGATGCCCCGCAGATCCGCACGCTGATGAATATGGTCGACAAGCTGGGCAAGTCCGAATAGGCAGCAGCGCCACAACGGATCGGGCGCTTACGCGGCCTTGGCTTGCACCGGGGCAATGGCGGCCAGCAGGATGCGCTCGATGTCTTCGTTGGCGCGCACCGGCCGCAATTGCTGATACAGCGCCTCGGCCTGAGGATAGGTACGGCGCAGAAGGTTCAGCCACTGCTTGAGCCGGCCGGCTGCGTGCCGCGCTTCCACATGTCCGAGCACGCGCCGCCAGTACTCGGCCAGCAGCGGCGCGAACTGCAGCCAGTCCTGCGCCGGCGCGGTCGCCGCCTCACCCCGGATGTGCCGTCGGATGCGCTCGGCCAGCAGCGGGTCGGCCACTGCGCCGCGACCGAGCATCACGTCACCGAGGCCGCTTTCCGCGCGGCAACGCAGGTAATCCGCCACCGTCCAGATTTCGCCATTGGCGATCACCGGCACCTTCACCGACTCGGCAATGCGCGCGATCCACGGCCAGTGCGCCGGCGGACGGTAACCGTCGGCCTTGGTGCGGGCATGCACGACAATCATCTGCGCGCCACCATCGGCCAGCGCCTGCGCCGCCTCGATGGCGCGCCCGGTGTCATTCACGCCGAGCCGCATCTTGGCGGTGAAGGGTACGCGGCCGGCCAACGCACGGCTCACTGACCGGACGATTTCGAACAGCAGTTCGGGCTCGTCGAGCAGCACCGCGCCGCCACGATGGCGATTCACCGTCGGCGCGGGGCAGCCGAAATTCAGATCGATGCCCGCCGGATGCAGCTGCGCCAGCAGGTCGGCGTTGTCGGCGAGGCAGGCCGGATCCGAGCCGAGCAACTGAACGCGCAGCGGAACGCCACCAGCCGTTGTCGACTGTGCGAGCAGTTCGGGCGCAACGCGCGTGTAGACGCGTGCCGGCAGCAACATATTGGTGACACGGACGAACTCGGTCACGCACCAGTCGTAGTGCGTCACCTGCGTGACGACTGCACGCAGGCGTGCGTCGAGCAGGCCTTCCATCGGCGCAAGCAGCAAGCGGGGTGAGTCGGATGACGGGACGGACATGAAGGGCGGTGGCGCCGGCAGGGCGCGCTACGCTAGGAGGAGTGCGATTATCGCCGCATCAGGCGGCACACGGTGATGCGACCGATCCTGTGCAATCCGTGGTGCCCGGAGCGGGAATCGAACCCGCATGACTCGCGTCGAGGGATTTTAAGTCCCTTGTGTCTACCAGTTTCACCATCCGGGCCAAGACGCGCATGCCCTGCCGCTGCAAGGGCATGCCGCTCGGAAAATAGCATGCGCGCGCGCCTGGCGGCGCGCCCGCCGGTCAGCGCTGACGCACGCTCAGTCGCGGTGCATCGCGCTTGCTGCCCACCTCGCCGATGACCGCCGGCGCGGAAAAACCATGGCGGTCGAACACGGCGCAAACGGCATCCAGGCTGGACGGTTCGCACGTCACGAGCAGGCCGCCGCTGGTCTGCGGATCGGTCAGCAGCGCCCGGTCTTCGGCGGCGAAGCCATCCGGCAGCAACACTTCGCTGCCGTAGCCGCTCCAGTTGCGACCCGAAGCGCCGGTGACGCATCCCGCGAGCGCAAGCGCGCGTACGCCGTCGAGCAGCGGCACCTTCGCCCAGTCGATGTGCAGGTCGCAGCCGGCACCGCGCGCCAGTTCGAGCGCATGGCCGGCGAGCCCGAAGCCGGTCACGTCGGTCATCGCATGCACGCCCGGCAGCGCGGCAAGATCAGGCCCGGGCGTATTCAGTTTCGTCGTCGTGGCGATCATGCAGGCGTAGCCGGCGTCATCGAGTACGCCCTTCTTCAGCGCCGCCGAAAGAATGCCGACACCGAGCGGCTTGCCGAGCACCAGCAGATCACCCGGCCGGGCATCGGCGTTGCGACGCACCTGGTCCGGATGCACCAGCCCCATCGCGACCAGACCGTAGATCGCTTCGACCGAATCGATCGTGTGACCGCCCGCCACCGGAATCCCGGCATCGCGGCATACGCTGGCGCCGCCTTCGAGAATGCGGCCGATGGTGGCAACCGAAAGCACGTTGATCGGCATGCCGACCAGCGCCAGCGCCATGATGGGCCGCCCGCCCATGGCATAGACGTCGCTCAGCGCGTTGGTGGCCGCGATGCGCCCGAAGTCGTACGGATCGTCGACGATGGGCATGAAGAAATCGGTGGTGGCAACCAGCGCCTGCTCGGCGTTCAGACGGTATACCGCCGCGTCGTCCGACGTTTCGATGCCGACCATGAGCTGAGGCGGCAACGGCATCGCGGGCATGCCGCGCAGGATGTCCGACAGCACGCCCGGCGCGATCTTGCAGCCACAACCCCCGCCATGCGACAGCGAGGTCAGACGGGGTTCGGTGCACGGGGCGGACAGTGTCGAAGGGGTGGTCATCAGGCAATCCGGTGATTGAAACGCTGGCGGTGATGTGGATTCTAGAACCTGCCCCGCCGCATCCTGACGCGGAAAGACCGGATGCAGGGCGCTGGGAACAAAGCACGGCAAGCCCCCCGGAAGGATGCTCCCAGGGGGGGTCGTCTGCCCTGAAAGACTGCCTGCCGCGTACGTCCGTGGCAGGCAGCCGGTCAGCCCAGCCGCCCTGCCCTGCGCAGCGTTTCGACGATCTGCTCGACCTGCTCTTCGGCGACCCCATCGGGTACCGCCAGCACGCTGCCGGTTTCGTCCAGCGCCGCCTGCGAGGCACCGGAGGCGACTGTCAGCTCGAGGTGCTCGCCCGCCGCGATCACCGCACCCAGACTGGGCGGCTGTGCGGATTCGGCATCGATGACGACGATCAGGCCGGCGTCTAGCAACAGCCCGGCGACGCGCAGCAGGTCGGCGGTTGCGGCCGGTACGGTCAGCGTATGGCGGCCGAGCGACATCAGCTTCTTCTCCAGCCGCGTCGCGTCGATGCCTTCGCCAGCCCACAGCAGCAACGGCGACTGCTGCTTGAGCGCGGCCCGTGCGGCACGGCCGGTGTCGAGCTGCGTCCAGCCAAGATCACGCGGCTTGCTGCGCGCGCCGTGCAAGAGGCCGGCGCCAACGGTGTTGTTGCTAAGGCGGTCGATCAGGATGAAGCTGCCGGTGTCACGCACCGCTTCATACGGGTCGAACGCGATCAGTCGATCGGTCACGAGCGCGACGCGGCCGATTTCGTTCAGCGCCAGCGCCGCCGCTTCGCCGCGCTCCATCGTGTTCACATTGACGCGGTATTCGATCGCGTTGATGGTGGCGCCGACGGTGCGCGTGCCGCTCTTCATCAGATAGCTGCGGCCGGTGGCGAGCGCTTCGTCACTCATCCACACCAGCGTGGCGTCGAAACTGTCGCCTGCGCCGGACGGCTGCGCGGCCGCGACGATGACGTCGCCGCGGCTGCAGTCGATTTCGTCGGTCAGCGTCAGCGTGACCGACTGGCCGGCGACCGCTTCGGTCATGTCCCCTCCGGACACGACGATGCGCTCGACCGTGCTGTCGCGCCCGGAAGGCTGCACGCGGATCCGGTCACCGGGGCGCACGGTGCCCGAAGCGATCAGTCCGGAGAAGCCGCGGAAGTCGAGGTTGGGTCGATTGACCCACTGCACCGGCAGGCGGAACGGGCCGTTCGTTTGGATGTCATCGATCGGCACCGTTTCGAGATGCTCCATCAGCGTCGGGCCTGCATACCAGGGCGTGCGGTCGCTCTTGTCGGTGATGTTGTCGCCCCGGAGTGCCGACATCGGGATGCACAGGATGTCGTTCAGGCCGATCTGCGCCGCGAAGGCACGGTAGTCGCGCTCGATGCGGTCATACACATCCTGCGAGAAACCGACCAGATCCATCTTGTTGATGGCGACCACCACGCGCCTGATGCCGATCAGCGACACCAGGAAGCTGTGGCGGCGCGTCTGCGTCTGCACGCCGTGACGGGCGTCGACCAGGATGATCGCCAGGTCGGCCGTCGACGCGCCGGTCACCATGTTCCGCGTGTACTGCTCGTGGCCCGGCGTGTCGGCGACGATGAACTTGCGCCGGTCGGTCGAGAAAAAGCGATACGCCACGTCGATCGTGATGCCCTGCTCCCTCTCGGCCGAAAGGCCATCGACCAGCAGCGCGAAGTCGAGATCGCCGCCCTGCGTGCCGACCTTTTTCGAGTCGGCTTCGAGCGCGGCAAGCTGGTCTTCGAACAGCATCTTCGATTCGTACAGCAGGCGGCCGATCAGCGTGCTCTTGCCGTCGTCCACGCTGCCGCAGGTGATGAAACGCAGCAGGCTCTTGTGCTCGTGCTGCTTGAGGTAGGCACCGATGTCTTCGGCGATCAGGTCAGAAACGTGTGCCATCAGAAATACCCTTCCTGCTTCTTCTTTTCCATCGAACCGGTCGAATCGTGGTCGATCACCCGGCCCTGCCGTTCCGAAGTCGTCGTCAGCAGCATTTCCTGGATGATGTCGGTCAGCGTTGCGGCGGTCGATTCGACCGCGCCGGTCAGCGGGTAGCAGCCCAGCGTACGGAAGCGCACACTCTTCATCTGCGGCACCTCGCCCGGGCGCAGCGGCATGCGTTCGTCGTCGACCATGATCAGCGTCCCGTCACGCTCGACCACCGGACGCTCGGCCGCGAAATACAGCGGCACGATGGGAATGTTTTCCAGGTGGATGTACTGCCAGATGTCGAGTTCGGTCCAGTTCGAGATCGGGAACACGCGGATCGACTCACCCGGATGCTTGCGCGCGTTGTACAGCTTCCACAGCTCGGGGCGCTGGCTCTTCGGGTCCCAGCGATGCTGCGCGGTGCGGAACGAAAAGATGCGTTCCTTGGCGCGCGACTTCTCTTCGTCACGGCGCGCGCCGCCAAAGGCAGCGTCGAACTTGTACTTGTCCAGTGCCTGCTTCAGGCCTTCGGTCTTCCACAGGTCGGTGTGCAGCGCCGATCCGTGATCGAACGGGTTGATGTTGCGCGACTTGGCATCGGGGTTGATATGCACGAGCAGATCCATGCCCAGCTTGCGTGCCATCGCATCGCGGAATTCATACATCGCCTTGAATTTCCACGTGGTATCGACGTGCAGCAGCGGAAACGGCGGCACCGACGGGTAGAAGGCCTTGGCGGCGAGGTGCAGCATGACTGCGCTGTCCTTGCCGACCGAATAGAGCATGACCGGGTTTTCGGCCTCGGCCACCACCTCACGCATGATGTGGATGCTTTCGGCTTCCAGCCGTTGCAGGTGGGTCAATGTAGTCATCGTGATCGGGAAATTGGGACGCAGGGATTATGCGCCTGACGGCATGGGCAGACCGTACAGGCGAAGGGAGCAGCATTTTACAGTGCCCGGACCCCTGCGTGGTCGTCGTCGGCACACCCTGGTTGTCTGGACCAGCGAAAAACGCGAGGTATTCGGGCGTGTCATCGCCATTGCAGCCTTGCCGGCCGACGCCGCGACCGGCCTGCACAGCCCTTGCTTGGCGGTTTCGCAGTGTCGCGCGTGGCTCTGGCGAGCGCGACCATGCCGCGACAGTCGGGAACATTGATCACCACCGACGCGGTACGCCGGGCGACAAAGGCCGCGTTGCCACCGGCGATCACCCGGGCGACGAACGGCCCCTGCGCCGCAATGGAATCGCAGACGAGTCCGGCCATGTCGTTGTGCATCTGCGAAATTATCTCGCGCGACTGACGGGCACGACCGGCAACCTATTCAAATAGCGCACGAAAAATCCGGGCAGCCGCCACGTCGCAGCCAGTTCATCGCTCGCGTTCGTCGGCACTTTGAGCAGACGCATCTGGTCGTTCAGCACTGACGCAACGGCGTCGTTCTAAAGCTAGAGCAGGCGCTCCGTACTTTGCGCCATGATTTCCGCAAGCCGTCGGATGGTGTCGCCGGCTGACGAAGCGCGCGATCCGGCCGCACCTAAAGAAGGTACGATTGACATGGCATGATCTTCTGCTGCTCTGGATCGATGAGGCAATGAGCGCGCCTGCCGAACCATCATGGGCGCAGATGGTCCGGCAGACGGCCCTTCCATTTTTCGATGTCCCACGTCAGGCGGAGTCCGCCCCGGCGTCGACCGCCACCTGGTTCAAGGCGGCACCGATCGCACGGATCAGCACGTCGGCAGCCATTGGCTTGTACGGCACCGCCGGCTCTCCGCTGCGGGCCTGCAGCAGGCGGTCGGGTGCGGTATCCCCGCTGATCAGGACTACCGGTACGTCGCGCCCCAGTACGGCACACAGCGCACGCATGACCTCCCCCCGTCTTCGTCATTGCTCAAACGGAAATCGCAGACAACGGCGTCGATGAGCGCACCCTCTCCCGGTTTCAGCCGGATGACGATGTCCAATGCCGCAGTGCGGCCATCCGCCACATGGATTTCTACACCCTCGGCGCAGCACGGCCGCGCTGGACATGTGCCCCCCGGGAGCAAGTCAAGATAGTTGTCGCCTGATTCATGCAACCAAGCCAAGTATGCTTTCGGGATTCGTCGCCGCATTGACGACGGAGTCACGCTCGGGGTTGAGGGTGACGAGGCCGATGTGCGACCAGTCGCGCGTGTCACCCGACCAGCGCCGGGGGTTGCGTTCTCGGGCCTGCAGGTAGGTCTGGCGGCGTGCGGCCAGAATCGCGCGGTCCGCACCGGTGTGGCGTTGCGCGGGCGTGACGTAACGGATGCCGCTGTGCCGATGCTCGAAGTTGTACCAGTGCGCGAAGTCAGCAGCCCAGGCTCGGGCCCCATCCAGATCGGCAAATCCGCCCACAGGGAATTGGGGCCGGTACTTGGCGGCTTTGAACAGCGACTCGACGAAGGCGTTGTCGTCGGAGACTCGCGGGCGCGAGTACGACGGCTTGACCCCGAGCCAGTTGAGCATGGCGAGCACGGTGGTGGCCTTGAGCGTGCTGCCGTTGTCGCCATGCAGAACCGGTTTTTCGGCCATTGCATGTACGCCCTCGGCCAGTGCGGTGCGCTTGAGCAGATGGGCCGCGTGATCGGCATCATCGCGGGCATGAACCTCCCAGCCCACGATCTTGCGGCTGTACAGATCCATGATCAGGTACAGGTAGAACCAGTGGCCCTGCACCGATGCCGGCAAGTAGGTCATATCCCAGCACCAAACCTGCCCGGGCCCGGTGGCCATGTGCGTGGTGGGCCGGCGCGACGGCTGCGGGGCCCGGCTACGACCACGGTGGCGGTTCTGTCCATGCTCGCGCAGCAGGCGCTGGAAGCTCGATTCGCTGGCCAGATACACGCCCTCATCGGCCAGCGCCGGCACGATGCGTGCCGGCGAACGCGTCCGGACACCCGGCGCGCGGTTCAGTCACGGCAAGCCGGGATTGCTGAATGTTCGACGGGCGGAGAAGTCACGAGGGGGAGCGAAGTGATCTCAGGGAAAACCGAGGGATCGCAGTTTCAGCGATCACTGCATTCGTCGTCAATGAATGAATCAACCATATTAATCGTGAAGATAGGCGCGTTATTCAACACAATTCCACGATCGAGATCAGGACTGCCGACGCCGTTTCATCATGGCATATCCCGCGGCTGAAGCCGGAAGGCTCGAGGCGCAAAGGCGAGATCAGCCGACGCGGCGGAATGATCGAACACCAGATCGACGTTCATGCGCTCTGCCATGCCGGCGCTGAACTGGCGCTGGCACAATCCGTGCCTGAGGAGAGACACCGCGAGTCGAAACAACCACAGCGGAATGGTCGGCATTCTCGGACGATGACCACAGGCGGCGCATATCCGCCGGACCATTTCGCGGTAGGTGAGTGTCTCGCCGCCTGACAGGTTGTATGCACGGTTGGCAGCAGCCGGCACACGCAGCGCAGCTACGCATGCCGCAGCAAGATCGTCCGCATGAAGCGGCTGGCGCAAGCCAGCCGCTTCACC